>JANPDO010000380.1:0-18504 GCA_031431535.1 Chloroflexota bacterium
GCGCAGCCCCGGCGTATCGGTCGCCGGTTCGCGCATGTACATGTAGACCACGTCGCGCAGGTAGTAGATGGCGGCGGCGGCCGCGATGAGCTCGACCAGAATGGCCAGATAGGTCAGCGGCCCGCCGGCCTGAACCGCGGCGATGATGATGTTGGCCTTGGCGAAGAAGCCGGCGGTCGGCGGGATGCCGACCAGCGACAGGAGGAACAGGGTCATCAGGATCCCCAGCAGGGGCTCGCGCCGGCCCAGCCCGGCGAACGTGGCCAGCGCGGAGGTGACGCCGGTCCGCTTCTGGAGCGCCGCGACCACGGCGAACGCCCCGAGGTTCATGAATGCGTAGGCCACGCCATAGAAGAGCAGTGCCTCCAGGCCGTCGCTCCGGCCGTCGGGATCGCCGGCCCAGGCCGCCAGGCCGACCATCATGTAGCCGGTGTGGGCGATGGAGCTGTAGGCCAGCATCCGCTTGACGTTGTCCTGGGTGAGCGCCACCAGGTTGCCCAGGGTCATTGTCAGGGCCGCCAGCACGATCATCACCGGCAGCCACCAATCCGCCAGCGGCCCCAGGGCCTCGACGAACAGCCGCAGGATCAGCGCGAACGCCCCGACCTTGGGTAGCACCGAGAGATAGCCGGTGATCGGGGTTGGGGAGCCCTGGTAGGCGTCCGGCGTCCAGTAGTGAAACGGCACCGCGGCAATCTTGAAGGCCACCCCGGTCGTCAGGAATGCGAGGCCCATGGCAAGCCCCGGCGACAGGGGCGCAGCTCCCCCCACGACCGCCGAGAGGGCCGCCGCCACCTCATCCACCCGCGTCGTCCCGGTCAGGCCCCAGATAAACGCCAGCCCGAACAGGAAGATCGCCGAGCTGAACGAGCCCAGCAGGAAGTACTTGATCGCGCCCTCGGTCGAGTAGCCGTCCGTCTTGTGGAAGCCGGCCAGCAGATAGCCGGGCAGGACCATCAGCTCGAGGCCGAGGAACAGGATCAGCAGATCCGTGGAGGCGGCGATCAGCATCGCCCCGGTCATGGCGAAGACCAGGATCGTCGCGAACTCGGCGACCGGCAGCCCACGCGGCACCAGGTAGTCCGGGCCGAACACCACCGTCATCGCGATGATCGCGATGAACAGCACATCGAGAAACGTCGTCAGCGCATCGACCGTGTACGCGCCCCCGAACGCGCTGGCCGGGCTCAGCCCCACCACCAGGGTGAGCGCCGCGGTGATCGAGAGACCGATCAGCGTCGTTGCCACGGCAACCGCCGAACGCCCGGGCCGGACCAGGTCAACCACGAGGACCGCGGCCGCCGTCAGGATGGCAGCCACCAGTGGGCTGATCGTGACGAAGTCCTGCCAGCTCATTGAGCCCCGGTCCGATCCGGCTCGAGCCCAGTCGACGATCCGGCGCTGGGCCGGATAACGGTCCAGCCCATGCGGGCGACGATGCCCACGACCGCCAGACCCAGTAGGCCAGCGACCACCACCGCGGGAATCTCGATCGCGGCCGCGGGTCGGACGGCATCGAGCGTCTCGCGCACGGTTCCGCCTAGCAGCCCCAGCAGCAGCCCCGGCTGGATCCCGAAGATGACCACGAGCCCGCCCAGGGGCGCGAGCGTCAGGATCTCGACCGGGGTGATATCGGTCAGGTGGCGGCCCAGCCCCGCCAGGAAGTCAGACACCTCGCCGAAGACGATCCGGCCGTACATGTACAGGAGGTAGCCCGCGGCCAGGATCATCACAAAGGTTGCCACCGCGGCGGACACCGGACTGACTGCGAACGTCCCCACCAGGACGAGGAACTCGCCGACGAACCCGGACAACCCGGGCAGGCCGCCCGAGGCAAAGACGAAGAACCCGAAGATCGCGACGTAGACCGGCATGCGCGCCGCCAGCCCGCCCATCTTCGCGATCGTTCGGTCGTGGGTCCGCTCGTAGATCACTCCGACAAGCAGGAATAGCGCCCCCGTGATCAACCCGTGGTTGATCATCTGGAGGACCGCGCCCTGCAGTCCCTGCTCGGTGAACACGAAGATCCCGAGCGTGACAAAGCCCATGTGGCTGACCGACGAGTACGCCACCAGCCGCTTGAGGTCCGGCTGGACGAGGGCAACGATCGCGCCGTAGATGATCGCGATCAGCGAGAGCACGATGATCGCGGGCGCAAAGGTCACCGCTGCGGCCGGGAAGAGCGGCACCGCAAAGCGGATGAACCCGTAGGCACCCAGCTTGAGCAGGACGGCGGCCAGGATCACGGAGCCGGCGGTCGGCGCTTCGGTGTGGGCGTCCGGGAGCCAGGTGTGGAACGGGAACATCGGGACCTTGATGGCAAAGGCCAGGAAGAAGGCCAGGAATGCCCCGAGCTGGAGACCCTCGGCGAAGCCGCCGGTCCCGGCGTACGCGCGCAGAGCCTCGAAGTCAAATGCGCCGACCCACGACCCGCCATGTCCGACCTGATAGGCGTATGCCGTGGCGAGGATCGCGACGAGCATCAGCAGCGATCCAACGAGGGTGTACAGGACGAACTTGATCGTGGCGTAGATCCGGTTGGCGCCACCCCAGATCCCGATGATCAGGTACATCGGGACCAGCACGATCTCCCAGAAGATGTAGAACAGGAACGTGTCGAGCGACAGGAAGACCCCGAGCATCCCGACCTCGAGGATCAGGAACGAGACCATGTATTCCTTGATTCGCGTCTGGATCGGCTTGAAGCTGGCCAGGATGGAGATCCATGACAGCGTCGTTGTCAGCACCACCAGCGCCACGGCGAGTCCGTCCGCGCCGACCTTGTACTGGATGCCGAACAGCCCGATCCAGTCGACCGCCTCGACGTACTGGAAGCCCGGCCGATCCGGCAGGTAGCCGATCAGCAGCAACAGCGAGACGACCCAGGTCAGCAGCGAGAAGACGAGCGCGATCGGACGCGCCACGGACGCCGAGGAGATCCCGACCGCGACCGCCCCGACAAGCGGCAGGAAGATGATCAGCGACAGCAGCGGCACGCTCGAAACGCCCATCGTCAGCGACCGGCCAGGGCCAGGTATGTGCCCGCCATCACGATCAGCCCGAGCGCGATGCCCAGGGCGTAGTTCTGGACGCGGCCGGTCTGCACCTGGCGCAGCCCCCGGCCCGCCCCTAGCGTCACCCGCCCCAGCGCATTGACCGTCCCGTCGACCACCTCGCGATCGAACCACCAGGCGAAGGCCGCGAGCCGCCCGCCGATCGCGATGAACAACAAGTGGTTGAGCTCATCGAACCACCACTTGTTGAGCGACGCGCGGTACAGGAACGGAACCCGGGCGGCGATCGCCTGGACCCGCTCCGGCCGTGGGTCAATGCCGACCGGGCCGATCCGCGCACCGAACAGGCGCCCGGCGATGGAGATGCCGACCACCGCCACCGTGACGCTGGCGATGATCAGGACCCCATCGATGCCGAAGAGGCTGAACACTGCCTCCTCGTGGTGCAGCAGCTCGAGGCCCTCGGCGAAGACTGGATGGAGCCAGCCACCGATCAGGCTGGCGCCAAACGGGAGCCCGAGGGTCAGGCCCAGCAGGACCGACGGGATCGCCAGGAGGATGAGCGGGACGGTCATCACCGCCGGGGACTCGTGCACCTTGTCCCAGATCGCCTTCGGGCCGCGAAAGGCGCCCCAGAAGGTCAGGCCCATCAGCCGGAACATGTAGAACGCGGTCATCCCGGCTACCACGAACCCGATCGCCCAGACCCACAGGAACCCCAGCTTGAACGATTCGCCGAGGATCTCGTCCTTGGAGAAGAAGCCGGCGAGCGGCGGAATCCCGGCGATGGCCAGCGACCCGATCAGCATCGTGGCGTACGTGATGGGGATCTTGCGCGACAGGCCGCCCATCCGGCGCATGTCCTGCTCTTCGTGCACGGCGTGGATGACCGAGCCGGATCCCAGGAACAGCAGTCCCTTGAAGAAGCCATGGGTCATCAGGTGGAAGATAGCCGCCGTCCACGCACCGACGCCGAGCGCCGCAAACATGTAGCCGAGCTGGCTGAGCGTCGAGTACGCCAATACCCGCTTGATATCCGTCTGGGTCATCGCGATCGACGCCGCCAGGATGGACGTGAAGATGCCAATCCCGGCGACCACCACGAGTACGTCCGGAGCATGGGCGAAGATCGGGTTGGTCCGGGCGACGAGGTAGACCCCGGCGTTGACCATCGTCGCGGCGTGGATCAGGGCCGACACGGGAGTCGGGCCCTCCATCGCGTCCGGCAGCCAGACGTGGAGCGGGAACTGGGCGCTCTTGCCCATGGCTCCGGCGAAGATGAGCAGGGAGATGGCCGCGATCGTGCCGCCCTGGAGCTCGCCGATCCGCTCGATCACCTCGCGGATGTCGAGCGTGCCCAAATTGACGAAGATGAGCATGATCCCGAGCGCGAACCCGACATCGCCGACCCGGTTGACGATGAACGCCTTCTTGGCCGCCAGCGCCGCCGAGCGTTTGCGATACCAGAAGCCGATCAGCAGATAGCTGCACAGGCCGACCAGCTCCCAGGCCACGAACACCACCAGGAAGTTGTCGGCCAGGACCAGCAGGAGCATGGAGAACATGAACAGATTGAGGTAGGCAAAGAAGCGCCAGCGCCCCGGGTCGTGGCTCATGTACCCGATCGAGTAGACATGGACCAGCAGCCCGATCGTGGTCACCACGATCAGCAGGCAGGCGGTCAGGTTGTCGATAAAGAAGCCGACATCCACCACGAAGCCGCCGGCCGGGATCCACTCGAACAGGTGCACGCCGTAGCCGTGCTCGCCGAACGGCTCGACGCCGGTCAGGGCGGAGAACGCGGCAGCCATTGCGATCAGCCAGGCCACGAACACTGCGCCAACCGGCACCCAGGGGGCCGCCCCGCCCAGCCGCCGCCCGATCAGGGCGGTGACCGCGAAACCCGCCAGCGGCAGGACCGCGATCAACGGGATGAGCAGATCCCAGTTCATCAGGTCATCCCAAGCGCCGCGCAAGTCCTGCCAAGCGTGCCGTCGGACGAGCCGAGGCGAAGGCGGAGGCGAGCACGTGAGCGAGCGTAGCCGAAGCTACGTGAGCGATCGCGCGCAGTCGACAACGCGCGCATCGGCCGTCCCACGGCACGCCGAAGTGATCGACGCTTGATCATTGGCGCATGGCGTCGTACTCGTCGACTAGCGGCGTCTTCTTGTTCCGGTAGATCGCGATCACGATGGCCAGCCCGACCGTCGCCTCCGCGGCCGCCACGGCAATCACCATGAGGGCGATGACCGATCCCTGGGCGCCGAGCGCGGGAACGAAGGCCCCGAACGCCACGATCGCCAGGTTGACCCCGTTGAGCATCAGCTCGATGGACATCAGCATGCTGATCGCATTGCGCCGGGCCAGGAAGCCAAACGACCCGATGGCGAACAGGAGCCCGGACAGGATCAGGTAGGCATCGAGGCTGTTGCTCACGACGGCCCGCCCGGTTCGCGCTTGGCCAGGAAGACACCGCCGATCACCGCGGCCAGCAGCAGCACGCTGACGACCTCGAACGCGAGGATGAAGTCGTTGAACAGCATCTGCGACAGTGCGTCCGTCGCGACCCGGATCCGCTCCGGGACTTCCGCCCAATCGGTCGCGCTCACCGCGAGGGCGATGACCACTCCGGTGATGATCGCTGCGATGCCGGCCGGCAGGGCCTGGGTCTGGAAGACGAGCCGACTGGGCGCGTCCTTGGTCTGGGTGAGCATGATTGCGAACAGGATCAGGACGCTGATCGCCCCGATGTAGACGATCACCTGGGTGGCAGCGATCAGCGGCGCACCCAGTACGACGTAGATGCCGGCCAGCGCACCGAAGCAGACGATCATCGCCAGCCCACAGCGAATGATGTCGCGCATCGTCACGACCAGGAGGCCGGAGCCGAGCATGACCGCGGCCAGGATCCAGAACAGCGCGTCCTCCCAGTCCTGGCCACCGAGGACGAGCATGATTGCGGCGACGCCCGTGACCGCCCCCATGACGGCCACGGCCAGGATGATCGGGACGAGCCGGCGGACCACTCCCGGCTACTCGTGCTGTGCCGGCCCGGACGAGACGACGCCGGCGCCGTGTCCCCCGTGGCCGGTGCCATGCCCGTGGCCGTTGCCATGCCCAGTGGCGCCGGGCAGTCCGGCCAGCGTGGCCGGCAGCATCGGCAGCATCCGAGCCGTGTCGACGAACCGGCCTTCCGCGGCCGCCCGGGACGCCCAGTCGCGCTCGCGCCGGATGTACGTCACCTCGGTCTCACGATCCACCGCGGCGATGGCCATCAGGTCGATCATCGGGTTCGCGCGGGACGTGTGCGACAGCTCGATGTCCGCCCCGTCACGCAGAGCGTCGTATGGGCAGGCGTCCACGCAGATGCCGCACAAGATGCAGCGGCTCTCGTCCACTTCGTATTTCTCGAGGATCCGCGGCTTGGGCATCAGGGCGCCGGTCGGGCAGGTCTCGGCGCACCGGCCGCACGACACGCACGGGGTGTCGTTGAGGCTCA
Organism: Chloroflexota bacterium; assembly: GCA_031431535.1. Lineage (GTDB taxonomy): Bacteria > Chloroflexota > Limnocylindria > Limnocylindrales > CSP1-4 > SPCO01. The sequence continues at coordinate 6,514 of JANPDO010000380.1, forward strand.
TATCCAGCGGCGTCGTGACCAGGGTGTCGAACCCGATCCGCATGAAGTCGTAACAGGCGGCGCCGACTACCTCGGCGCAGACGGTGGCGCAGCGCCCGCAATCGATACAGCGCGACGGCTCGCGGAGGATGAACGCGTGCGAATCGTCGCGAATGTAATCGTGGTTCGCCCCGGTGAAGCGGTTCTCCGTGACGCTCCGATAGCCCGCGCCATGGTGATGGGCGGGCTCGAGCGTCTGGAGCGTGGTGCCGTATTCGATGCCGAGACGGCGCAGGTCGCAGAACCCAATCGCCTCGCAGGTGCACTGGAGACAGCGGGTGGACTCGGCGATCGCCGCCTCTGGGGTATAGGGCAGTTCGTATTCGATGTAGCTGTGGTTACGTTCCTCCGCCTCCAACGCGGTCATGCGATAGCGCGGCTGCTTGACCTCGCTGGTGAACGGCACGATCGACAGGAACTCCGGCTGTGGCTCCGCGAGCGTCTGGCGCGTCCGGATCGCCGACAGGTCCATCCCCTTGAGGTAGGCGTCCACGGCATAGGCTGAGCGCCGGCCCTCGGCGATCGCCTGGACGACCGTTGCTGCGCCGATCCGCACGTCGCCCGTCCCGAACACGCCCGGGCGGCCGGTCTCGAAGGTGACGGCGTCTGCCTTGAGCCGCCATTGCTTTGTCTTCTGGGGTCCCTCGTTGCCGGGCTGCTCGAGCCAGTCGAGCTCGGGGCCCTGGCCGATCGCCAGCAACACCCGGTCGCAGGGGATCGTGAATTCCGTGCCGGGCGCCGGTTCCGGGCGTCGCCGGCCGGAGGCGTCCGGTGCGCCCAGGGCCATCCGGATGAATTCGACCCCGGTTACGTCCCCGGCGGCGTCGGTGATCACGCGGACCGGTCCCGCCTGGAAGATGGCGGTGACGCCCTCCTCGATCGCCTCGTGGACCTCGAACGACGCCGGCATGTCCTTCATGTCGCGGCGATAGACGAGGGTGACTTCTGCGGCGCCCTGGCGGATCGACGTGCGCGAGCAGTCCATCGAGGTGAACCCGCCACCGATCACCACGACACGCTTGCCGACATGCTCGGGGTAGGGCAGGCCGAGCGTCGCGGTCCGCAGGTACTCGAGCCCGTCGAGGCACTCGGCGGCATCTTCGCCCGGGATCCCCAGCTTGTTCGTGTCGTAGCAGCCGATGGCCACGACCACCGCGTCGAAGCCCTGGTTGGTCAGGTCGTCGAGCGAGAAGTCGGTCCCGAGCCCGGCGTTGCAGACGACCTTGGCGCCAAGCCGGGTGACCGACTCGTACTCGGCCTCGAGGACCTCGACCTTGGGCAGGCGGTACTGCGGGATTCCGTAGCGGAGCATGCCGCCGGGGGCTGCGTCGCGTTCGAACACGGTCACGTCGTGGCCGGACAGCAGCAGGTAGAACGCGGCGGCCATCCCGGCCGGCCCGGATCCGATCACGGCGGCCCGTCGCCCGGACGCGGCCTGGCGCTCGTACGGGATGGGTGGGTCCACGCCGTCGTCGAGCATCGCCTTGAGGACCTGGTCGCCGGCATAGCGATGGCTGTCGCGGATGGCGATGGCCTCGTCGACCTCGTCGCGCCGGCAGTGCTCCTCGCACGGCGCCGGGCAGACCCGCCCAAGGACGCTCGGGAACGGGATCGTGCGCTTGAAGATCCTCGCCGACTCACGCCAATCGCCCTCCGCGTTGGCCTTCAGGAAGCCCGGGATGTCGATGCGGCTGGGACACTTGTTCTGGCAGGGCGGCAGGCAGTAGGCGTTGTGATCGGAGAAGATCAGCTCGAGGTTGGTCCGACGGAGGCGGCGCAGATCCTCGGTCTGGGTCTGGACCTTCATCTCCGGCTCACAGGTTCGTGAGCATGAGATGGGCGGGTACTCCTCGCCCTCGACTTGGACCACGCACATCCGACACGCCCCGAAGCCGGGCAGCTTCGGCTCGTAGCACAGGGTCGGGATCTCGATCCCGTTGTCGCGGCAGACCTCGAGGATGGTCTGGCCCTCGAAGCCTTCGACGACACGACCGTCGACCTCGATCCGGATCCGGGTCGAGGACTGCGGGCGCTGCGGCGATTGCGAGTCGAGGAGTCGCTCGGCCAACGTCCCGATGGACTCGGGGGCGATCGCAGGTGGGGCGGCGTCGGGGCGGGTGATCAGGGCCATGGTCGTCCGTTATGAGGCCGTACCGGCGGCCACCGCGATCGGGTGGCAGACGCCAGCCGGGCAGGAACTTCTGAGGATGTGATCGTCCAGCTCGGAACGGAAGTATCGCATCGCACTGGCCAGCGGGATGGTCGTCAGGCGCTCGTGGTCGCACAGCGCCGAAGCGACGATGTCGGCAGACAGGTCCGTCAGCAGCGTCAGGTCCGTGGGTCGCGGGCGTCCGTCGATGATCCGGTCCGCGATCTCCACGAGCCGCCGGGTTCCGATGCGGCATGGGATCGTCTTGCCGCACGACTCACTGGCGCAGAAGCGGGTCAGGAGTCGGGCCAGGTCCACCACGCAGGCTCGATCGTCGGCGACGACGACGGAGCCCGACCCGATATGGGCGCCCGCCGCCCGCAGCGGCTCGAAGTCATAGGGCGTATCGAGCTGGTCCGGCGGTAGCAGCCCGCCGGATGGGCCGCCAACCAAAATCGCCTTGATCGTGCGGCCGGCAGGCAGGGCGCCGCCGAGACCCACGATCTCGCGCAGCCGCGTTCCCAGCGGGACCTCCGCGATCCCGTCGCTGGCCGGTGTCCGGACCTGGACCAGCATCGTGCCCCGGGCGGTCCCGGCGCCGGTCGCGGCGAAGGCCTCGGCACCGTTGCGGACGATCCACGGCACGGCCGCGAGGGTCTGCACGTTGTTGACGACGGTTGGCATGCCATGCAGGCCGCGCTCTGCGGGGTGCGGCGGGCGCTGCTCTGGCTGGCCGCGCTTGCCTTCGAGGGCCTTGAGCAGCACGGTCTCCTCGCCCACCATGTAGGCGCCCCGGACCGTACGGACCGCCATGGCCAAGTCGTGGCCGGAACCCAGGACATCGAATCCGAGGAAGCCGGCCTCCTCGGCCGCGGCGAGCGCCGCCTTGAGGCGGCGCATCGTTTCGGTCGCTTCGGCGCGGACGATGATGAACGCCTCCGTGGCACCGATGGACAGGGCGGCGATGGCCGTCCCCTCGAGAACCGCAAACGGGTCGTGCTCCAGGAGATAGCGATCCGTGCCGGCCGCCGGGTCCGCGCCGTAGCCGTTGGCGACCACGTACCGGCGTGCGGCCGGGGTTTCCGCCGCGGTGCGCCACTTCATGGCCGTCGGGAACCCGCCACCTCCGCGCCCGACCAGCCCGGCGGCCGCGATCGTGGCGATGGTGCCGGTGGGACCCAGGTCGCGGATGGCGCGGCGCAGGCCCTCGAACGCGCCGGCGCGGACGGCTGCGTCGAGATCGGTGGGGTCCGCGGCCTTGGCGCGCTCCAGCAGGATCGTTGGCCACGCGGCCGGGGTCGTCAGTCGGACGGCCATCAGTTGGGCGCTCCCGTGTGGCTGCCGCCGAGCGACGCCCGCAGAGCCTCCAGGTAGGTCGTCTCGGACGGGCGATGCGCATCGACGGCTGCCGCCTGTTCCGTGGCGGTCGGCGGCTCGAACCGCAGATGCGCGTAATAGCTGGCCGTGCCGTAGATCAACGCGTAGGGCGCGCTGGTCAGGTTGCTGATCCGCTTGAGCGCCGCCACCGGGAGGTAGCCATAGGCGGCCTGGGTGGCTTCGAGGATCGGCAGCAGATCGGCGGGATTGTGGTCGTGGTCCTCGAGGATGGCGTCGAGCTCGACCAGATCGATCGCGACAAACGGCAGGTACGCGGGGTCAGGCACCGGACGGCCTGATCGGCGCAGCGCCGACTCCTCGCGCCGCTCGCCGTAGGTCTCCGCGGCACCCCAGTGCACGTGATAGCGGCCGCGGGTGTCCATGCCGCCCATGTCGATGCACTCGATCGGACAGGCCTGGGCGCACTGGAAGCAGGTCTCGCACTTGAGGGTGCCCCACTCGTCATAGAGGAGCTGAAGCCTGCCGCGGAACTTGTGCGGCGGATCACGGCGGTCCTCGGGGTACTTGATCGTCACCTTCGGCTCGAAGAACCGACGGAGAGTCAGGGCCATCCCGGTGACGATGCCCAGGCCGGGGATCAAGCTCATCCTCGCGCCCTTGACGCGCTCATGACCGCACCACGACGATCGCCGCGGCGGTGACGAACAGGTTGAGCAGCGCCGCGGGGAGGAGCCACTTCCACGCAAAGTCCATCAGCTGGTCGATCCGCACCCGCGGCAGCGTCCCGCGCATCCATACGAGGATAAACACGACGGCGTAGGACTTGAGCATGAACCAGGCAACGCCGGCGACCCAGTCGAAGGCGATGTAGGCCCCGGCGCCGACGAGTGCTACGAGGAACAGATTGGCCAGCGCAAAGCCACCCAGAAGCGCCTGCCAGCCCTTGATCCGCGAGCTGGCGATCCAGATCGGGGCGGCGAAGATCAGGGTCGCCACTAGCGGGACGATGGCGACCAGGAGCAGCAGGCCGATCCCGAGGCTCCCCGGGTCCAGCGACAGGGCGACCGGCCACGGCCATGGGAAGGGCGCGTTCCAGCCGCCGAGGAAGAGGGTCACCATGAGCGCCGCGACGATGAACACGTTGACGAACTCGGCGAAGTAGAAGAAGCCGAAGCGCATGCCCGAGTATTCGGTCGCGTATCCGGCGACGATCTCGGAGTCGGCCTCGGTCAGGTCGAACGGCGTCCGGTTCGCCTCGGCGGTCGCCGCGATGAAGAAGATCAGCACGCCGAGGGGCTGCTGGAAGACATACCAGTCCGTGAACCAGCCCGACTGGTTGAGCACGATCTGGTTGAGGCTCATCGTGCCCGCCAGGAGGATCAACCCGACGACCGACAGGGTGAGTGGGATCTCGTAGCTGATCACCTGGGCCGCGGCACGCAGGCCGCCGATCAGCGAGTACTTGTTGTAGCTCGCCCAGCCGGCCATCAGCATGCCCACGACAGAGAGCCCGCCGATGGCGAAGAAGTAGAGCAGGCCCAGGTTCAGATCCTGGCCGAACAGGCCCGGTCCGAAGGGGATTACCAGCAGGGTCATGACGCTCGCGAGGTACGCGACCACCGGTGCCCAGGTGAAGACGATCGGGTCGGCTCCACTCGGAGTGAAGTCCTCCTTCATCAGCATCTTCAGCCCGTGGACGACCGAGATGAGCGATCCGTACGGTCCGACCCGGTCGGGGCCAATCCGAAGGTTCATGAGGGCGATGCCCTTGAGTTCCATGTACCCGACGATGAACGCTGTCGGGATGGTCATCAGCAACACCACCGTGGCGGCCACCACGAACCGCACGATCGGAAGGTTCGCAGCCAGCGCATCCAGAATCGGCGCGCCAAGCACCGCGATCACCGCGACCAGCCCCGCGGTAAGCGCGATCAGCACTGGGACGAGCGTAAAGATGACCTTGCCCGGCAAGGTCAGCCGACCCCACCCGCGCCCAATCACGGTCATGTGCAATTGCCCAGCGCGGTCTTGCCCAGCGCGGTCTCGTCAAACGCCCGCCAAGCAGGAGGGATCACTTATCCACCCCTCCCATAATTGGATCTAGCGAAGCCATGATGGCCATGGTGTCCGCGATCAGATGCCCCGGCATCATCAGCCCGACGGACTGCAGGTGGATGAACGACGGGTCGTGGATCCGCATCCGGAACGGCTGGTCCGTTCCGTCGCTGATCGCGTACGTCGAGTACTGGCCGCGCGGCCCCTCGACCGCCGCATACGCCCGACCCGGGCGGGGCCGCAGGAGCCGGGGAAGCTTGGCCATGACCGGCCCGTCGGGCATGTTATGGAGACACTGGTCGATGATGCGCAGGCTCTGCTTGATCTCGTCCATGCGCAACAGGTAGCGAGCCAGGCAGTCGCCCTCGGTGCGGGTCGGGATGTCGAATTCCAGCTCCGGAAAGACGCTGTAGGGATGAGCGCGGCGCATGTCGAACGGCACGCCGGTGGCCCGCAGGTTCGGTCCGGTCATCACCATCCGCAGCGCAGTCGCCGTGTCGATCGTCCCGAGCCCGCGCATCCGGCGCACGAAGATCTCGTTCTCGTTGAGCAGCGCATTGCCGGAGTCGATCTGCTCCGTGGCGCGGGTCATCCAGTCACCAAGGCGGCTCATGAACTCGTGGTTCAGGTCCCCGTTGACGCCACCGATCCGGAAGTAGTTGAACAGCATCCGCTGGCCGGTCAGGGCGGCCAGCATGTCCACGATCTCGTCCCGCTCGATGAACGACCAGAGAATCGGCGTCAGGCCGCCGAGATCGAGCGCCATCCAGCCGAGGAAGAGCGCATGGCTGGCGATCCGGTTGAGCTCGCTTGACAACACCCGAATGTATTCGGCGCGCCGGGGGACCTCGACATCCATCAGCTTTTCGAACGCCATGACCGGCGCCCACTCGTTGAACAGCGCGCTGACGTATTCGAGCGGGTCCGTGTAGCAGATCACCTGGTGATAGTCCGCGTTCTCGCACAGTTTCTCGACGCCGCGGTGGAGGTAGCCGAGGACCGGATCGAGATCCACGACCTTCTCGCCGTCGAGCTTGAGGACGACCCGCAGGACGCCGTGGGTCGACGGGTGTTGCGGGCCCATGTTGATGAACATCTCGCCGTCGGCCAGGGTGTAGAACTCGGCCTCGCGCTCGGGTCGTGGCGGGTACGGCGGGATCGGCTCGAAGACCCCAAGGTCGCGGTCGAGCATGACCCGCGGGTCATCCTTCGAGGCGGAGGGGGCGGTCGGGGTGGTCACCGTCGAGTCTGGCGCACTCAGGCCGTGTTCCTGCGCACGAGCGCCTCGGTCGGGACGCTGCCGGGGGCGTGCGTGCGCTCCATCGGGCGGACGCCGCCACCGGGCGACCGGGCGGCGTCGTCGGGCAGGAAGAAGTCCTTGCGCAGCGGAAAGCTCTCGTACTCGGGGGGCATGTAGATCCTGCGGAGGTCGCGGTTGCCCTCGAACCTGATCCCGAACATGTCGTAGGCCTCGCGCTCCATCCACTCGGCGCCCTTCCACAGGAAGGTGACCGACGGGACGCGCGGGCTCTCGCGCGACAGGCCATCGGCGGTGACCCGCAGCCAGTCCGGGGTCGTCTCGCTCCAGAGGTGGTACACGACCTGCATGACCTGGCCGGTGTCGACGCCGGCGAGATCGCTCAGGAACTTGAAGTCGAGGGCTGGTTCGTCGTGCAGCGCGGTCAGCACCGCCACCACGTCCCCCGGCGCAATCCTAACTTCCGTTTCGTCGTGGCGTTGTCGGACCGGTCCGGTCAATTGTTCACCGAAGCGCGCCTCCAGGCGCGCCTTGAACCGTCGATCCACGCCTAGACGTCCTGCGGCACGGTTGGTCCGATGGCGCGCTCGGGCCAGTGGCCGCGCCGATCCTTGACCAGTTGCTGGAGCTTCATCATCCCGTAGATCAGGCCCTCCGGGCGTGGCGGACAGCCCGGTACGTAGACGTCCACCGGCATCACCCGATCGATCCCCTCAACCGTGGAGTAACTGCGCTTGTAACGCCCACCGGAACAGGTGCAGTCGCCCATCGCCACGCACCACTTGGGTTCCGGCATCTGCTCCCAGAGGCGGACGAGCGGCCCGGCCATCTTGGTGGTCAACGTGCCGGCCACGATCAGGACATCCGCCTGCCGCGGGCTGGCCCGGAACGGGAACATCCCCCAACGGTCCATGTCGTTCTTCGAGGTGGCGGTGGACATCATCTCGATCGCGCAGCAGGCCAGGCCGGACAGCAGCGGCCAGAGGCTGTTCATCCGGATCAGGTCCAGGACGTAATCCGCCTTGGTCGGGATGACTTCGAGGACGCCGCCCCAGCGGGCATCGTCACGCCGGCCGGCGCCGCTGGCCTCGTACTCGCGCAGGTGGGTCACATCGCTGTCCCGGCCGCCGTTGTAAGCGGCCGGATCGGCCGCCTGCCAGAGGGTGTTTGGCACGACGATCGGTGCCATCAGCTCGCGCTCGTCGCCCGACAGCGCGGGCAGGTCGTCGCCGCTGGGTGACCCAGCGCCGGGCGCGCGGGGGATCAGTGCCATGTCAGCGCCCCCTTCCGCCAGGCGTAGGCCAGTCCAAGCAGGAGGATCCCGACAAAGATCAGCATGCTCACCAGGCCCCCCAGGAGCAGATCCCCAAACGCGATCGCCCACAGGTAGATGAACACGACCTCGATATCGAACGCCACGAACAGCAGCGCGTAGATATAGAAGGAGAGACCGAAGCGACCGTGGGTGTCGCCATAGGTGTCGATCCCCGACTCATATGGCAGGCCCTTGTGCACATCACCACGATTGCGGTGCGAGATCAGCCACGCCATCAGGATCGTGACGAAGACGAACGAGACACCCGCGAACGCGAACCCGAGGATGTACCAGATACCGGTCAACCGAACTCCCTCATCGAGCGAAGCATCCGCTCAGGGGCGTGCCAACCCGCGGCGGGCGGCCTTGCCGCGGCCATTCTAGCGCGCGTCCGTGCGCCGGGATGGCGTCCGTGGCGGGGCCGCACGACTACCCGATGCGGGCGTTCCCGTTCGGTAGACAGGCGCTTGGATTCTCGGCCCACGGACGGTTCGCGTGGCGATCTGAAGGCCAGCCTGACTGCCAGCTCGACCAGGTGTGATTCATGGACACGTTGTTGACGCTCCCGGCAAGGACCGGACCTCCCGCATGACCGCGTCGGGAGACTGATACGGAGCGAAGACTGGGGCGCTGGGCCCGGAATCGGGTGAGACAGGCCGGAATCGGGACGCACCTGAGTGCGGACCTGGGCTGCTGACCCGCCCGACCGGCCTGGCCCTCGCCGTACCAGTCCGCGGCTGCGGTTATGCGCCTTGCATGGGCCTTGCGTGCCCATTGCGTGGGCCTTGCCGGTCCGTGGCCCTGTTGTGGCAGATTGGGTCGGGCGACGAGCGGATGTCCCCCGGAGCGCCAGGGAGTGGCTCGCGGCGAGCGCGCGTGCTGGTCCGCGGGCCACCCCCTGCCCGGTCGTGCCCGACCACGCCGAACGGTGACGAGGGCTCCGATCGTCGGCAATAGGTGACAGGGCGTAGTCCGGCCTTTCCGCGCGCTTCTCAGCGGGCGCCGAGGCGATATGCCAACCCGGCAAGCGGCGGTCCAACCGGCCAGTTCCGTCCGAAGGCCATCACCCGGAATCGGCCCATCGCCCCGGGATCCAGGAGCCGCATGAGGCCTGAGCGCACGGCGAGGTAGTCCTCCATCGTCGTGGCGGGATCGGCTTGAATGGCCTGCAGGAGGCCTTCGGTCCCGAGGCCGACCAGGAACTCCGCCTGGGTCGTCGTGCCGAGATGCTCGAGGCCGGCCGCGGCCGCGGCGCGCTCCACGGCCGTCGCGTCCACGTGCGCCGTCAGGTCCTGTCGACCGATGTGCCGGTACGGGTCGTCGTGGACTCGGTGGCGCACGTAGGCGCGCAGCGTGCCTTGCCGGCGCCGAATCGGGTCGTACAGCTCCAATGCCGGGTAGCCGTAGTCGATCAGCAGGAGCACGCCTCGCTCCAAGCCGGCCGCGGCGGCGCCGACCCAGGCGTCGATAGCCAGGCATATCTCGGCGCGCTGGCCGTCGGCGAGCGCGACGCCCTCGGCTTCGAGGCGGGCGGCCAGGGCAGGCGTCGTGGGGGCGGCCTCCACGTCGATCCATCGGCCATCGTCTCCGACGCCGACCAGGACCTCGCAGAGTTCGGTCCCACGCTGGACGACGCGGTGAACGGGCAGCGCATCCAGGACCTCGTTGGCCATGACAAGGCCCGAGACGGGCGCCACGCCGGGCGCCTCCAGGACCGCGCCGAACCCGTCCTCGAGGAGCCTCGCCCGTAGCGACTCGACTCGCCGTGGGTCGACTTCGATCGGCTGGTAGCGAACCGCCTCCTGCAGCTCTGATCCCGATGCCCGCAGGCCCGCCAGGATCGACACAGCCAGGGCGCCATCGCCGGCGCCGTACTCGCGGATCACGAAGCGTGTCGGGCGGTCCAGCCGCTGCCAGATCTCGTCGGCCGCCCGCGCCAGCGCCGCCCCGAAGATCGGGTGGGTCTCGGGCGCTGTCAGAAAGTCCCCAGCGCGCCCAGGGCGAGCCTCGCCGGCACGGTAGTAGCCATCGTCCGGGTCGTACAGCGCCAGATCCATGAAGCGAGCGAACGTGATCGGCCCATCCCGCACGATCTCCGTGCGGATGCGCCCCGCAAGGCCAGTGGCTTCGCCTACCGCATCGAGGTCCGGCGGCGGGACGCGGCGCAGGCCCGGAGTCAGCTCCATGACCCGCCCAGGACCAGTCGAGCGGCCGCTGCTATCAACCCGTCAGGCTCGGCATCCGCATGGTCGCCGGAGACCGATGACCTTCCGATGCCGGCCATCCGCCCCAGATCAGCGTCCTTGGCATGGTCTCCGGATGCTAGCGGAGGGGATCGATCGGGAGCAAGGCGTCACAAACTCGACAGCCCGCTACCCTTGTGGCCATGGCGCACGAGTTCATCTACACGACGTACAAGCTCGCACGGCACTACCCGCCGGATCGGACGGTACTCGAGAACATTTCGCTCTCGTTCTTTCCGGGCGCCAAGATCGGCGTCATCGGCCCCAACGGCGCCGGGAAGTCCAGCCTGCTGCGGATCATGGCCGGGCTCGATGACGGCTTCGTGGGGGAGGCCCGCCTGACTCCCGGCTTCACCGTCGGCTACCTGAGCCAGGAGCCCGAACTCGACCCGTCCAAGACGGTCAAGCGCAACGTCCTCGACGGCGTCGCCGAGGTCCAGGGTCTCATCGATCAATACAACGCCGTGATGGCCCGCTGGGCCGAGCCGGACGCCGACTACGACGCGATCGGCGCCGAACAGGCGGCCCTCGAAGACAGGATCGCGGCTGCGGACGCCTGGAACCTGGAGCGCAACGTCGATATCGCGATGGATGCCCTGCGCTGCCCGCCCGACGATGCCGACGTCTCCATCCTGTCCGGTGGCGAGAAGCGCCGCGTGGCGCTCGCCCGCCTCCTCCTGCGCCACCCGGACCTGCTGCTGCTGGACGAGCCGACCAACCACCTCGACGCCGAATCGGTCTTCTGGCTGGAGCGCTTTCTCCAGGAGTACTCGGGCACCGTCGTCGCGATCACCCACGATCGCTATTTCCTGGACAACGTCGCCCAGTGGATCCTGGAGCTGGACCGCGGGCGGGGGATCCCGTTCGAGGGCAACTATTCGGGCTGGCTGGAGCAGAAGCTGGAGCGCCTGGGTCGCGAGCAGAAGACCGTCGACGCGCGCCAGCGCACCCTGGCGCGGGAGCTCGAGTGGGTGCGCCTGTCCCCGAGGGCCCGACAGGCGAAGGGCAAGGCTCGACTCGGGGCGTATGAGCGGCTCATGGCCGAGGCGCAGGAGACGAAGGACTCGAATCGCGAGCTCGAGATCGCCATCCCGCCCGGTCCGCGGCTCGGCGGCACCGTCATCGAGGTCAAGGGCCTCGACAAGGCGTTCGGCGACATGGTCCTGATCGAAAACCTGTCGTTCTCACTGCCCCGGGCCGGGATCGTCGGGATCATCGGGGCCAACGGGGCTGGCAAGACCACCCTGTTCCGGATGATCCTCGGCCAGGAGCCGCCGGATCGGGGTCAGATCATCATCGGCGACACGGTTCAGCTGAGCTACGTCGATCAGAGCCGGGACGATCTCCAGGCGGACCAGACGGTCTACCAGGAGATCAGCGGCGGGGACGAGTTCATCAAGGTCGGGGCCCGGGAGCTACCGGCGCGTGCCTACGTGTCCAGCTTCAATTTCCGCGGCGCGGACCAGCAGAAGCCGGTCGGAACGCTGTCCGGCGGCGAGCGGAACCGGGTCCACCTGGCCAAGTTGCTGCGTTCGGGCGGCAACGTCCTGCTGCTCGACGAGCCGACCAACGACCTCGACGTGGACACACTCCG
>JANPDO010000381.1:0-4534 GCA_031431535.1 Chloroflexota bacterium
CGCATTCGCAATCAGGGTGATCGTATCGGGCAACTGCTTGTTGAAGGCGCCCAGTCGGCCGTTCCGGCGACGTGCCAGCCAGAAGCGCGGCAGGAAGAACCCGATGACGATGCCGATGAGCAGGAAGAGCGGGTTGCGCAGGGCCGGCAGGAACGCCGATAGGAACACCATGATGAGGGGCGTCCCAACGATGGAGGCGACCCAGATCGACAGGAACTCCGAGGGCTTCAGATGAAGATCCGCCCGGGCGATATCGCGCGAGATGTTGGCCCAGAAGTCTCGACCTTCGACCGCCTTGTTCAGGCTGGCCAGCGCCTGGCTCTGGGCGATCAGCTCGCCGACACTGCCCTGGCCGGCTACAGCGCCTGGCCGCGGCGCTGCTGCGTACCGCTCGAGCCGGTCGGAGATCCCGGATCGACCCGACATGGCGATCCCGATCGCAATGACCAGGACAGCCAGCGCGGCAACCCCGGCGAGGACAATCGGCAGCATCTCGGGTGGCACGAGTCAGCTTCCTCCGCGGCCTAGTACGTGAAGCCGAACAGTCCGGGCGGGAGGTTGATCCCCATGACCTCGAACTTCTCGACGAACTTGGGCCGGATCCCGGTTGGCTTCAGCCGCCCCTGGATCTTGCCCTCCACGACCCCGGTCTGCTCGAAGACGAAGACGTCCTGCATGACGATGACATCGCCTTCCATGCCCTGGACCTCGGTGATGTTGACGATCCGCCGGGTCCCGTCCTTGAGTCGGCTCTGCTGCACGATCAGGTCCACCGCCGAGGCCACCTGTTCGCGAATGGCCCGCAATGGCAGATCAACACCCGCCATCAGGACCATGGTCTCGAGCCGCGAGAGCATGTCGCGCGGGCTGTTGGCGTGGCCGGTGGACATCGACCCGTCATGGCCGGTGTTCATGGCCTGGAGCATGTCCAGCGCCTCGCCCGAACGGCACACGCCGACGATGATCCGATCGGGCCGCATCCGCAGCGCGTTGCGCACGAGCTCCCGGATCGGGATGGCACCCTTGCCCTCGATGTTGGGCGGGCGCGATTCCAGGGTGACCACGTGTTCCTGGCGCAACTGGAGCTCGGCCGCGTCCTCGATCGTGACGATGCGCTCGTCGTTCGGGATGAAGGACGAGAGGACGTTGAGCGTGGTCGTCTTGCCGGAGCCCGTGCCGCCCGACACGAACAGGTTGAGGCGGGCTTCGACACAGGCGCGCAGGAACTCGAACATGTCCGGGGTCGCCGTCCCGAAGCGGATCAGGTCGTCCGTCGTGAACGGCGAGGCGGAGAACTTGCGGATGGTGACGACCGGGCCCACCAGCGACAGCGGCGGAATGATGGCGTTGACGCGGGATCCGTCGGTCAGGCGGGCATCGACCATCGGCGACGACTCGTCGACCCGGCGGCCGATCGGGGCGATGATCCGATCGATGATGCGCATCACGTGATCGTCGTTCTGGAAGACGACGTTGGTCAGCTCAAGGCGGCCGGATCGCTCGATGTAAACCTGGCGGGGGCCGTTGACCATGACTTCGGTGATCGACTCGTCACGCAGGAGCGGCTCAAGGGGCCCAAGGCCGATGATTTCGTCGGTGATCTGCTCGAGCATCCGGACCCGCTCGGCGCGGGTGAGGGCGAGACCCTCCTCATCGATGACCTTGCCGAAGATCTCCTCGATCTGACGGCGGACCTCGACCTGGTTGGACAGGTCCAGCTTTGGATCGAGGTCCTGGATCACCCGGTTCTGGATCCGGAACTTGACGTCCCGGAAGGACTCCCGGACAGGTCCCTGGCTCGAAAGGCGGGGTGAGACCGGGACGTTCGTGGGCGCCCCTGGCACGGCGGGCAGGTTGGAGGAAGGGCCGCCCGGCACACCTGGCGCACCAGGCGTGGCCGGACCGCCGGCTCCGGGTCGAGCGCTCTCGATTCGCTTCAGCAGGGACATCGACTACACCCCAATCTCGCCCCGAGGGGCCGCTATGACCGTGTTCAGCGCCATGCGAACAGTGATTTCTTCTGAGGCGATTTGCCGGCCTCGACCTTGGCCGGGGATCCGGATGGCCCCTCCACGAGGGACCGGGCCAGACGGAGAATATCCTGCGAGACCTGTGCCTCCCGGTTCGAGACAAAGAACGGGATGCCGCGGTTGAGGGCATAGACCACACTTCGACCGTCACTGACGATCGTCTCGTCGATCTTGCGACCGATTGACTGTTCTACATCCGCGACCCGGATGCCAAGTGAGGAATCGGCGCGGTTGAGGACCAGCCGAACCTTGTCGCCGACGTAGCCGAGCTGGTCCGCGACTTCGAGGAAGAGGCGCATGTTCTTGATGCTCGTGATTTCGAGACTGAGCATCGTCAGGATCACATCCGCTTCGTCCAGGATCGCCAGGGTGGTGTCGTTGAAGAAGGCCGTGCAGTCCACTACGACCAGGTCATGGCTGCGCCGGAGCGCCTCCAGCACCTGGCGGACGCTGTTTGCGGTGATCGTTTCGGCCATTTCGGGCGACGGCGGCGCCAGCAGGACGCTGATCCCCGAGGTGTGCTCCATGACGAAGGTCTTGATCGAATCGACCTCGCCCGCCTCGAGGACGGGGATGAGGTCGGCGATCGAGTTGCTCTTCGGGCTGAGATTCAGGAGCACGCCGACGTCCCCGAATTGGAACGAGCCATCCATGACCACGACGCGCTGGCCCAGTTCCCTCGCCGCGGCCACCGCCACGTTCACGCTGACCGTTGTCCGTCCGACGCCCCCCTTCGGACTGAAGACCGCCACGACGCGGCCACCCGGGCCCTCGTCGTTGCCCCCCGCGACCTGCGAGTGCGGGGTCGGGACGCCGATCTTGCTTCGCTTGTCACGCTCGCGCAGGGCGACCTGTCGGATCGACGCCGTCAGCTCATCGCTGCTGAAGGGCTTGACCAGGAACTCGCGGGCGCCGGCCAGCATGGATCGGCGCAGGTAATCGGCCTCGCCCTGGACGGACATCATCACCACGGCCGACCCGGGAACGTTGGCCGACAACTGCTCGGTGGCGGCGATCCCGTCCATGTCCGGCATATTGATGTCCATCAGGACGACGTCCGGGCGCAGCTTGGTGGCCATCTGGATGGCCTCGCGACCGGATGCGGCCGAGCCGACCACGTCGATGTCGCTTTCGAAGCCGAGCAGCTTCGTCAGGTGATCGCGAGTCTCCGGGATGTCATCGACGACGAGAACACGAATCTGGTCAGCCATCTCGCTCCGGTCGGGGTCCTTCGGGCTATTCGGGCTGGTTGATTGGCGCTACGGAAGCGGCGACAGCGACGGCAGGATCGGCGTCGCGATCACCGGCGGCAGGACGCCGTATGTATCGATCAGCGACTGCAGCGTAATGCCGGTCGTTTCGGCGATCACCGGCGGAACCGGTTCACCTGTCAGCGGATCGATGAAGTCGTCCGGCGATCGGAGCACCAGGGAGAGGGTCAGGAGGGGGTTCGCCATCTGCTGGGCGTAGCGGATCACCTCGGCCTGCTGCGCGGTGACCGCCAGGATGACGATCTCCTGCTGCTCATTGAGGACGGTACCCGGCGCCGCCGATGCGGCAGGTGTGCCGTCCGCGTTGGCGGGCGGTGGCGCCACCGGTGGAAGGAGGGCACCCAGGACCTGCATGCCCTGGAGAATCAGCTTGACGGTCACGCCCTTGGGGCCGGGGTTGGTCACGATCAGCTGGTCAGAGGCCACCGGATCGCGAGCGATCGAGGCGAATTGCTCCTCGCTGAGGGCGATGATCGTGTCGACGTAGTCGCCTATCTTGATCACCGTGCCGACGCCGCTGGTCTGATCGACTCGGACCGCGATCGCGCGCAGTCCAGGCGGGGTCTGGACATCGATAACCGTGCCCGAGAGTCCGCCGTTGAGCGTTGTCGCCGTGATCTGCCCACCCGCGGTCACTGGCTGCCTCGCGATCTGACCGATCACCTGCGAGACGTCTGCGAAGGCGCCGACGCTGATCGCGGCGAGCGGAAGCTTCTTGACCTCCACCTGGTCCGCTCGAATACGCGTCGACAAGGGGATGTCCTTCTTGGCGACAACGACCGGACCGTCCGTCGGAATCGCGGCTGCGCCCCCACCCGGGGTCGGCGCCTGCTGGAACAGCAGGAGGATCCCGACGAACGCGACGATGGCAAGAAAGACGCCGATCAACAAGACCAGCCGATTCGAACGCTTCAAGTTCATTCTCCCCGGGACGATGTGACAGGTGGCACCACTCTAGCACCGCCCGAATGCCGCGCGACTATACCAAAGGGCTAGGACCATTAGGAAGAAACGGCAGGAACGCCAGCGTGACGAAAGGTCCGCTGCAAGGTCAGTACATGGGAATGGCCCGCTGCACGGTCCGTACTTGGTATTGGCCCGCGGGACCCGGTTGGCGGGCGGGCCACCGCGGGCGGTCAGTTTCTGCTGGCTATATCGAGTTCCCGACCTGGCTGAGCCGTTCGCTGACCTGGGTACCCAGGAAAATGAGAGCGACGATTGCGACGATGGCGA
>JANPDO010000382.1:0-4746 GCA_031431535.1 Chloroflexota bacterium
GGATCGTGGCGGCGGGCACCCCGGCTGAGCTGGCGGCGGGCACCCAGCCGCGCCTGCGATTCCGGCTCGATCGCCCGCTCCAGCCCGACCAGCTGGCAGCACTTGGTCCAATGCTGTCGGCGGCGCGGCCAGGTTCGAATCTCGTCGCCGAGCCGGACGCAGGCCGCTACCGGGTCGACGGTGTGGCTCCGGAAGGCGGCCTGATCGCCGTTCTGGCCGAATGGTGTGCCCGCAACGATCGCTTGATCGTGGAGTTGCGCGCGGCGGGCGGCACGCTGGAAGAGGCCTACCTGGGGCTCGTGGGCGGCGCGGCCGGAGACCCGGATGCCGGATCGACCACTGATTGGGCCCGCGAACCGGGCAGACCCTCGTGAGCCGGCCCGCTTCGCCGGTTGCGGCGATCCTCGCGCAAACCGCCATGGAGCTGCGGCTGACTGCCCGGCGTGGTGAAAACGTGCTCGTCACCGTCGTCCTTCCGGCGGTCGTGCTCATCTTTTTCGCCTCGGCCGGGGTGGTCCCCACCTCGGCTGGCCGACCGGTTGACTTCCTGCTCCCGGGATCGATGGCGCTCGCCGTCATCGCCACCAGCCTGGTCAACCTGGGCATCTCGACCGCATACGAGCGCCATTACGGAGTCCTGAAACGGCTCGGCGGCTCACCGTTGACCCGATCCGGCCTGCTCGCCGCCAAGATCGCTAGCGTCCTCGCCATCGAATTCGGGCAGGTGGCGCTGCTCGTCGCGATTGCCACGCTCGTCCTCGGGTGGGTCCCCGCGCCGGGCTCGAACCCTTTGCTTCTCGTCGCAATCCTGGTCCTGGGCACCTTCGCCTTCGCCGGGCTGGGTCTCCTGCTGGCTGGCGCCCTGCGTGCCGAGGCGACTCTCGCGCTGGCCAACGCCACCTTCGTCGCCGCGCTGCTCCTCGGCGGGATCATCCTGCCGCTCGACCACCTGCCGGAGCCGCTGGTCGGCGTCGCCGGCCTACTTCCCGGGGCGGCTCTCTCGGACGGCTTGCGTGCAGCCCTGGGCTCGGGCGCCGACCCACTCGGGCCTGTCGCCATCCTTGTCACGTGGGGTCTCACCGCGGTGATGGCCGCTGCCCGAACCTTTCGCTGGGAGTAGCTCGAACGCGGTCGCACCTGAGACGGCCGGCGGACGCCACTCGTCAGTGCGAGTCACGCGACGGGAAGTTTGAGAAGGCGCCGCACCAGCGAGCCTCCTGCCGGGATCCTGTCAAATGTGCACCGGGTGCACCTTGGGCGGTGCTGGACGGCTCCGACGGGTCATCGAGCTCATGAATCCCTCATCGGCCACGCTCAGCGGCGCCGTATCGGGTCCCGAATGGGGTCGCGACGTCCACCCAGTCAAGCTCAAGGTGCGCCCCATGCACTCGTGGCATGAAAAGGCCGAGTCCGAAGATGGGCGTGGCGGGCGTGCCCGGCGTGGCGGGCGTGGCGGGCGCGGCGGAAGTGGCGGCGCCAACAAGCAGGTGGTCCGCTTGCCGTTGTCGGCCTTCGGGTCCTGAATGATCCCGGTGTAGGCGCATGGAATGAGGCCGTCGACGTGACCGTCTCATTTTGCTGTTACGCCCTTGCTCGCAGCTGGCACGACTTCGGCAAGATCGCCGCCCGGGAACGATTCGCCGCGCCATGACGCCATACCATCCGAGCGCGACCAGGTGGCCGCGCCAGAAGACCCGAGGCAACCGTGGACAAGCGTGACCTCGTCGACCGAGCGAAACGGGGCGATCATGACGCCTTCGCGCTGCTCGTCGGCTCGGCCATCGCGCGGCTGGACGCGGCGGCTCGACTGATCCTCCGCGACCCGGAGCTCGCGCGCGACGCGGTCCAGGAGGGGTTCATCCGAGCCTGGCGAAACCTGCCGGCGCTTCGCGATCCAGACAGGTTCGACGCGTGGATTCGGCGGCTTGTCGTCCACTCCTGCATCGATGCCACGCGGCGCCGCCGGCGTCGGGTGATCGAGATCGAACTGACCCCGATCAATGGCCCGGCAGTCCACGACATGACGTCGGCGATCGCCGACCGCGAGGTGCTGGATCACGCACTTCGCCGACTCGACCCCGAATGGCGTGCGGTTGTGGTCCTCCGTTACTTCCTGGGGATGCCGCTGCCAGACGTGGCGGCGACCCTGAGTATTCCATTGGGGACGGCCAAATCCCGCCTCCATCGGTCGCTTGCGGCCATGCGCGCCTCGATCGAGGCGGACGACCTGGCGGCGGCCCCGAGACCGATCCCCGGAGGGCAGTTCGCATGATGCCGACCGATCATCTTGAGCGGCAACTCCCGGAGCTCATGACCGAGCTCGCGGAACCGCGGACGCCCGAGTACCTCGATGACCTCCTCTGGCAGACCGCTCACACGAGCCAGCGGCCTGCCTGGACCTTGCTCGAAAGGTGGATTCCCATGGACGTCACAATGAGCAGGGTGCAGGCACCCACACGTGCCCGCTACGTCGCCCTGTTCGCCATTCTGACCCTGATCGCGGTGATCGCCTTTGCCGTCGCGGGCGCGCAACCCCGGGTCCCGCCGCCTTTCGGCCCTGCAGCCAACGGCGTGGTCGCGTTCACATCAGCGATGGGCGACATCCTCACCGGTAACCCGATGACGGGCGCGACCACGATGATCGTGGCGGGCCCGGAGCTCGATTCCTCGCCGACCTTCTCGCTCGACGGAACCCGGATCGCCTTTATCCGCAAGGTCGAAGAGATGGTGAGGGTCTTCGCGGTCGACGCGATCGGCGGTGAGACCATTGAGCTGACGACCGCGCCGCTCCCGACTGTGTCCTGGTTGCGGTGGTCGCCGGATGGCACGCGTCTGGCATGGCTCTCAGGAGGGAGCGTCTGGATTGCAATGACGGATGGGTCCGACGCACACCCACTGGACCTGGGCTTGATCATTCGGGAGGAGTTCGCGTGGCGCCCGCCCGACGGCTCCGAGCTCGTCGTGCGCGGTCTGGACACCGGCAGGGCCGCGACCGGGCTGTTCCTGGTCAAGGCGGACGGATCCAGTGTGCGACCGGTGACTCCGCTCGACGGCGGGGACCACGATTACTACTGGGTGAGTTGGTCACCGGACGGCAAGCGAGTCGCGTACAGCGACTGGCCGGATAAACGCTACCCCGTGCAGGTCCACGTCCTTACGATCGAAGGGCTCCGGGACGTGGTCCTCAGGCCCGACGCCGGTTCTGAACACTTTGCTCCGGCCTGGTCGCCGGACGGAACGCGGCTTGCCTTCGTGGTCGGGGGAAGAGGAATCGGCGTGGTGCCCACCGGCGATGAGTCGCCGCACGTGACCTTGACGGGACCGTCGTTCATGGGTGCCCTCGTTTACGACTGGTCGCCCGATAGCAGCGTCATCCTGGCCGTCCCGGATGGGACGGGTGAGCCGTGGCTCTTCGATGCTGCTGGCGGTCCGGCAAGACGTGTGGATTGGAGCCCGTCCGACTTCGCCAGGAATCGCGGCTCGTGGAGCAACT
Source organism: Chloroflexota bacterium (assembly GCA_031431535.1). GTDB lineage: Bacteria > Chloroflexota > Limnocylindria > Limnocylindrales > CSP1-4 > SPCO01. Next base: position 3,494 of record JANPDO010000382.1, read on the forward strand.
GGCAGCGCCTGGCGCCCTGAGACCAGACAGCCGCCCCGCTTCGGCGCCCGGCGCCACCCTCTCGCCGGATCTGCCAAATGTGCACCGGATGCACCTTGGGCTCGGCTCGGTAGCTCCGACGCGTCCGCAAGCCCGCAGGGCCGTGCCCATTCACGCTCAGGGGGGAGCCGCGTGGGGTCCTGAAGGGTCGCGATGCCGGACCAATCACGCTCAAGGTGCACCACATGCACTTTTGGCTCGAGGGGCCGATGGCGAGAAGGGCCAACGAGCACGCGGTCCGGCCGGTGGGACGCGCTCGTCAGCGAAGCCCCTCGTCGCGCTACCCTGACCGTCGCGCGAGCACCGTACCGAGGGCGGCATGATCCGGACGACTCCCTTCCACGAGCGCACGAGCAAGCTCAACGAGACCGGCCTATGGAGTCATTGGTCGGGCCACCTTGCTGCGGACCGGTACCAGATGTCGGACAAGTTCGAGTACTTCGGGGTCCGCAACAGCGCCGGGATCTTCGACTCGTCGCCGCTCTACAAGTACCGGATCCACGGACCGCACGCGGAGCGATTCCTGTCGGGCGTCCTGGCCCGGGATATCCGCCTGTGCCAGCCGGGCAACGCCCAGTACACGGCCTGGTGCGACGATCGGGGCTTCGTCATCGAGGATGGCGTCATCCTTCGCCACTCCACGAATGACTTCCTGCTCACCGCCGCCGAGCCCAACCTTGCCTACTTCGCCGACCTTATCGGGCGAGATGACGTCCGCATCGAGGAGGTCAGCCACAACATCGGCGTGCTGGCCGTTCAGGGACCCCGGTCGCGCGACCTGGTCTCGCGGCTGGTCCCCGGCGCCGCGACCATCCCCTACTTCGGGCTCGCCACCGGCAAGATCGCCGGGGCATCGGTGACCGTTTCCCGAACCGGGTACAGCGGCGACCTCGGCTTCGAGATCTGGATCGACAGCGGAGACGCCCTGAAGGTCTGGGACACGCTGTGGGACTCGGTCGAGGGTCACGGCGTGCTGCCATTCGGGCTGGCTGCCCTTGACATGCTCCGGATCGAGGCCGGTTTGCTGCTCCTCGACGTCGACTTCGCCAACAGCCGGTTTGGCTGGACCGACGAAGACCGCTCGACCCTGATCGAGCTCGGCTGGAGCTGGATGGTTCGGGGTCTTGCCGGCGACGACCGTGCGTTCATCGGGCGTCGCGCCATCGAGCGCGAACTCGCCGAGGGGACCTCCCGGTGGCGCCTGACCGGGCTGA
>JANPDO010000383.1:0-1876 GCA_031431535.1 Chloroflexota bacterium
AGCCCCTTGAGCTCCTCGATCCGCCCGATATCCACGAGCGTCTCGGCGCTGGCGAGGCGCATCTTGAGCAGGGGCAGGAGGCTCTGGCCCCCGGCCAGCACCTTGACCCCGCCGCCGGCCGAGGCGATCGCCTTGAGGGCCTCGTCAAGTGAGGCCGGACGCTGATACGCGAACATCGCCGGGATCATGCCTGGCCTCCCTTCGAACCCTGCATCGCCCGCCAGACGGTCTGGGCGGTGTACGGCATGTCCAGATGACGGATCCCCAGCGGACTGAGGGCATCGATGACCGCATTGGCGACAGCGGCCGTGCTGGCGATCGCGCCGGCCTCGCCGACGCCCTTCACCCCGAGCGGGTTGACCGGTGACGGCGTCACCGTCTCGCCCAGCTCGAAATGCGGGAACATGGACGCTCTCGGCATGGCGTAGTCCAGCATCGAGCCGGTCAGCAGCTGACCCTCATCGCTGTAGATGGCCCCCTCCCAGAGCGCCTGGCCGACACCCTGGGCGATGCCGCCGTGGAGCTGGCCGTCCACGATCATCGGGTTGATCTTGTTGCCGACGTCGTCCACTGCAACATAACGGACGAGGTCCACTGATCCCGTCTCCTTGTCGATCTCGACGATCGCGATGTGTGTACCGAACGGCCACGTGCAGTTGGGCGTGTCGTAGTACGCCGTCTCGTCGAGATACGGCTCCATCCCCTCCGGCGCGTCGAACGCGAGGTCCAGCGCGAAGGCGATCTCCTGGAAGGTCTTGACCTTGTCCGGGGAGCCCTTGACCGAGTAGTTGGCACGGTCGATGACGATGTCCTCGGGCGACGCTTCCAGCATGTGCGCCGCGTAGCGGCGGGCCTTGTCCTTGATCTTGCCGGCGGCCTTGACCGCGGCCGTACTGCCGACCGACGAGGTCCGGCTGCCGTACGAGCCGTAGCCGAACGGGGTCCCCTGCGTGTCGGAGTGCTGGACGATGACGTCCTCCATCGGGACGCCGAGTTCGTGGCTGATGATCTGGGCGTAGGTCGTCTCGTGGCCCTGGCCCTGCGGCTGGGTGCCCATCGTGACCACGACCTTGCCGGTCAGGTGGACCTTGATGTTGGACGACTCCCACATGGCTGCGCCCCAGCCCTCGCCGACCGCCCCGATCCACTTGGACGGAGCGACGCCGCATACCTCGATGTAGGTCGAGAAGCCCATGCCCAGCAGCTTGCCGCGGGCCTTGGCCTCGGCCTTCTTGGCGTCGAGTGCCGCATAGCCGGCCGTCGCGAGCGCCATGTCCATGGCGGGTTCGTAGTTGCCCGAATCGATGTAGATCTTGGCGCCACCACTCGCGGTGCCGAGCCCGGACGGATTCTCGTACGGGAACTGGTCCGGCTGGATGAAGTTCCGTCGCCGGACCTCGGCGCGGTCCATGCCGATCTCCGCCGCGAACAGGTCCATCGCTCGCTCGATGACGTAGGTCGCCTCTGGACGACCGGCACCGCGGTAGGCGTCCACGAAGGTCGTGTTCGTGTACACGCCGGTCACTTCCGCGTAGACGTTCGGGATCTTGTAGCAGCCCGAGAGGACACGGGCGTACAGCGTCGTGGGGATGCCCGGGCCGATGGTCGAGAGGCGCCCGCCGAGGTTGGCCAGGGTCTTTACGCGCAGGCCGGTCACCTCGCCGTCGCGCTTGCCGGCGATCTCCAGGTAGGTGATGTGGTCCCGTCCGTGGGTCGTGCTCTGGTAATTCTCGCGCCGGCCTTCCACCCACTTGACCGGGCGACCGCCGATGGCCTTGCTGGCGAACATAGTCAGCGCCATGTCGGCGTAGCAAAAGATCTTCGTCCCGAACGCCCCGCCGACGTCCGGGCTGATGCAGCGGACCTTGTGCTCCGG
>JANPDO010000384.1:0-6097 GCA_031431535.1 Chloroflexota bacterium
GACCCCCGCCATCCGGCGAGGGTCCGTGGAAATCCGTTGTGGTCGAGCTAGTGGCGCTCGCCCCTCCGTGATCCTCGGTCTCGCCGGGAGCCGGCAATGAGCCCAAGCAGCCCATCAAGCCCCGGAAGCGAGCGAAGAAGGTCGAGGAGCGATACGCCCGTCAGGCTGGCCGGTTCAATCGGGACATGGACTCGCCGCCCATCCGCCGTGATCATCACGGCAACGATGCGACGGTCTCCACGATCCAACCTGGCCAAGGGAGCCTCCACGAGCGATTCGACGACGCCGCTCCCGCAGCGTCCCGGCAGTCTAGCAGGGATCGAGTCTTCGTCAACCGTCCACCGTTAGTCTGTCGAGGGACAGCGAAAGGAGTGGTTACGCCGGGATCGCGCGCAGGGACTCGAACAGCCAGTCGCCACCGGTGGCGAGCGCGTCGAGGTCGATCCCACTCGTCGGTGGCTGCTCGGCAGGGCGGCCGAGGAGATAGCCTTGTCCTGCGCCGATCCCTAGCATCCGGACGACCTGGAGCTGCGCCGGCGTTTCGATCCCCTCGGCCACGACCAGTGCGCCCCAGCGGTCGGCCAGATCGCTGAGGGTCCGGACAATCTCGAGCGACTGGTCCTGGTCGCGGCCGCCCTGGACCAGCGACATGTCGATCTTGACGATGTCGAAGCGGAGCTGGCTCAGGAGGCGCAGGCCGGCATTGCCGGCGCCGACATCGTCCGCCGCCAGGCGGATCCCAGCTGTCCGGCAACTCTCCACGGCGCTACGCAGCCGATCGATGTTCTCGACCGCTTCGCGCTCGGTCAACTCAAGCACGATGCTTCGCGGATCCAGGCCGTGGCGCATGATCGCGCGAAGCAGGGTGTGAATGCTGAATTCGTCCATCTCCAGGGTCCGCGGCGACAGGTTGATCGTCAGCGTGCCCGGCAGACGCAGTCGGGCGGCTGCCTCCATGACGGTGTTGAGGCAGGCAATATCCAGTTCGGCGGTCCGGCCGGTCGCCTCGGCTGCGGCGAACATCGTCCCCGGATCGTTGAAGCCGCTAGTTGGCAACGGTCGAACCAGCCCCTCGAAGCCGCGCGGCAGACCCGTGACCAGGTCATAGATCGGCTGGAAGACCGCGCGAATGGCGCCCATGGCCGCCACTTTGGCGACGAGCGCCGACAACTCGGCCGGCTTCCGGTTCGCGGTTGCCGGGCCGTGGCGCGCCGCGTCGTAGCAGGTCACGGTAATGCGGCCATGCCGCTTGCCCCAGTACAAGGCGGCATCCGCGTGGGAATACAGAGTTTCGCGTTCCCGCGCGTCTCCGGGGATGGCGCTGATACCGGCCGAGAACGAGATGCCCGCAGCGGGATCGCGCCGAGCGCCGTCCTCAAGGCAGGTTGCGAGGAGGCGACGCATCACCGTGTAGGCGCCGTTGGCATCGGTGTCAGGCAGAATGATCGCGAACTCGTCGCCACCCACCCGGAATGCGCGGTCCGCGCGACGCAGGCCGCCGGTGATCAGGGAGCCGGTCCGCCGAAGCAGCAGGTCGCCCGCCGCGTGGCCGTCGGAATCGTTGATCTTCTTGAACTCATCCAGGTCCATCAGCGCGAGGGCCAGCGGCCGATTGTGGCGAGCGGCGACCGACCACTGACGCTCCATCTCCTCCTGGAAGGCACGGTGGTTGCCAAGGCTGGTCAGGCCATCCAGGAGGGCCTCCTGCCGAGCCTGATCGTATGCCTCCTCCAGCACGCGTAGCGCCTCATCGAGCCGCTCGGCCGGTTCCAGGACCCGATGCGCCAGCCAGGCCGTGAGCGCACCGAGGACCAGCGCGAGGCTGATCATCGCAAGCATGGGGGTGATCAGGGACGCGCCGCTGCCGCGGGTGTGCGAAAGGGCGACCGGGACTGCGATCAAGATCGGAATCAGGAACATCGTGACGAGAGCGAGCGAAAGGCGCAGCCGCACCAGGCGCAGATTCGTGGATCCGCCCCTGACGGGTGTGGCCGTGGTCGCGCTGGGTCGCGCCTGGACGTTGATGGACTGGCTCCCGGTTAGGTGCGTGCGTGTGAACAAAGTTATAGTCCCGCCCGGCCTGCGGCAAGGAACTCGGTGGTACTGCACGGGCTGGGACCTGTGGGTGGGTCCGACCCGTGACCGCCTGATGCATCGACCGCGCGGCGGGTGACGCTGGACGCTCTGGTACGCGCTGGGGTACCCTCCGCACCCGCCACCATGAGCCGCCACATGACCGCACCGCGCACCATCGTCCACGAGGTCACCAGCCGCCAGTCCTTCTCGGGGCTGCGTGCTCGCGCGATCGGGGTTCGCCGCCCGCGCCAGGCCGTGGCGACCGCCGACGATTCCGTTCCCACGAGCCCAACCCCGGTCAGCGGGGCGCCCAGACTCGGGCCATGAGAACATCAACGCCAAGGACCGCTTCGAAGGAGAGATAGGTGTCTGGACCACGGACCCTCTCGGAGAAGATCTGGGAGAACCACGTAGTACCCAGCCCGCGGCAGGAGGCGGCCCGTCTCGCGGCTCTCGGCGATGCCGGAGTAGAGAACACGGGGTTGCTTGCCGAGCGCGCGGACCTGCTCTACATCGACCTTCACCTCGTACACGAGGTGACCTCTGCGCAGGCCTTCGAAGGCCTGCGCCTCGCCGGCCGCAAGGTCCGCCGGCCGGACCTCACCCTCGCTACTGCGGACCACAACGTCCCCACCGTAGACCGGGACCGGCCCTGGCCTGACCCGCTATCCATCCGGCAAGTCGACGTCCTCGGCCAGAACGCGAAGGCGTTTGGCATCCCCTACTTCGGGATCGGCGACCGCCGCCAGGGAATCGTCCACGTCATCGGGCCCGAGCAGGGTCTCAGCCAACCGGGCATGACCATCGTCTGCGGCGACAGCCACACCTCGACCCACGGTGCCCTCGGTGCGCTGGCCTTCGGCATTGGCACCTCCGAAGTGGAGCATGTCCTCGCAACCCAGACCCTCCGGCAAGTGCGACCCAGGAGCATGTCCATACAGGTCGATGGCGCGCTCGCCCACGGGGTGACAGCCAAAGACCTGATCCTTGCGATCATCAACCACATCGGCGTGGGCGGTGGCGCCGGTCATGTCATGGAGTATCGAGGCGAGGTCTTTCGCAGCCTTTCCGTCGAAGGCCGCATGACGGTCTGCAACATGTCGATCGAGGGTGGCGCCCGCGCCGGCCTCATCGCGCCGGACGACACGACCTTCGCCTACATTGAGGGTCGGCCCTCGGCGCCCAAGGGCAAGGCCTGGGAGCAGTCGCTCGATTACTGGCGCTCCCTTCCGACCGATCCGGACGCCGAGTTTGATCGGCTCGTCACACTTCGTGGTGAATCGATCGAGCCCTTTGTGACCTGGGGCGTGACGCCGGCCCAGAGCGTCCCGGTCACCGGCCGCGTCCCGGACCCCCTCTCCTTCGCCGATCCCGCCGTGCGAGAGCTGGCCCGCCGCGCTCTGGCCTACATGGCGCTCGAACCGCACACCGCGATCATGGACATCCCACTCGACCGGATCTTCATCGGCTCCTGCACCAACTCCCGCATCGAAGACCTGCGCGCCGCGGCTGCCATCGTCCGCGGCCAGAAGGTGGCGCACACGCTTCAGGCGATGGTGGTTCCAGGCTCCGGCCTCGTCAAGGCCCAGGCGGAGGAGGAAGGCCTCGACAAGGTCTTCCTGGACGCGGGCTTCGAGTGGCGCGACGCCGGCTGCTCGATGTGCCTGGGCATGAACCCGGACATCCTGAAGCCAGGTGAGCGCTGCGCGTCTACGTCCAATCGGAACTTTGAGGGACGTCAGGGACCGGGTGGTCGTACCCACCTGGTCAGTCCGGAAATGGCCGCTGCAGCTGCCCTCGCCGGCCACTTCGTGGACATCCGGGAGGTGCTGCAGTGAAGGCCGTCACGACTGTTCAGGGCAGGGCGATTCCGCTGAACCGCTCGAACGTCGATACCGACCAGATCATCCCCGCCAGGCATCTCAAGCGCATCGAGCGCACCGGCTACGGTCCCTTTGCCTTCGAGGCGTGGCGCAAGGATCCTGGCTTCGTCTTCAACGACCAGCGCTATGCGGGCGCCAGGATCCTTCTGGCCCGCCAGAATTTCGGCTGCGGTTCCAGTCGCGAACATGCCGTCTGGGCCCTTGAAGGTCTCGGGATCGAGGCGATCGTGGCCACGTCCTTTGCCGATATCTTCAAGAGCAACTGCTTTCAGGGTGGCCTTCTGACCGTGGAACTCCCGGATGAAGACCTCGACGACCTGCTCGCCCGCGCTGAGGAGTTGCCCGCTGCCGAACTCATCGTCGACCTCGCGTCCCAGACCGTCCGCACAGCAGACGGCGCCTGGGAGCGCCACTTCGATATCGACCCATTCAGGAAGTATCGTCTCCTGCGCGGCCTTGATGACATCGCAATGACGTTGGCGTACGAGCCGGATGTCACCGCCTTTGAGGCCTTGCGCCCCGGCTTCCTGCCCACCACGCCCGTATGAGCCCGGGACCGTAGGTCTTGGCCCCCGTCCAGCGCGGCGGAGCGCCTGGGTGACGATCGTCACGTGAATTCGCTGGACCTCGTCGCCCTCGTCCTGGCCGTCCTGTTTATCTTGCTCGGGGCACGATCCGGGGCTGTGCCGCAGGTCGCGGGGCTGTTCGGCGCGATCGGTGGGGGCGCCCTGGCCGTTGCTTCGCTGCCGCTGCTCGCCGAGCCGCTGTCCGAAGTTGACCCGGCATTCCGACCATGGCTGGTGCTCGGCGGGTTGATCGGCGCCGTCAGCCTGGGTCAGGCGTTCGGATCGACGCTCGGCCGCTGGGCCGTCGGGTCGCTCGGGGGCGGTCTGCTCAGCGGTGTGGATCGCCTCGCCGGGGCGGCGTTTGGCGGCGTCCAGGCCGTCCTGCTGGTCTGGCTGGCTGGCGGCCTACTGGCGGAAGGCCCGCACCCCAGGCTGGCCGTGATCGCCAGCCAGTCGACGGTGGTGCGGACTGTCTCGGAGGTCCTGCCGCCGCCAACCGAGCTCGCCGGGGAGCTTCGAACCTGGCTGGACGCGTCCGGGCTCCCCGACGTGTTCATCGGCTTCGAGCCAGTTCCGGCGCCGCCGGTCCAGCACCCAGGCGACGCTGCGGCCGCGGCGATGGCGGCTGGGGCCGTCGCGAGCACGCTCAGGATCTCGGCCGCGACCTGCGGCCTGACCTCCCTCGGAACAGGTTTTGTCGTGCAGTCGGACTACGTGCTGACCAATGCTCATGTCGTCGCCGGGGCGGGCAGCAAGGGCATCCGCGTTGCGACCCAGGACGGCCGGCTGCTCGACGCCGTGCCGGTCCTGTTCGATCCGGGGCTCGATGTCGCCCTGCTGCACGTCAGCAGCCTCGGCCTCCGCGCGCTTCCGTTCGCCACGACGGACCCGGGCCGGGGCAGCGTCGGTGCGACGATCGGTTTTCCGGATGGCGGCTCGGTCACCGTGCTGGCTGCCGCGGTTGCCGGAAGCTACGCCGCGACCGGCTACGACATTTACGGTGAGGAGCAAGTCAGCCGCCTGATCCTGGAGCTCCGGGCGGCGATCGATCGGGGTGACAGCGGCGGACCGCTGATCCTGTCCAATGGCACGGTCGGCGGCGTGGTCTTCGCCGAGGCTCGGACGAGCCAGGACGTCGGCTACGCCCTCTCTCCGACAGCAGTCGCCCGGGCGATTGCGTCGGGGCTGGGCCAGGTCGCCGCGGTCGACACTGGAGCCTGCGTGAACTGACCCTGGACCGCTCGGCGGCTCGCCCCGATCGCGCCAGGCTGTAGTCTGGAGCACCGACGACCAAGCGCCGCCACGCCAGGAGATCCGCTTCGATGTCCGACGCGCCGATTGTTTCCGATCCCGCCAAGCGCCACTCCGCCGCAATCACGGATGGACCCGATCGAGCCGGCGCGCGCGCCATGCTCAAGGCCGTCGGCTTCACCGACGCGGACCTCGCCAAGCCCCTGATCGGGGTGGCCACGACCTGGATCGAGACGATGCCGTGCAACCTGAATCAGCGTCGACTCGCGGAACACGTCAAGGACGGGATCCGGGCGGCGGGCGGCACGCCCATGGAGTTCA
>JANPDO010000385.1:0-4477 GCA_031431535.1 Chloroflexota bacterium
TCACGATGATTGCGTGCAAATGTCCGACCGGGGAGCGATCTTGACGATATGAGCAGCAGCAACCTATAGTGATGAACGTGAGCTCACCTACAGGTGTCACTTCCATCACTGCGCGCCGCGTACGAGATGGGCTGCGGCCTGTTGTGGAGCGCGTCCACGAAGAGCGCGACCCGCTGGGACTACGGGATCTTGACGTCGTCGACCAGGGCGCTGACCCGCCGAATCCGTTCGAGGTGCTCGTCGATGCGATGCTGCCCATCGTTCCGAACATGGGTACGGCCGGCCAGGCTGTCCGCAATGCGGCCGCGAGGCGTGAGTTTCTCGCCGACTTCCCGACGCTGACTTCTGCCGAGGTCGCCCACGCAGCTGGATCCATCGCACGAAACGTGGCCGCCCTCGCCACGCGGTGGCGCAAGGAGCGCCGCATCTTCGCTGTTCCGTGGGGCGGGGTGCTCCGCTACCCGGCGTTTCAATTCGACGACGATGGCACCCCGCTGTCGGTCATCAAGCTCGTGCTTGAAGTCCTGGGCCACGTCGCGTCGGACTGGCAGCTGGCCCTCTGGTTTTCGACCCCTTCGCCCTATCTGCCGAGCCACGATCGGCCGCTGCGGTTTCTAGGGGATGCGGAGCGGCTCGTCGCGGCTGCGCGCGCCGAACGAGAGCTTCCCGAGTTCTAGACGTTGGCCATCGCGCCCCCACCTGATCCTCCCGAACTCGATCCGCTCGTCATTGAGATCACCGCCGGGACCCCACTGGTGCGTGTGCACTCGATAGCGAGTGCGGCGTTTGCCTTCAATCTCGGTCTCGGCCGGCCTTCCCGGTTCGCACCCCTTCATCGCACGGACGGAACACCGATTCCAACGCTCTACGCGGCTACCACTGTCGCCGGGGCGCTTTCGGAGTCGGTCTTCCACGATGTCCCGTACCGGGGACGTGGCAAACGGATTCTTGCCGCTCGGCTCAACGGGCTTGCGCTGTCGACGCTCATTGTCGCGGAACCCATTCGGCTCGCTCTGGTAGCAGGACTCGGGCTGCGCCGCCTCGGCGTTCGTCGGCGCGATCTCATTGAGGGCGGCCCGGGCAGTTACGCTCAGACGGCTGCGTGGGCGCTCGCGCTCTACAACTGCCCAGTGGCGCCGTCAGGCCTCCTGTGGGTGAGCCGGCAAGATGACACAGCGAACGCCCTGCTCCTCTTTGGCGATCGAGTTCCCGCGGGGTCATTGCACATCGCGTCCGATCCAGTCCCCCTGGACGTCGGGCCAGGGCTCGCTCTCGTTGACGATGCCGCGACTCTCGCCAAGATCACCGTGGTCCGCTGACTGAACCCGCCTTTGGTGTCGATCACACCTGAACAGATCGCGCGGCGCGCCGTCACGGTCGCGCGCGGCGCCCGCCGGTGCCTGACCTTAGGGTATGCGGCCGCCACGCGGTTCGGCACCGTCAGCTGACGGGCGCCTCCTGCAGCCACCGAAGGTAGGCGTCTTCTGCGATCCCGAGGACTTCCCACATCGCGATGTCCTCGTCAACGTCGGGCCAGTGCACCGAGATTCCACGTGGCCCGATCGTCCAATGGTCTCGCTCGGCCGGCGTGGCCTTCGCCAGGCGATTGGATGCCGAGATCGGAAGGCTGACCTCTCGGTCCTGGTCCAGCTCGAAGATCAACCGATCGTCGATCGCCCGGATCGCCTTGATGGTGGGTGGTGTCATGGCCGTGCTCGCTCGCAGACGGTGTCGATGGCCCGGATCAAGAACGCTCGCTCGAGGTTCACGACCCTCTTGATCCGATGGATCTCGCGAGGACTGTACCCCACGTTCTCGGCAAGCGAAACGGGCCGCAGCCAGAATCTCGCCTCGCCGTCGTTGCCCACGACGTGGACGTGGTGGCGCTCCTGGCAGTCGGACATGAACATGAACAGTCGGTACGGGCCGGCGCGAAGGAGGGTCGGCAACGGGGCGTCCTCGCAAGGTGCGGGACGGCGGGAGCGCATCGTAGCCGGCGGCCCTCACCCCAAGATCACCGCCGCGCGATCGGCGTAGCGGCCACAGGCCGAAGAGCCGGCGCCGACGGGATGCGCGACCTGTACGCTCTCTCGATGATCGGCGAAGCGGACCGCGAGATCAGGCGCCGGACATTCGATTGGCTGACCCGGCAGCGCGACGAGTTCGGTGAGACCCTCTCCAGGACGGCTCTGGAGACGTTCAGCCTGGACGGTCGCCGGATCCCGCTCGTGGGCCCATCGGGGATCTGGAAGCCCGCCGCATGCGAGCTCCCGCTGTCGGTCACGACGACGGTCGGCGGTCCGTACGACGACACCTTCGATCGCCGGGCCGGCACGCTCGGCTACGCCTACCGCGGGCTCGATCCCCAGCATCGGGACAACCGCGGATTGCGGCGGGCGATGGTCGAACGGGTCCCGATCGTCTACTTCCATGCCATTGAGCCGGGGAGTTACGTCGCGGCCTATCCGGTCTTCGTCGTCGGGGACCAGCCGGAGCAGCTCCGCTTCTCGATGCAGGTCGACGACCTCCATGCGGCCCAGGTCGAGCCGTGGGGTCCGTTGGTCGGTGAGGACGTGGCCGAGCCTCGGCGGGCGTATGTGACCGCGACATTCCGGCGTCGCTTGCACCAGGTCGCCTTCCGCGAGCGCGTGATCCGGGCGTACGCCGAGCGTTGCGCGCTCTGCCGACTCCGCCACCAGGAGCTCCTGGACGCGGCGCACATCACACCCGACAGCGACGCCGAGGGCGAGCCGGTCGTCAGCAACGGCGTTGCGCTGTGCAAGCTGCATCACGCCGCATTCGATCGGTTTTTCTTCGCCATCCGGCCCGACTATGTGATCGAGGTGCGCCCGTCCATCCTGCGCGAATCGGACGGCCCGATGCTCGTGGTGGGCCTGCAGCAGATCCACGGTCAGCCGATCCATCTGCCACGCCGCGCGATCGACCTTCCCGACCGGGCCCGCCTCGAGCGCCGCTACGAGCAGTTCAGGCAGGCTGCGGGCTGGTAAGTCGCAGGCAAGCGCCGGTGCGTACCGTCGCGCCATGCCTGAGGTCTCACGATTCTTCGGGATCGTCGTTCGAATGCAGTTCAAGGATCACCTGCCGCCGCACTTCCACGCTGTGTACGGAGAGCACGAGGCGCAGATTGCGATCGATGGTCCGCGCGTCTTGCATGGATCCCTGCCGCCGCGAGCCCTCGGTCTGGCCATGGAGTGGGCGGCGATCCACGCCGCGGAACTTCTGGTCGACTGGGAGTTGGCATCCACCCGTCAGCCGTTGCATCGCATCGCTCCTCTTGGCTAGGATGGTGGAACCATGCTTCGTGTTCGCAACGTCACGCCGCTCGGAGGACGTTCTGTCCGGCTGACGCTCAGCGATGGAACAGATGTCGAGCGCGACCTGACCGATCTCCTGGATGGGCCCGTATTCGCCCGCATCGCCGCCGAGGACGCCGTCTTCCGCCGGGTCCGAGCGATCGATGGCACGATCGTCTGGCCGGGCGACGTTGATATCGCGCCCGAGACGCTGATCTGGGATGGTCCGACGCCCGCCGACGAATCGCTGCGCCGCCCGGAGCGCTTCCTCCGACCGCAGCCGCCGAGCGGTTCGAGAAAGTAGGCACCGCCGGCTTCGTGATGCCGCCGCCAGTCATCACCACTGGAGGTCCGCTTCGACGGGCAGCGGCGCTCACGACCGCCGGCGACGCCGCCGCTTCGGATCGAGGTTCGCGTCGATCGTGGTGCTTGCCGTCGTCGCCAGCACGTACCACGCGGGCGACGGCGACCCATTGAGCTCCCACGGCGACCCATCCCAGTCCAGGATCGGTTGCGCGCCCTTGTTCACGCGGCGGGGCGGCGGGTACTGCGTGGCGGTGACCCACGGTGCCCTCGATCGCCGCAAGCAGGTCGTGGACCGTGCCGTCCTCGCTCACGACCCGGCCATCTACGACCGACAGGCGCATCGCGGCTACGTTCGACTTCCGGTACCGCCGATGAGCCGCTCGATCTCATCGCCCTGGGCATCGAGCGACCACATCCGGATCCGCGAGCGCATCGCCCGGCGGAGAGCGTCCGAGACGCCCTCGTGTACCGGGTCGATCCCGCGCTCGTCGGTCAGGAGCTGGACGTCGCGGATGTGGCCGTAGTCGGGCGTGCCATCGACGGCGTTGCCCTGCGTCGAGATCTCGTAGCGGTAGCCGCCGGTCACCCGCGCGATCGACCAGACGCCGTGGCGCGGCAGGTGCAGGAACACGACGATGTCACCGACCTGCATGGCGTCGGGCTGGCTGGGCAGCAGGCGTCGGTTGCCGCGCCAGGCGTCTCGCTAGTACTTCGGCAGGCGGACGCCCCGTCGTCGAAGGTCGGCCAGGTGCTCGAGATCGAGGTCGGGTCGATAGCCCCAGCCCTGGCGCAGTCGACCGGCCTGCAGCTCGCCCCAGAAGAACTCGCGCCGCTGCTGGTCGGTCCGGAAGAGCTCA
>JANPDO010000386.1:0-10019 GCA_031431535.1 Chloroflexota bacterium
GCTCGGCCGCGACCCCGACGCACTTCCGAGCCAGCTAGAGGGTGGCACAGGGCTCCCCGACGACGACAAGTTGGCGGCGCTCGTCCGTGGCTTCTGGAGCCAGGGGGTACGACTCCAGATTCCCGCCGCGGTGCGCCTGGAACGACCGATCGTGATCCGCTGGGCCGCCGGCGTGCCGGATCGGGCGCTTATCGGTCGGACGCTCATCACCATCGGCGATGGCGCCGAGGCCTCCATCGTCGAGGAATTGATCCCGTCTGGCCCCGCGATCGCCTGCGCGGCCGGCGAGACGGTCCCCCAGGCGCTCCTTGCCGGGACGCTGGAGGTCTCGCTTGGGCGGGACGCTCGGCTGGCGATCGCGAGCCTCCAGGAACTGCCCCTCGGGACCGTCGCCTTCCAGTTTCGCAACGCCTCGATCGGAGAGGGCGCCACCCTCCACTGGGCGCTCGCGCAGCTCGGAGCGCGGCTGGTCCGCAGCCGGGTCGAGAACCGGCTGGAGGGCGATCGAAGCTCCGTAGAGCAGGTCGAGATTGTGTTCGGGGGCGAAGATCAGCTGTTCGATCTCACCTCATACACGCGCCACATTGGTCGCGACACGACCGGTAATCTGCTATCAAAAGGCGCGCTGCTGGACCGGGCCCGCTCGTTCATGAAGGGGATGATCGTCATCGAGAAGACCGCGGTCGGGACGGACAGCTACCTCGGTGAATTCGGGATGAACCTGTCCAAGGCGACTCGGTCGGTGGCGATCCCGTCGCTCGAGATCGACCAGCCCGATTGCCGCCGCGCTGCCCATTCGAGCTCCGTCGGCCCGATCGACGAGACCCAGCTCTTCTACCTCGAAAGCCGCGGGATCCCGCCGGATGAGGCCCGCAAGTTCATCGTGCTCGGCTTCCTGGAGCCGGTGGTCGCGCGCGTGCCCCTGGCGGAGGCTCGCGATCGCCTGCGCGAGCGTCTCGAGGAGAAATGGGACGCCGGGACGGGCGCGGGAGTCCGGGCCGGAGGCCACGCTGCAGCGTGAGACGGATCGATCTGCTCGGGGAGGACGAGGTCCCCGACGGCACCATGAAGATGGCCTGGGTTGACGGCACGGACCAGGTCCTGGTGGTCAACACCGGTGGCGAAATCTCGGCCGTGCAGGGCGTCTGCAGCCACGAATACTTCGAGCTGGATCAGGGCTTCCTGACCGCCGGGACGCTGACCTGCGCGCTGCACTTGTCGCGCTTCGATCTGTCGAATGGGGAGCCCCTCGATCCTCCGGCCGAGGATCCGCTGGCGGTCTACCCCGTGGTCGTCGAGAACGGCCGCATCCTGATCGAGGTCCCCGACGGGCCGCTGGAGGTCAGCGAGTAGCTGGGGCTCGGTCCCCGAGCGATCCGGGCCTCGTCACGGCTCGAGGATGAGCGTTGACACGGCCGCCCGTTCGATTGCCGCCGCCGTGAACGGCAAGGGCATCGTGCCGCCGGTTCGCCAAGGATCGATCTGGTCGTTGGCGTGGCGGTCGAAGGGGTTGCCGGCCTGCCCGGTGGTGATCACGATCCGGGCGCCGTCGAGGTCGCTCATGTCGATCGTGAGTCGATAGCTGGGCAGATTGGTGACCTCGAAGACGCGGCCAATCGCGACTGCTTCGTACTCGGGGTCGGTAGGATCCGGGTACGCTCGCGAGAAGCGGTAATTGGTGTTGTTGATCGCGCCGGCGGTGCCCGGGACCGCGTGCGGACCGTCGTTGAAGTACCACTCCAGCGGCCCGATCCCGCTCAGGCCGAGGGTGGCCTCCCGGAAGGTGGCGGTATGCAGCCGGCCCCATGACCAGCGATCCGGGCTCCCGATCGCGTCGCGCAGCTCCGCCCCGGCCTTGTCCAAGGCGCGGGCGATGATATTCGGCGCGCGTTCGACGAGATCCGGCGTGGTCAGGTCGTCCCACCAGGCGGACGACGGATCGTCAAGGAGGCGGCCGAACTGGACCCACGAACTCGGGCTGCCGACGTACTCGCGAGCCAGGGCGCCAAGGTCGTCATCGAAAACGTCTCGCAGGACCCGGTATTCCCAGGCGCTCCACGCCGCACAGCCCATGCTGTCCACCGTGCAGCCGCCATCCCAGCCCCGAATTCGGGCGGCGATCGTCACCCCATCAGCCGTTGTCGGCTTCGCGTCGCGCAGATACGGGATGGTCGCTCGCACGCGGAGCGGCGTCCCGTCCAACTGCATGGCCCCAAGGTCGGTCATGGTCAGCCCGCTTTCGTCGGCATCCAGGAGATCGATGACCCGCTCGGCTCGATAGCCCGGGTCCGCCTCGTTGGCGATGAAGTACGGGTAGTCGCCATCGACCGGTGCGTTGTTGGCACTCACGATCCAGCCGGGCTCGGGATCGAGTTGCCAGGGGAGATCCTCGAACGGGATCCGCCCGATCCATTCGCCCGTACCGTCGTCGCCACGGACCGGGCGATCGCCACGGTCGGTGGGATCGGAGCGGATCGGGATGTAGCCGGGGAGCTGGTAACCGATGTGGCCGTCGACGTCCGCGTAGACGAAGTTCTGCGACGGCGCACCGTAGACGGAGAGGCTCGCCCGAAACTCGTCGAAGTTCGCTGCGGTGTTGAGCCCGAGGATCGCTTCTATGGTTCGGTCGGGCTCCATTGTGGCTGTCCAGCGCAGGGCCATCAGCGGCGCGTCGGTGAGTCGGTCGTCGACGGCGTTGAGGATCGGGCCATGGATGGTTGATCGGACATCGAACCCGAGTGTCTCCCCGCCCTTGACCTTGATCTCCTCGTGGCGGACCGCGAACGGCACCGAGGCGCCAGCGTGCAGGTAGTTGGCGGGGTTGGCCGGGTCGACGGTCTCGATCACGAGGTCCTGGACATCAGGATCGACGTTTGTGGCACCCCATGCGATCCGGGCGTTGTGGCCCAGGACGACGCCGGGGGCCCCCGGGAACGAGACGCCGGCCACGTCCCAGGGGCATGCTGCGTTGACGACGCGGCAGTGGAGCCCGTTGATGAACCAGATCGATGGCATGGAGATGCCGAGGTGCGGGTCGTTGGCCAGGAGCGCGCCGCCGGTTGCGGATCGGGCCGGCCCCACGACCCAGTTGTTCGACCCGATCCCGTGGTCCGAGGCGAGGCCGTCGGCGAGGTCGAGTCCGGCAAGGGCGAGAGCCTTGCCGCCAAGGGCTGCCACCGATCGCCATGCCGCGGCCTCGCCCGCGTCGATAGGCGCGGTGGCCGGTTCGCTGGTGAGGGGAGCGGCACCAGTGGCCGACCTCACGCCGTCGGGCGTCCTGGCCGCTGCACCGCCCCCCGCCCTGGCCTCCGCCCCCGCGCCCAGCTGGCTCGACGGCGTGATGACCGGGGCGTCGTCGCGATATGGCGGGAACAGTTCATCGGTGCGTGACGGATCTCCAAGGGCGGCGTCCGCGAGATAGCGGAAGATCTCCGAGTCAAAGTTGCCGCCCAGGTTCCAGGCCTGCACCTTGCCCCAGGCCACGGTGTCCAGGTTCGTCCACGGCTCCGGCGTTGTCCCGCTGGCCAGGTAGGCCAGGCCGAGCGAGCCTCGATGGGCGTCGAGCCAGGCATTCACGCCGGCCGTGTAGGCGTCGAGGACCCGGCGGGTCTCTGCGCTGACAGCCTCGAGATCGCGCTGCGCCGCCACGCGCCAGCCCAGGGTTCGGATGAATCGATCGGTGTCCAGCTGGCTTACGCCAAACAGCTCGGACAGCTTGCCGGCCGAGATATGCCGCCATACCTCCATCTGCCACATTCTTTCGCTGGCGTGCACGTACCCCTGCGTCAAGAACAGGTCATGGGTCGAGTCGGCCGTGATGTGGGCGATCCCGGCATGATCGCGGACCACTGTGACCGGAGCGGTCAGGGCGGGGACATGGGTCGTGCCGGAAGCCTGCGGCAGCCCCCGGGCGGTCAGCGCGGCCAGCAGCCCGACGACCGCCATCATGGCCACGAGCATGAGCGCGACGACCAGCCCAATGATCGACTTGATGACGCGCACGGTTCCTCCGCGACTGGGCACTGGGCCAACGACCACGTGGGATCCTTTGGGACGGCACCACGCGAACAGCGGGGCGCGCCGAATACTCGTCAGTGTGGCGGCACTCTCGCGCGCCCGCAGGCCGCGCAATGCGGACGGGCTCGCAGGCCGCGCAACCGGCGTTCTCTGTGGGAGAACTAATTCGACGGAATCCCAGTCGATGTCGGCTCCGAGCCGGTGGGACCGTTACCCAGGCCGCCTCAGGATCTCAATTCACGCCAGGCATGGTGGCCGAGCGGCACGTTTGACGCCATATCGACTCCGACTTGCTCACATGCGCGGCCATCCGGGCCTGGATCTCAGGTTCTCGAGGCCAGAGGCGCCCTCGCTCGCTCGACTAGTTCCGCCGTGAAGAACGTCGGGTCCGAAGGCAGGCGACGCTCGCCGTGGGCTCAGACGGCCGGGTGCTGAGCAGCGCCTTTCGAGGCCACGTCCCCGAATGGCCTGAGCGCGCCGGAATCCGCGTCCACCGACAACAGGGCCACCGCTCGAACGACAGCCTTTGACGCCCTTCCCGGCCAACACTGCGACTTCGTACGACGTCGTCCTACCCGGGCAACGAAGGCGAACGCTGGCAGGGGCCTCCGGAGTCAGCGCCGGAGCGCGACCCCGAGGCCCAGAGCCTCCGCTCGCCGAACGATCGCGTCGGCGAAGACCACGTCTGCCAACCCGACGCCCAGATGCGTGACGACGACCCGCCCCTCCGGCGGCCGCGCGGTCCCGGCAAGGATCGCCTCGCCGATCATGGCCGACGGGTCAGGGTAGCCCTCGAACAGGCCCGCCTCGCGATTGGACACGAACTGGTCGCGGTGATCGACCAGGAACAGGGCCGCATCGCGCGCGACCTCGGCAGCGCAATACGTGGCGTAGTCGACCGGCACGACCAACGCGTTTGGCGCCAGCCAATCCCGGGTCATGACCTGGCGCACCGGGCCGAATGACGCGACGGTCACGACGACGTCCGCACCCGCGACGGCCGACCGGGCATCGGCAGCCACGGAAACTGACGCCATGCCATCGACGGATCGAGCCTCGATCGCGAGCGTCTCGGCACGCTTAGGGTCCGCATCGAACACGGCCAGTTCCACCCCGGGAAGGAGGCCGCCGAGCACGGGCAGGTGACTCCGCCCCTGGACACCGGCGCCGATCAGCGCCGCTCGGGGCGGGCGGCCAGCAAT
The DNA here is from genome assembly GCA_031431535.1 of Chloroflexota bacterium. Lineage (GTDB taxonomy): Bacteria > Chloroflexota > Limnocylindria > Limnocylindrales > CSP1-4 > SPCO01. Next base: position 5,220 of record JANPDO010000386.1, read on the forward strand.
ACGAGGCGCGAACCGGCGGATGGCGACGCCAGACACGGCTGCGGTCCGCGCCGCGGTGATCGGCCCGCCATCCAGGATGGCCACGGGCAGCCCGGTCAGCGGATCGTTGAGCACGACCAGGGCGTTGATCGCCGGCAGCCCGATGTCGTTGTTGGTGGCGAACCCGGCGACCCACTTCATCCCGATCAGGTCCTCGCGACCCTCGGGATCCGCGCCGCGGGCGTGCGCCGGCATCGCGTGCGCGAAGGAACCCGCCCCACGCGGATGCACCCCGATCTTTGGCGGCAGCTCCGCGCCCTGCGCCAACGCCGTGAGCGTCCGCTCTGCAAGGGCCAGGCGCCCCTCCAGATCGGGCATCGCCGTGGCCACATCAACCGCGGTGAAGTAGCGCAGGGCCGGCGCATCGGTCGGAGGCATCGCCTGCGAGTCTACGCCGCACGGATCGCCTACGATGCGAAGGTGCCCCAGATCGATATCGAGCAGAGCCTCGACAACCTGAAGCTTGAGCGCGATGCGATCCTGCTCTACGAAGCGCTGGCAACGATCGAGAAGGATCCCCGCAGGGCCGAGGCCTTCCACCGGATCGCCTCGAACGAGCGGCGTCATGCCGACATCTGGGCAACGCGGCTGCGCGACCTCGGCGCCACCGTGCCGGCGGCTGGCGGCCCGCGCGCGCGCGTTCGCCTGATCATCCTTTTGGCCCGGGTCTTCGGGACCGCCTTCGTCGCCGATCTCGTGCGGGCACTCGAAGGCGACGAGGAAGCCCTCTACGAGGCACAGGGCGCCTCGCCCGAGGTCGCCGGGATCGCGGCCGATGAACGAGAGCATGCCGAGATCTGGAACCGCCTCGACGCCGAGCGCCGCGCACACGCCCCACTCCAAGCCGATCAGGACCGCGACGGGGTAGCGATCGCAGACGGGGCCGGCAGCGCGGCGGAGGTTGGGCAGCGTGAACGCTGGCACCGCACCGGGCGCTCCGGAACGCTTCGCGCGGTGATCTTCGGGGTCAGCGACGGCCTCGTGAGCAACCTGTCGCTGGTGATGGGCGTAACGGCGGCCGCGGCCAGCAACCCCAGTTTCATCCTCCTCGCCGGGATCGCCGGCCTTCTGGCCGGGGCGTTCAGCATGGCGGCGGGCGAGTACGTCTCGATGCAGAGCCAACGCGAGCTGTTCGAGCACCAAATTGCCCTCGAACGCGCCGAGATGGCCGCGATGCCCGAAGAAGAGGAGGCGGAGCTGGCCGCCTCGTACCGCTCCAAGGGGTTCGCGCCCGATGAAGCCGCTCGGATCGCCAAGAGAATCTTCAAGGACCCGGAGGCGGCACTCGACATGCTGGTGCGCGAGGAGCTGGGTCTCGACCCCGGTCAGCTCGGATCGCCCTGGGGCGCCGCGGCCGGATCCTTTGCCGCGTTCGTCATCGGGGCGAGCGTGCCGGTCATCCCATACCTGTTCGGCGGTGGCACGCCAGCCTTCGTAGTGAGCCTCGGATTGAGCCTCGTGGCCCTGTTTGCGGTCGGGGCGGCGGTCAGCCTGCTCACCGGTCGCGGGTTCCTGTTCTCGGGTGCCCGCCAACTCGGGATCGGCGTCGCAGCGGCTGCGGTGACCTATCTGATCGGTTCGCTCATCGGGGTGTCGGTCGGTGGCTGACGGAATGCGCGAAACCAACCGAGCCACCGAGGCGTAGCTGGTGGCAGAGGGACGTGGAGATCCGATCGACGATGCCGCACTCGTTCACGAGATCGTGCGCGGCTCGGAGGCGGCGCTGGCGACTCTCTATGACCGGTATGGGGAGGCGATCTTCGCTTCGGCCTGCCGGCTGACAGCCGATCGTGGGATCGCCGAAGAGGTCGTGCAGGAAACCTTTCTCGCGCTGTGGAACCGAGCCGAACTGTTCGATGCAGCGGCCGGATCGCTGGCGGCATGGCTGCACGCGATCGGCCGGAACCGCGCGATTGATCGACTGCGCGCGACCGGGCGACGCCCACGGCTCGTCTCGACATCGTCGTCGACCGCGGTGGACGACAACCCGACGCAGGGCCTGGAACGGGCGGTGGCCAGCGGCACCGTGGTGGCCAGCGGCTCTCCGCCGCGGGGCCCGGAGGAGGCCGCGGACGCCGCTGGTCTGCGCGAAGCAATCCGGTCGGCGATGACCGCGATCCCGGACACCGAACGAACCGTCATCCTGCTGGCATACCAGGAGGACCTGTCGCAGGCAGAAATCGCCGATCGGCTGGCCTGGCCACTTGGGACCGTGAAAACGAGGACTCGCCGAGCGCTGCTCCATCTGCGCGAGGCGCTTGGCGGGGAATTCGGCCCGCTCGGCGGGCAGGCCGACCTCGCTGACATGCCGGTGACGACCGGTCAGGATCGATAGGACACGATGGATCACGAAACGACCCGCGAACAGCTGGAGCTTGCGGCCCTGGAGCCGGGTGGCCTGGACCGGCTGGTGGCCGGCGATACCGCGACCGCCCAGGCCGTGGCCGGGCACCTCGCGGGCTGTCTGTCGTGCACGGCCGAGCTCGGTCGCCTCCAGCGCGCATCGACCCTGATCCGCGACGTCGCGCGGGAGATCCCGCCAGCGGATCTGCGGGAACGAACACTGGCGACGATCCGGGCCGCCGGGGTGGCGCGGGGGGCGGGTGCGGACGTCGAGATTGGTGCTCTCGGGAGCGCCGTCGCGGTCCCGACCGGCGCCTCCCCGGCTGCCGGAGCGCTGCCTACCGTCGTTCCCACCTCGCCGCCCGTCCAGGCCCGGAGCCGGAGCGCGCTCGGTTGGGTCGCGGCAGTCGCGGCGGCGGTCGTGCTGTCAGTGGCGGCCACCTCGGTTATCGTCGGCGGGCGTGTCGACGAGCGTTTGGCGGGCCAGGCGCGGACGATCGGTGCGCTCGAAAAGGTGACCAGTGCCACCCTCCTGATCACATCCGAACCGGACGTCCGGCGCGTCGCTCTGTCGGGTGCGGAGCCGGGACTTGCCGGCAACCTGCTCTTCTCGCCATCGACTTCGGAGCTGGTCGTCGTCGCGACCGGGCTGACGCCGCCGCCCGACGGGAAGGAATACCGCTGCTGGGTGGAGCAGGCAGGCGAGCGCCGGGGGGTTGGCAAGATGTTCTTCAGCGAGGAACTCGCCTATTGGGTGGGACCGGTGCCGGCGATCAAGGGGCTCGTTGGCGAGGCGACGTTCGGCGTGTCGCTCGTCGATCTCGGGGGAGGCGATCTCGGACCGGAGCCGATCCTCGACGGCGGCATGTAAAGGCCTGGTCCGGACGACCGGTTTAGCCGGGTTCGCCTGCGGGGTCGGGTACCGGGTCGTCGATCGGGTCCGGCGGCGGCGCGCCGAGATAGGCTCGATGGAGTTGGAGTAACCGTTCCGCCGCCTGGGGGCTGACGACGTCACCGCCCTCGGCCATCGTCACTGACAGCCAGGCGGCCTCTCGCGGGAGCTCGGCCGCGTCGATATCGGCCTCCCGGCGGCGGCCGTCCATCGTGACGACCCAGGTCAGCCCGGCTCCCAGGACGAGCCCGACAATCAGCAGCCAGACATTGAACTCAGTGTTCACGCACCACAAGTATACGAAGCCCGGCCGCTACACTTTCGTAAATGCTCGACTTCATTCCGAATCCGATCGCTCTCCAGCTCGGGCCGCTCCCCGTCTACTGGTATGGCATTGGGTACGCCGTGGGTCTGGCCGTGGCGTATCAGATCCTGGTTCGACTGGCCCGGCGGGCGGGGGAGGACCCCGAGGTCGTCGGCAACGGCATGATCGTGGTGGCGATCGCGGCACTAATTGGCGGGCGCCTTTACCACGTCATCGACCAGTGGGCGCTCTACCAGGACGACCTGCTCAAGATCGTGCTGCCGCCGTACTCGGGTCTCGGCGTCTACGGCGGGATCGCAACGGGGCTCATTGCGGTGATCGTGTACGCGAGAAGGAGAGGGCTGCCGTTCTGGCGTTGGGTGGACATCGTCGCGCCGGCGCTCTTCGCCATGCAGGCGGTGGCTCGCTGGGGCAACTTCTTTAACCAGGAACTCTACGGACCGCCGACGACGCTGCCGTGGGGGATCCCGATCGACTGCGCCCATCGTGTTGCCCCCTACCTCTGCCCAACGTTCGACGAGACGATCCGCTTCCAGCCGCTCTTCCTGTACGAGTCGTTGTCGGGGCTGCTCGGTGCGGGCGTGCTGATCTGGCTCGGGTTCCGGGCGCGGTCGTGGCTGCGGCCGGGTGACCTGATCCTGATCTTCTTCGCCTGGTACGGGGTCGTCCGGTTTGGGCTGGAATTCCTGCGCGAGGGCAACTGGATGCTGTTCGGCATCCCGACGGCGCAGATCGTGTCGCTCCTGTTCATCGTGCCGTCGGTAGCCGTCCTGGTCTGGCGGCACCGGCTGGATGAGGCGAGCGATGCTCCACCGAGCCGCGCGGAGGGCTCTACCTGGGGCGCCCTCGGGTGGGTGGTCGGGGATGACGACGAGGCGAGCGGCGACGGCGAGGGCGGCGGCGAGGGCGGCGGCGTGGGCGAGGGCGAGGGCGAGGGACGGCTCGCCGCTGCATCCTCCGTGTCTGGCGATGCGGGCGGTCTGGGCGCGAAGACATCTCGCGAGGACGAGCCGGCCGACACCACGGCTTGAGATGGCCGGCCCCGCCACGACACGCACCCCCCGACGCCGCCCGCCCCCTGCTCGGGTCTCAACGGAGGCGGATGCCGCTGCCCGCGGCGGCGCTGTCGAAGGCCTGGCTTGGCTCGGCCGTATGCCCGAATCGAAGGCCTCGTCGATCTACCGGTTGCTGCGGATGCTCG
>JANPDO010000387.1:0-19654 GCA_031431535.1 Chloroflexota bacterium
CAACCGGTCGCTCAGGAGGGCCAGCAACGCCTGCGGCGAGAGCACCCGTAGCCGCGCCGCCGCGAGCTCGATGGCCAAGGGCAGGCCGTCCAGCCGCCGGCAGACCTCGGCCACGGCGGCGGCATTCTGCTCGGTCAGAGCGAAGCCCGGGTCGCCGGCATGGGCGCGCTGAGCGAAGAGGGCGACCGCCTCCGTTTGGGCCAGGGCATCGAGGGGCAGTGCCTTCGCAGGGTCGGGCAGCGCCAGTGGCGGCACCGGCAGCAGCGTCTCGCCTCGGACCCGCAGCGGCGCGCGGCTGGTGGCGAGGATCTGCACTGCCGGGCACGCGGCCAGCAGTGCCCCCACCGCGGGCGCGGCCTCCAGGACCTGCTCGCAGTTGTCGAGGACGAGCAGCGCCTGCCTGGGCTTGAGGAACGTGGCGAGCGCCACGGCCAACGGCCTGTCGCGGACCTCCCGCACGCCGAGCGCCTGGGCGATCGCCGATAGCACCAGGGCCGGGTCGCGGATGGGGGAAAGGTCGACGAAGACCACCCCGTCGCCGAAAGCGGCGGCAACCTCGTGCGCCACCGCCAGGGCCAGTCGGGTTTTGCCGACGCCGCCGGGGCCGGTCAGCGTCAGCAGCGGGACCGCTTCCTCCAGCAGCAGGGTGCGGGACGCAGCGACCTCCGCGGCGCGTCCGACCAGCGGCGTGCGGGGGGCCGGCAGCGGTCCGGACTGGGTGAGAGCGGGCGACGCGCTGGACTCGCGCACCTCAGCCTCCGACAGCGTCAGATATAGCTCGGGATGATGGGCCCGCGACTGTGTGCGCGCGGCCGAGTTTCGCGAATTATCCCGGGTTCTGATCGGAGATCGGCACAGGCTGGCCCGTGGGCGTCGCTCAGGGTCATCGGGCATGGTGGGCAGGCCGGAGGTAGGCGCCGGGCCCTCGGCCTTGTTGTGAGTGGCCTTCCTCGTCGATCCGGTAATAGGCGAAGCGGCGGCTGTCGGGACTGAACTGCATGGCACCGCGGGCGTTCCGCATGCCGCGAAACCAATGACCTGGGGTCTTGTCGATTACGATCCGCTGCTCAGCAGCACCATTGGCGACCTCGCGCACCTCGACGAACGCGAGCCGCTCGCCGGCGGGGCTGAAGACGGCCGCGATTGGCAGCTCCCCAGCGAATGCTCCGTCGACGATCAGCCGGAACTCGCCCTCGGTGTACGCGCCGTAAGCGAGATGACGGCCATCCGGGCTGAACACAGGGGGGACAGATCGAGAGAAGCCTTCGCCCGACGGTCCTTCGGCGGCGTCTCGGCCGATGAACGTGTTGTCGCCCCTCTGCCCAGCGTAGGCGAGGTGGGCCCCGTTCTCACTGGTAAAGATGGCGGACAGCTTGTCACGCATGTCCAGTACGCCGTCAAATGGCTCGCCGGCGATGTCGTCCCAGACGAACCGCATGCGGCCGTCTGGCTGTGCCCAGGACGTCACCAAATGCCCGTCCGAGGTCACGGCATCCGGGGTGCAGTCCGGTGGAAGTGTGAAGAGCGCCTCGGTGGTGAAATCCCGGTTCTCCGCTGATGCGTTGGTAAACGACGTGTCCATCCCGACAACCCTCAACGGATGGGACCGGTCTCGCCATTGGCACAGCGCAACGTGATGGGCGACCGTGACGGGTCGTAGCGCTGGTGAGCCCCGGCCCTCCGCCTCCCTGCCGTTGCGGCCAGTTTGCGCCGAGAAACTCGAAATAGATAGACCCCCGGACGCGACGCCTTGGCTGACCGGCCGAAGCCGGATTGCCCGCTAGGCGTCCCCGGGATACTGCCTCAGCACTCGTTCGAGTTCCGCGGCGGTCATCGCCCGCCCGGTCCGCCGGCGCCACTCCCCTTCGGCTCCAGCGATCCACTCCGCCCGGGGGCGCTCGCGAAGCCGATGACGATCGTCGTCGCGCCGGAGGTCCTGGCTCATGGGGTCATATAGTCCGCGAACCAGTGACCGAATCCAGCGGGGCCGTCGTTGGTGGTCCAGAAGTCGATGGCCACGACTGCGGCGGCTACCAGAACCGCCTCGATCACGCAGCGATCAGCCGCGAGCACTTCGAGCAGGCTCGCGCCGGAGTCGCCCTTATGCGGCAACTGTTGTCGGCTAACCATGCAGCACCCGCCGCTCCGATGGCCATGCACCCAATCGAGCAACTTCAAAAGCTCGGCGAACTACGGGACGCGGGCGTTATCACTGCCGCAGAGTTCGACGCCAAGAAGGCGGACATCCTCGCGCGCATGTGACGACGGCTGGGGCGCACATCTGCGCGCCTCGTCACGCGGATCGTCGAGCGGCGGCGAGCCATTCGTCGCGTTCTACGATTGGGATCCGGACAAGAGTCGGTGTTCCCGTCCCGGGCACCTGCCGGGGGCGCCACCCTGAGCGTTTCATGACGGTCCGTCATGACAGCGGGAAGGTCGAAAGATACTTTCGATGGCGAACCTTCGGCCGATACCGTAACGCTGGCGTCGTCCCGCGTCTGCCCGACCCGAGGCCTCGATAGAGGGAGGCTGCGATCTCGCGACGAGAGGCCATTGAGGCCGCTATGGCGGCATGGCGGGACGCCGAGAGGCGACTGGCACGAGCGGTCGGTGGCGAGCGTGAGACGATCATGCGGCAGGTCGAGCGACACCGCACCGATTTCCAGATGCTCTCCGTTGACCACATGGTCGCTCGAATTGGCACGCAGCAAGGGGCGGAGAGTCGTCGGGCGCGCGCGACGCCATCCACGTTGCCGTTCCATGAAGCTGCAGGAGACGCGCATGAGATGGCGAGCGACATCGGGGAGACCGCCCGTCGCAGCGACGAGGTCTCGCCTGAGACGGCCGAGAACCGCAGGACGACTCCAACGCCAACCCGGCCCGGCGAACGGGATCTCGTTGCTCGCCCGAAACAGCGCGACCAATGAGACATGGATCGCGCGATGAAACGACTCCTCGCCGTCGCGCTCATGCTGTCGGCGTGCGGGGGCGGATACATCTACCCGACCGCCGCACCTGCCATCGTCTTTCCAGACCAGGTCGATGACGCCACGGTCGAGGACGCCGCGGTCGAGATCGCGCCGGTCGTCGAAACCTTCATTGGCCTGATCACGTTCGGGACCTCGTACGACCTCAAAACGCTCGACATCCCCAAACCGTTGACGAGATTCAAACGAACCTACCGTCAGATCGCTTGGAGCGCGGATCTGGCCCGCGGCGTAAACGGCGCGTTCGTGTCCTGGACTGTCGTACGCCGATCCGAATCAGGCGAAGAGGAAACGATGTTCGAAGTTGACGAGCCGATGGAGGATTCGACCGTTACGAACCTGGCGAACTCGGGCGATCTCGCGTCAATTGTTGGTAACCGCGCCGGGATGTACGTCATGCGCTACATTGATTCGGGCGAGATCCTCGCCGCCGGCACGTTCACCCTCGTCGAGTAAGGCCGGTTGGGCGGCACGAGCCGCTCGCATATGAAGCGATCCCCTTCGCGGCCCCATCCACCGGGTCGATGTGTCCCCCGCTGGTACTCACGGGTAGACCAAAGTACGGCTTGGCGCGAGCCACCCCGCACCCCTACGATCTGCCTCCCAGAGGTCTGGTGTCCCCCCTGGAGCCCTGCATGGACCCGGACCCACCGTTCGCTGCGAGCACGAGGCAACCATCCTATGGCATCGATGGCCATCCACGAACTGGGACCGATGCTGACGGCCACAGAGGTCGCCGATATGCTCCACCTGCACGTGAACACGGTGAAGCGACTGGGCGATCGCGGCGAACTGCCGTTTTATCGCGTCTGCAAGCGGGGCGATCGGCGTTTCCGGCTCGACGACGTGATGAAGTTCCTGACTCAGAATCGGTAGTCCCCGCCCTCAGTCGCGCGGTAAGGCCGCCAGGGCCTCGCCGAAGATTTCCACGCCCTCGGAGATCTCGGCCGCGGTCACGTTGATCGGCGGGATCCAGCGCACGACCTGGTGGCTGTGCCCACACGTCAGCAGCAGCAAGCCTGCGTCCGCGCACGCCGCGATCAGCCGATCGGGCAGCGTTGCGTCGGGTTCCCGCGAGGCCCGGTCGCGCACGAATTCCACGCCGACCATGAGCCCCGGCCCCCGGATGTCGCCGATCCGGTCGTCCTCGGCGGCAATCTTGCCGAGGCCGGCAGTCAGCTCCGTACCGCGGGCGCGCGCATTCTCGACCAGGCGCTCCTCGCGGATCGTCTCGAGCACCGCAAGACCGGCCGCACATGCCACCGGGTTCCCGCCATAGGTTGACCCGTGGGCCCCGCGTCCCCAGCGCTCCTGGAGTTCTCGGCTGGAGATGATCGCGGCTAGCGGCAGGCCGTTGGCGATCGCCTTGGCCATGCACACCACGTCGGGCACGATCCCGGCCGCCTCGAACGCCCACATCGTGCCGGTTCGCCCAAAGCCGGTCTGCACCTCGTCGGCGATGAGCAGGATCCCGTGTCGGTCGCAAAAGTCGCGAAGCTGACCCAGGAATGCGGGTGGCGCCGGGGTATAGCCACCCTCACCCTGGACTGGCTCGATCAGGATCGCCGCCACTGCCGATGGCGGGATCTCCGTGCTGGTCAGTTCGCGCAGGCGGTTCATCGCCGACTCGGTCGCAGCCGCCTCGTCGCCCAAGTGGTCCCGATAGGCCGCCGGGAACGAGGTCAGATAGACCCCGGGGAGGAGCGGCTCGTAGCCCACGCGGTAGTTGAGCGCCGAGCTGGTCACCGATGCCGCCCCGAATGTGCGCCCGTGGAAGCCGTGGCGAAAGGCGATGATCCCGGGCCGACCGGACACTCGGCGGGCTAGCTTGAGCGCCGCCTCAATGGCTTCCGATCCGGAATTCAGAAACATGACCGAATCGAGCGGGTCGGGAAAGGTGGCGTCCAGCTCGGCTGCCAGACGCGAGATCGGCTCGGCAAATCCGAGGGCGGAGACCGGGCCGATGAGTCGGTCCACCTGCGCATGGATCGCCGCAGTCACGCGTGGGTGGGCATGGCCAAGCGCGGTCACGGCGATCCCGTTGGCGAAGTCGAGGTACGCCTTGCCGGCGGTGTCGTACAACCGATGCCCGACGCCGTGGCTCCACGATCGCTGGAAATAGCGCCCCAGGACGGGGGTCAGGCTCGCCGCGGTTGCGGTTGCGTCGTCGGTCGTGGCGTTGGTCGTCATGGTCGGTCGGTGGCTCCATGGAGACGGGGTCGGCCGAGTATACGGGGCACTCCGTTAGCTCTGCGCTCTCCTGCTAGCATCGCGTCGTGGTCGACTTCAGCCTGACGGACGAGAACCGCCTGGTCCAGGTGAGCGCGCGTGCCTTTGCGGAGGCGGAGATCTTGCCCCACATCCGTGAATGGGACGAGAAGGGCGAGGTCCATCGCGAGCTCTTTGGGAAGATGGCCGAGTTGGGGTTTCTCGGGGCCCCGATCCCGGAGGCCTACGGCGGCAGCGGGATGGACTACATCAGCTTTGCGATCCTGTGCGAGGAGCTGGAACGCGCCGACACCGCCTTTCGGGTGGTGCAGAGCGTTCACGTTGGGCTGAACTCGCTGACGCTCCTCCAGTGGGGGACCGAGGAGCAGCGCCAGCGCTGGCTCGTGCCACAGGCACGCGGCGAAAAGCTGGCGACCTTCGGGCTGACGGAGCCCGGGGTGGGGACGGACGCGGCCAATCTGGCGACGACGGCGCGGCGGGACGGCGAGGTCTACCGGCTCAACGGCCAGAAGATCTGGATCTCGCTGGCCGACATTGCGGACCACTTCCTGGTCTTTGCGTCGGTGGATCGGGCGAAGCGGCACAAGGGTGTGACCGCCTTCATGCTAGAGCGTGGCATGCCCGGCCTGACCACGGGAACGTTGCACGGCAAGCTTGGCATTCGTGCCGGCAACACTGGGCTGATCAACCTGGACAACGTGCCGGTCCCCCTGGAGAACCGGATTGGCGAGGAGGGCGAGGGCTTCCTCATCGCGATGAGCGCAATCGACCAGGGTCGCTTCACCGTGGCCTCCGGCGCCGTCGGCCTGGCGCAGGCGTGCCTGGACGCCAGTGTCAGATACGCCCACGAGCGTCAGACCTTCGGCCAGCAGATCGGCGAGCATCAGCTGGTCAAGCAGATGATCGCGAAGATGGCCGCCGGCATCGAGATCGGCCGGCTGCTCGTCTGGCGGGCCGGCTGGCTCAAGAACCAGGGATTGCGCAACACCCGTGAGACGAGCCTGGCCAAGTGGCATGCCACTGAACATTCTGTCCTGAGCGCCCTCGATGCCATCCAGATCCACGGCGCCAACGGCTACTCCAACGAATTCCCGGTCGAGCGCTACCTGCGCAACTCGAAGGCGGCCGTCATCTACGAAGGAACGAGCCAGCTGCACACGCTGATCCAGGCCGACTACGCGCTGGGCTATCGCGAGGACCGTCCGCTCCGCTGCGAGCCGTGGCCTGCCCAGGGGTGGGAACGAGGCGGCCAGGGACCGGCCCGCTCGAGAGTCTGACCGAGCATCGACCTCGCGCCGCGTGGATCCGATGCATCAGTGGGTCGTGCGCGCGGTCACCGCCACAACTACGTCTGAGCCGGACGGCACGCGCGCTGTCCGACGCACGTGCATCCGCCCTCGAGCGGTGACGATCACCGCGACTGCGACGATGATCACAGCGCCGGCGACGAGCGTCCGCGGTTCGAGGGGTTCGCTCAGCACGATGGCGCCAAGAATCACTGCCACGACCGGGTTCACATAGGCGTACGTGGTGATCAGCGGTAGCGGCGCGACCCGCATCAGCCAGCCGAAGGCGGTGAAGGCTACGAGGCTCCCGATCAGCGTCAGGTAGGCCGTCGCGATGATCGAATCCCTCGACACGGTCTCCATCCGCAAACCACCCAGTTCGCCGCTCAGCGCCGACATCACCAGCAGGGTCAGGCTGCCCGTGAGCATCTGGGCGCCCGTCGATACGAGCGGGCGCGGCGGCAGCGCGGCCCGGTGCGACGCAAAGAGCGAGCCGATCGACCAGGCAATCGGCGACAGCAGGAGCGCCGCCGCGCCGACTGGCTCGAGCGCGTCTGCTCCACCCCACGCCGAAGGTCCAACCAGGATCGCCACGCCGGCAAAGCCGAGCACAATGCCGACGACGGTCAGGCGCGGCAGCCGCTCGCCGAGGAAGACCCGACCCAGGACGGCGACCCAGACCGGCATCATGGCGATGAACAGGGCTGCGATCCCTGAGGCGACGGTCTGTTCGCCGAACGCGACCAGGCCCATGCCGCCCCCGAGCAGGAGCGCTCCGACGATCGCGCTGTCACGCCACTCGCGAAGGCTTGGCCATTGGAATGTGCGCCCTGCACGCGCAATGGACCAGCCGAACAGGATCAACCCGGCGATCATGAACCGGCTCGCGGCCATCAGGAATGGGGGGATCGTGTCGACCGCGACCGCGATGCCCAGGTAGGTCGAGCCCCAGACGACATACAGGATCAGCATCCCGACCCAGATCGAGGGATCGCCTGGGGCGGGAGCGTGCCGCGTTGGCATAGGTGACTGGTCCAAGATCGGAGTGTACGCGACGGTCGGTTTGGATGCCTGCTGGGACGGGTCGACGGGAGGTCAGGCGGCCACAGCAGCCGGGACCGGCCGGCACTTGAGGCACGCTCGATAGCCGGCAGCCACCGCGTGGCCCATCGACCGGAATGGGACGCGGTGGGCCGCGGTGATCCGTCTGGCGTTGTGGCAGGTTGGCAGGCACACGATGTGGGTCGTGTCGGACCCCAGATAGCGGATCCCTGCACGCGCCTGGGTCTCGAGGAAATCAGGGTCGAGGCCTTCGGCTGCAAGGATCGTCCGCTTGTTGTGGGGTCCGCCCAGTGAATACTGGCCGATCATCCCGTCTGAGCGGACGACGCGGTGACAGGGGACGACCAGGGGGACCGGGTTGTGGCCCAACGCCGTGCCCACGGCCCGCACGGCCCTTGGCCGGCCGATCTCCGCGGCGATCCAGCCGTATGGTCGGACCTCACCGCGAGGAATCTCGAGGGCCTTGCGCCACACGTCGCGTTCGAATGTCGTATATCCCCTGAGGTCCAGGTCGATGCGGACTCGGCGGTTGCCCGCAAGACGGCGCCCGATGGCCGCTGCCAGCGGGTCGGGCAGTTGGTCCATCCGCGTTGACCGTCGGCCGGTTCGTTGCTCGTGCGACGCCTCGAACGCGGCACCGTCCGCCGCCGTCTCCACGGCCGACACGCCCAAACCGTTCCAGGCCACAAACAGTCGGCCGATCGGCGAGTCCATGACGGCGTACCGATCCGACAGCCCGATTTCCACCATGACGCCCACGCGCAAGGACGCCGGGGCGCCTGCCGCCAGCCCGGCCATGGCCGATTCGAGTTCATATTCCACGATTGTCATGCGGTCTTCTCCTCATGCTCGTCGCGGTCCGTGGCCACGTACGCGGCACGGAGCATCGCCAGGCCGCGATGGACCTGGGCCTTGACGGTACCTTCGGGCCGGTTGAGCGCCTGCGCCAGCTCCGGATAGCTGAGCCCATCGACATGCCGCAGCACGATGGCGCTCCGGTACGCGGGTGCCAGGGTCAGGAGCAGGGTCGCCCACTCTCGCCCGGCTTCGCGACGAGCCGATGTTGCCACAGGCCCGGTCCGCTCCTCGGCCGGAATGTCCAGCGGGCCGGGCGGCGCCGCATCGAGCGAGAGGGGACGCGGTCCGGTGGCGGCCCGTCGGCCGATGCGGGAGCGACTCAGGTTGAGCACGATCGTGGCCAGCCACGGCCGCAGCCTGAGCTCCTGGATGCGCCCCTGCGGATAGCCGGCGAGCGCCCGATAGGCTCGCACCAGGGCATCCTGAGCGACCTCCTCGGCGTCACGAGGGTCGCCTAGCATCCGTAGCGCAATCGAATAGAGACGGTCCTGGTGGGCGAGGACCAGCGCCTCGAACGAGGCGTCGAGGTTCCCGGCGATGGCGCGGATCAGGGGGCCGTCAGTGTCCATCGATCACCAGAACCATAGGTCCTCATGGATCGTTGCAGCGGAACTCCGGCGTAACCCGAATCCCACCCAGATGGGCCTGTCGGTCCGCGCGCCAGCCATGCGACAATCCGGCCAACGATGCGCCTCGATGACCGATTCGATGAACTTGTCGACACGCTGGCCGGGTTTCACCGTACTTGGCTGGTCTATCTCGGGGTTGAGCTGGGGCTGTTCACCCAGCTGCGCGCCGCCGGCCGGATTGGCCTCACTACCGAGGAACTGGCACAGCGGGTCAGTTGTGCCACGGGGCCCATTGAGGCGTGGGTTTCGGGCGCGGACGCCCATGAACTCGCGGAACTCGTCGGCGACCGCGTCGTGCTCGACGAGGACTCGGCGGTGGTCCTGCTCGATGGGGCCCGGCCCGAATTCCTGGGCGGGCAATTTGTCCACTCGGTCGTCGCTTCGCTGGACTGGGCGGGAATGATCGATTTCTTCCGAACCGGCGAGCCCATCCGGCAACGGCCGGACCGCTGGCGACAGTCGATCGAACGGCTGACCGTCCAGGATGTCGCGGTCTTCTTCCAGGAGGCCCTCGCCGAGCTCCCGCAGCTGGTCAGCGACCTTGCCCGCGGGGGCCGTGTCGTCGACATTCACTGCGGCGGCGGTCGCTGGCTGATTGCCATGGCCCAGCGGTTCCCGGCCGCCGAACTGGTCGGACTCGAACTCGAAGCGGACTCGGCTGCCCGAGCGACGGCGGCCGTCCACGCCGCGGGACTGACCGACCGCATCCAGATCCGGCAGTCGGACCTTAACGGTCTCGGTCCAGCCGATGGCTTCGACCTCGCCTATTTCCAGTACGCGCTCCACGTCCTGGGTGATCCGCAGGGCGCCCTGCGATCAGCCGCGGCGGCGCTTCGCCCAGGCGGTCGTCTGCTGGTCCTCGATTGGGCGCTGCCGTCCAGCAAGGAGGAGTTCCGGAGCCGACAGGGTGAATTGATCGCCGGGGTGCAACTCGACGAGCTGTTCCAGGGCACGTCGCTGGCGACCCGCGAACGGGTTCGTTCGTGGTTCGAGGGGGCCGGACTCGCGGAACCGGCGACGATTGAGCTGCCGTCGGGTGCGACGCTGTTTGTCCTGGAGCGCGGCTGAGCGGTACCGGCCCTAGCTGACCGTGATCGTGCCCGTCATGCTCGGGTGGATCTTGCAGAAGAACGGATACGTGCCGGCAGCGCTGAAGGTGAGGCCGGCCGCCAGACCCTGCGACAGGTTCGGTGTCGTGCACGAGCCGTCGTCGAGGGTGGCCGTGTGAGGCGCCGGGTCGTTGTTCGTAAAGGACACCGTCTGACCCACGCTGGCCGAGATCTCGGCGGGGTTGAATGTGAAGTCCTCGATCGCCACGGCGACGTCGCCCCCGGCCGATCCCGGGGTGCAAGCGGCGGCCGCAGGATCTGCGGTGGGCTCAGGGGTCGGGGCGGCCGACGCCGGCGCTGGTGTAGCCGCCGTCGACGGTGCGGGCGATGCCGGCGCTGGTGGTGGCGTGGGCGCCGCGCCTCCCGAACATGCCGCGAGCGTCAGAACGGCGCCGACAGCAAGCGCGAGCAACGGACGATGACGATGACGCTGGTGCATCTGGTCCTCCTTCAAGACAGGGCTGGCCTCAGGCATTCCTACGCCTCCTGCAACCGTTGGGTTTCGCGGGCTATGGTGTCATGGTGACAGTCGAGATCGCGCCTGAGGCGATGCGCCGGCTCCTGGTGCACGAGGCGCAGGTTCATGCCGTGCCCGGTCGACGGCTTCGCGATCTCGGCGACAGTGTGCTTCTCAGCGACCCGATCGATCCCGAGCCATTCTGGAACCGTCTCGCCGCGGTCCGCTGGCCATCAGATCCCGACGCCTTCGACCGGAGGCTCACGGAGATCCTGGTCCTGTTTGCGTCGATGGCCCGCCAGCCGCATATCTGGCCGGCTCCGATGCACGACACGCCCGCCGATCTCATCGCGCGATTGACGGCCAACGGGTTCCGCGACACGGGCCCTGGACTCGTGATGGTGCTGGCCGACCCATCTGGGCTCGACAATTCGCCGCCCGCGTCCCTGCCGCCCGGAGTCACCGTCGAGCGGGTGGCTGATCTGCATGGATCGTCCGCGCACGAACGGTCCGGGGAGATCGTTGCGGTCCTGGCCGACGCGTTTGACATCGTCCCCGGACGTCAGGCGGCGGTCGAGGCCGAGACGACGGCCTCGCTGGGCCATGGTTGGTTCACGCACTACCTGGTTCGCTACCAGGGGGAGCCCGCGGCGGTGGCTCGTCGCGCCAGCTTTGACAACGTGAGCTACCTGTCGTCGATTGGCTCGGCCGGCTGGGCGCGTGGTCGCGGATATGGACGGATCGCGACCGCGGCGGCGGCCCGTGATGCCCTGGGCGCCGGGAGCGAATGGACCTACCTCGGCGTCTTCGCCGACAACGTCCCGGCGATCCGCCTTTACGAAGGGATTGGCTTCCATCGGGTCGGCGACGCGAGCCCGGATCTCCTGCTGATGTGACGGCTCCCACGGCGCTCGATCGGATCGGGGTCCTGCTCGCCCGGGTGGCCGAGGTCCAGGCAAGCCTCCCGACCGGCGTCCACCATGAGCCGATCGCGGTGGGCTGGGCGACCGTTGAGCTCGATCGGGCCGCTATGGAGTTGGCAGCCGAATTGGACCTCTCGACGGATGGCTTCCGGGCAGCCTCGGAGTCCGTTCTCCTGGGTGCCAGATGCGTGGTGGCCAATGCGCTGCTCCCAGGTGGTCTTGCCCTCGCGCTGTTGGAGCCTTCGACTGAAGGTCGCCTGGCCGCCTCATTGGCCCGCTTCGCCGAGGGACCGGCCGTCGTCTGGCTGGCCGAGCCCCGGCTGAGCGCCGAGTTGACCGGCGGTCGTGCCGCGGGAGGCGAGTTGCCCACCGGCGAGGTCGGGCCATTCGGAGCAGAGCGGCTGATCCTCGGCGGCCCACGTCATGGGCCGTACTGGCTGGTGCTCGACTGGGTGGGTATCATCCGGTCATGACCGATACTTCCTGGATCGCCCTCCGCCCGGCTCGGCCAGCCGATGCCGGGGCGATTGCTGCGCTCTTCACCGACGAGGGATATCCGGCCGGTCCGAGTGACATTGCGGCTCGCCTGGCTCGTTTCAGCCCGCCTGAGTCACGCGTGATCGTCGCCGAGCACGACGACGCGATCCTGGGTTTCATCGCGGTCCACGCGATGGCTCGCTTCGAGCACGATGACTGGATCGTGCGGGTCCTCGCGCTGGTCGTCGACGCCGGGGCGCGCGAGCGTGGCGTCGGTCGGGCGCTGCTCGGTGAGGCCGAGCGCGTTGGGGCGGAATTCGGCGCTGCGTTCGTGGAATTGACGGCCGGTCACCACCGCCCCGAGGCGCGCCGCCTCTACGAGTCGCTCGGCTACGACGCCACCGTCACCGCCTACCTGCGCAAGAAGCTCTGACGGACCCGACGGCGAGCGCTCCTCCGAGCGTGCCGCAGCTCCGGCTGCGGGAACGTGGCGCCGCGCTGCTCGAGCTGCCCTGGGGGCTGCCGCTCGACGCCTGGCCTGCTGCGGAGCTCGAGTTCCGGGACCTGCCGGTCGGACCATCACGCCATCTCGTGCGGTTCCTGGTCGCAGACGGCCTGACCTTTGCGCTCAAGGAGGAGCCGCTGGCGATCGCGAACGCGGAATTCGACGTTCTTCGTCGCCTCGAGACGGCCGGATTGCCAGCGGTCACGGCCGTCGGACTGGCGGCGTTACCCGACCGGGACAGTGCCATCCTGGTTACGGAATACCTCGCCTTTTCGATCCAGTATCGACGGCTGCTGATGCGATTTCCCCTCGGCGCTGGGCCGTATCGCGACCGGCTGCTGGATGCCATGGCGTCGCTCCTTGTCGACCTGCACCGGGCCGGCGTCTACTGGGGCGACTGCTCGCTCGCCAACACCCTGTTCCGTCGGGACGGCGACCGCATCCAGGCCTACCTCGTCGACGCGGAGACGAGCGAGATCCATCCGTCGCTATCGGACGGCCAGCGCGCCTACGATCTGGACATCCTGGTCGAGAACGTGGCCTTCGGCCTGGCCGATCTCGGCGCGATGCAAGGGCGATCGGACGCGTTCGACGACGCGGTGACGGCGGCCGAGATCGTGCGTGCGCGGTACGACGCAGTCTGGGAGGAGCTGCATCGGGAGACCCAGGTGGCCCTGGATGATCGGCACGTGATCCGGGCGCGGATCAGGCGGCTGAACGACCTGGGTTACGCCATCGACGAGGTGGCCCTCGATCCGGTCTCGACGCCCGCCAATACCGTCACCTTGCGCATCGCGGTGGCCAACCGCCGGTTTCACGCCCACCAGCTCCAAAAGCTGACCGGGTTGGTCGTTCTGGAGGGTCAGGCACGCCTGCTGCTGAACGACATGCGCGAGTACCAGGCTTGGCTCGAGTGGTCCGAGCGCTCGTCGGTGCCCGCCGAGGTCGCCACCGGCCGCTGGCTCGCCGAGGTGCTGGAGCCGGCTATCTCCGCCCTGGTTCCGGTGATCGGACCATTGCGCGACCCGGTCCAGGCGTACTGCGATGTGTTGGAGACGAAATGGTTGCTGTCGGAGGCGGCCGGGCGAGACGTCGGGCTCGAGGCTGCGATCTCGGCCTATCTGGATCACGGGGCTCCGGCGCCTGAGGCTGGTGGCGTCGCTGCCAGCTCGATGGCCCTCGACATCGACTGGTCGAGCGGCTTCGATCGGGACGAGACGGGCTGAGCCCGGCCGCATCCGGGTGCCTGCTACCAGCGCTCCTCGCGGACCATCTCGGCGATCGGGCGTCGGCCGCCGGGCCCTGGCGGGCGAGTGAGGTCATCCGGATTGGCCGGATAGCCGAAAGAAACCAGGTATTCGCAGAATTGATCGTCCGGGTAGCCGAGCAGCTCCCTGGCCAGGTCGTACTCGTAGACGGTGGCCGGGACGCTGCCGATCCCCAGTTCCCACGCCGCCAGCATCATGTTCTCGGCGGCGAGGCCCAGGTCGAACAGGATCGAGCGCCCGTTGTCGCCAGGAGGAGCGACCGGCGCGACCAGTGCTACGGCGGTAGCGGCTCCGGTCACGTGGCCTGCGAACGGCCCAAGCGTCGACAGGGCGCGCAGGTGCTCGCGGTGACGGCAGACGATGAAGGTCCAGCGCTGCCGGTTCTTGCTGCTGCCGGCATGCCGCCCGGCCTGCAGGATCCGATCGAGGTGTGCGGCCGACAGGGGCTCGGCACTGAAGTCTCGAATGGCCCGTTTGCTGGCGATCGCGTCCCAAACGGCACGTCCGCTATTGGTCATCCTTCGGCAGGCAACGGCACGCGCGCCGTTCCGACTTCCGGCCCGGGCGCCGGCTCGTGCAGCGGCCCGGGCGCCGGGGTTGCGGGGAAGCTTGTGCTGCCGGGGGTCGCCACCTCGGCGATGGCTCGGAGGCCGCGTTGGCTCCCGTCCACGGCCGCGAACGGAATCTCGGCGTCGGGGATGCGAACGGCCCGCGTTGCGGCGGCGATCTCGCCGGCGGTCTCGGGATCCAGCGGACCGCCCAGCGAGCGGGTGAGCATCCGCGCGACGGTCCGCCGATAGCCCGGATCCTCGTAGAGCCATGAATGCTGGCCGCCGGCCACGATCAGCGTCTCGACGAGTCCCTTCCGTGGATCGCGAGCCCTGGATCTGCGCCCGACGAGGGCCAGTTGTGCCATGTGACTGATCGGAACGATCGCATCCTGATCACCGTGGGCCAGCAGGACGGGCCCGTCGTATCGCTCGATGGCCTTTGATGCGCTGATGTCCTGCACGCGATGGCCACGCGGACGGAGGTAGACCCAGGTGGTCAGTCGGGCCAACGGTTGGGCGATCAGGTTCGGGATTGGCAGATGCGCCAACCGGAAGGTCTGGCGGGTCAGCCGGTATGGATCGGACGGGCCGGACGTTGCGACCACTGCGGACACGCGCGGATCGGCGGCACCGGCGAGGAGCGCGCCGATGCCTCCCAGGGAGTGGCCGACGATCGCCCCGACCGTGACCTCCGGACGGGCGATCAGCGCATCGAATGCCGCGGCCGCGTCGCGTCCGAACTCGCCGGCGCTGATCGGTAGCGCTTCGGGCGGATTGGCGCCGTGGCCGCGGACGTCAAAGGTGAGGCAGTGGAATCCCGCCGCGTGGAGAAAGATGGCCATCGGCAGTGTCCGGTCGCGCGCCGATTCCCAGCCGTGGACGAGGACCACGCCCGGGCCCGGGAGACCCCCGCGCGCCGGGATGAACCACGCCGGCAGCGCGAGCCCATCGGATTGGATGATCGCCGTCTGGAATGCGAGGCCTACGCCGGAAGGCGTGATCAAGGGCGAGTGGCCCCTGGGGAAGCCCGCCCGGGCACGGTAGGTGAGCGCAAACCGGTAGGCGAGGCCAAGCGGAGCCACAATGGCAGCCGCAGCCACACCGGCCCGGCGAACGATTCCCATGTCGATAGGGGACGGCACGAAGGGACCACCTGTCAAGTCGCCAGGCCTGCCCGTGCTGCAGACTGCCCGTGCTCTGCGGTGCCCTACACTCGCGGGTGATGGTCAAACCAGACCCGCTCGTCGTCCTGGGTGTCGAGGCGGACGCGTCTCCGGCCCAGATCAAGGCTGCCTGGCGACGTCTTGCCCGGACCAACCATCCTGACCTGACCGGCGATGACCCAGCGGCATCGCGCGCCGCAACGCGCCGTATGGCCGAGATCAACGACGCCTACGCGGCACTGACCAGGAGTGCGGATCGCCAGCGTGGGCGCGGTCGCCCGGACGCTGCCGACACCGCAGACGAAGTCCCCTTCGCGCCAGATGGCCCTCGACGGCGTCGCGGACCGCCGGACCCAACGCCGACTCGCCCGGTCACCGGGCGAGTCGATACCAGCAGTACCTTCCGTGTCCGCAATCAGGCCGTCGGAAACCGGGGGCGCCGGACGACGCTCCCCGGACAGCCACCATTGCGCCACGATCCGACCAGCACGGAGCCGCCGCGGGCATCGACGCCAACGGGTCCCCTCATTCGCGATCGGCTTCGCGCATTCAGGCGAGCGCCGGCCCCATCGCTCGAGGTTGCCGGAGCCACGGTCATCGCGTTCGGCAAGTTTCACGACCACACCCTCGGCCAGATTGCGGCGTTTGAGCCGTCGTACATCGACTGGATCGCCGGAACGGTCAACCACGATCCCGACCTTGTGGCTGCGGCGCGCGTCATCCAAGCCGATCTCGATGGCCGTGGGGTCGCCCGTCGAACGTATCCCCCAGGAGCGTCGCGGCGGCGGTCTGCCTGACCCGAACAAGGGCTCAAAATGCATGATCGCCCCCCGGTTGGGAGGGCGATCATGAGGCGGATGGATCCAGAAGCGATGAGTGCTGCCGCCCCGACGGTCACCGGGCCTGCTGGCCGATGTCCAGTTACTCGGCTCGTGATCCAGGTCCGGGGTCCTCATTCCCGTGTGTGCCTCGGGAACAGAGGTCCATTCCTGGTTCCGTGACCGACACCCCAGGTATCTCCCGGTACGATCGCGGGTCGGCGTGAGAAGAACGGTACGCGCCTCGCCCGGATGGGCGCAATGGCACCCTTGTCCCGTCCAGGCCGGGCGATGGTCGGGGCGCATGGGCGCACCGAACCGGGACGCAGGTACCACGTGCGCCCGCGCACCAGCCCCGCCGGGACGTCGTCGGGCGGCTCGGCTACGCTCAGATGACGATGCCAGCAAGTGTGACCAGATTGACGTTCGTCCTCGCGTTGGCGATTGGGCTGGCCGCGTGTGCCGCACCGGATGGATCCTCGTTTGAGTCGAGCGGCAGATGCGCTGCCGACGGCCGGGCTCCCGGCGCCTATCCGGAGCTGGAAGCCCGCATCCCGGAGACGTATCGAGAGATCCCACCGGAGACCATCGACTCGGGTCGGAACTGCTCGACTCAAAGTCTCGGCTCGTTGGCGGAGAGCGGCATCGCGGAGATTCGGTTCGCCGGTGGAACCTGGTCCTTCGGGGCTGAGCGGGCCGTGGCCCTCGCGGTCTTCACTGCGCCGGGTCTGGACGCTGACCAGCTCGCCGACTTCTTTGCTGCGAGCGCCCGGTCGGCGCTCCGGACCAAAGTCCTTGCCGAGTCCCGGGACACCATCGTCGGACGTCCAGCACGACGACTCGACACAAAGACGGGAGAGCGGCTCCAGACCGTCGTCGTGTGGCCGGCGGCCGAGCCAGACTTCGTGAACGTCGTCATCTCCAATGACCTCCCCGACGCTCGAATCCGCGAGGCCATCGCCGCATTTGGTGATCGCTGACCGACCGGATGGCTCGTCCAGCGAGGCAGCCGTGATGCGAATGCTTCGTCGTCGTTTCCACTGCACACCCGGACGGGTGCGGTGGCAAGATATGGGCCCCGGGTCCGATGAGGCCGGGGCCTCGGCTGGAGGGGTTATCGCTGGATCGACCGCGAGGGGGACGCGCCAGGCCGGCGGTGGGGGCGAGCGCCTCCGATCGCCCATTCGTGGTGCCGGCGAAGATCCGGGTCCCAACCACCGCGGCGATCGCCCGTGAGCGACTCACCACGTTGCTTGCCAGTGCCTGGCGCCACCGCCTGACGATTGTTGTCGCGCCGGCCGGGTCGGGCAAGACGACCCTGCTGGCCGGGTTTGCGGCCGACGCCGGTGTTCCGGTGGCCTGGTACCGCGCGGAGAGCTGGGACGCCGGTGAACTCGCACTCATCCGCCACCTGGAAGCTGCCCTCGCGGCCGCCCTGCCCGGCATGGACCGTGGCTGGGGCACCGTCATGGACGGGGCGACCGCGGTCGAGCGGGCTGGATCTCGGCGGGCGTTGCTCGTTATCGACGATCTCCACGCCCTGGAGGGCACTCCGGCGGAAGCGGCGCTCGGCCGGTTCGTCGACTATGCCCCGCCCTGGTTGGCCGTCCTGATCGCATCGCGCGTCCAACCCGACTTCAACCTGTCGCGTCTGCGTCTCTCGGGCGAACTGCTCGAGATCGGCGCTGAGGATCTCCGTTTCCGGGCGTGGGAGGTGGAGCAGCTGTTCCGCGAGTTCTATCGAGATCCCGTTGCACCCGCCGACCTCGCGATCCTCGCCCGCCGTACCGAAGGTTGGGCGGCCGGCCTCCAGTTCTTCCATCTGGCGACCCGCGGCAAGTCGGCTGAGGAGCGTCGGCGCATCTTGTCAGGGGTCGCCACGAGCAGTCGGCTCGTCCGTGAATACCTGGCGCGGAACGTCCTGGCAGAGCTGTCCGAGGACCTGCGTACATTCCTGGTGGAGACCTGCGTGCTGGGCCGCCTCACCGGTGATCTGTGCGACCAGCTGCTGGCCCGAACCGGAAGCTCTCGTCTGCTCGACGAGCTGGCTCGTCGGCAGATCTTCACCGTCGCTATCGATGAGGAGGACGGCTCTTACCGGTATCACGAGGTCCTTCGTTCACACCTGGATCGAATGCTCGTGGATGAGGTTGGCGAGCTGGAGGCACGTCGTCGCCACGAGTTCGCAGGTCTGCTGCTCGAGGAGGTTGGGGCATCTGCCGAAGCTCTTGCGGCGTATTGCCGGGCAGAGGCTTGGCCGCGCGTCCGAACCCTGCTTGGAGGGCACGGGGAACGCCTTGCCGATGGTGGCCCCGCCTGGGTTGAGACACTGCCACCGGCCATTGTCCGGCATGATCCGTGGCTCGGACTCGCGGCCGCCCGGCGCGCCCGCTCGGAGGGCCGTTGGACGGCGGCCCTCGACGCCTACACCAGGACGGAAGCGGCGTTCGGCGAGGCGTCCACGGCGATGGTCTGTCGACGGGAGCGCCTCGCGCTCGCGGCCTGGCTGGATCCCGTCGCGATTGCGCCAAACGATTGGACTGGAATGCTCAGAGCGGGGCTGGTCCGCGAGCCGCTCGTTGCCGCGCGCGAAGCCAACAGGGACGAGACCGCCACGGCGTTGCTGGCGCGGGGCCTTCTCGAGCTGGTAGCCGGCGAGATCAATGACTCGCGGATGCACTTGGCAAGGGCCCTGGCACTGGGTACCGGCACCTTGATCCTGGACGCCGTGACGCGGCTCGCGGTTGGGATCGCGGCTCTGCTGGCTGGGGACGTCACGGCTTGTCAACTGGTGGATGACGCGGTCGACCATGCCGACCGTGCGGGCGCGTCGTGGCTGGCCCGCGTCGGGAGAGCCGCTCGCCGCATCGCCCCCGATGCGCTAGATGACGGCATGGCCGCCGCGGAGGCTGCGTTCGCGGAGGAGGGAGATCCGTGGGGTGGCGCTATCCTCGCCATGTTTGAGGCGTGGGCACCCATCGCATTGAACGATCCGGATCGCCCCACCGTGACCGGCTCGGAGATCCGCCTTTCGGCTGCGGACCGGGCGGCGGCTGGTTTCCGACGGCTGGGCGCTGGTGTCCCCGAGGCGTGGGCGCGTGGTCTTGCGGCGATTGCCCTCGCGGAGGCGGGTGCCGAGGATGCGCGCGAGGCGGCATCAAGTGCGGAGAGCTTCGCCCGGGCGACCGGCACGCCCGGGGCGAGGCTCCTTGCGTACCTGGCCATGGCGACTGCCGAACCCGCGCGTGCCGTCGAGTACCACGAGCTTGCGGCCGTGGTCCGCGCCGAAACGGGCCTCAACGCGCTCCCCGTGATCACGTCCGGGGAGCCGC
>JANPDO010000388.1:0-3127 GCA_031431535.1 Chloroflexota bacterium
CCTTCGACGATCGGCCGCTGGTAATAGCCCTTGACGTACTGGAGGCGCGGCTCGTGAAGCAGCGGGCCTAGTGTCCCGTAGACCATCCGGTGGTGCCAGTTCTTCACATCGGTATCGGCCCACACGATGATGTCGCCTGAGGTCTCGTAGATCGACTTCCAGAGTGCCTCGCCCTTGCCCCGGAACGAGCCATAGCGGGTCAGCACGTCGGGGTGCTGGACCACCCGGGCGCCCTCCGCGGCGGCGATCTCGCGGGTTCGGTCGCCCGACGCCGAATCGATGACCAGGACCTCATCGAGCAGCGGCACCTGGCCGACCATCTCGCGCATCGCCCGGCGCACGATCGGGCCGATTGTCGCCTCCTCATCGAGGGTTGGCAGGACAAGGCTGACGGTCAGCCCCTGCTTCTCCTTGAGCTGGACCAGCCGCCGCAGATCGGCGAATTCGGAGTGGTGGAAGTTGGCCTCACCGAACCAGCGCTCCACCCGGATCGGAACGGTCCGCCCTTCTTCGGCGGCTCGATCGGCGGCGGCGAGCGTTTCAGCCCGCGCGGCGAGTTGCTCGAACGTGTGGCGCTCGAGCGCGTCGCGCGTCTTGACCACGATGACCGAAGCCTTCGACCGCGCCGCGATCGCCTCCGGCAGGGCACCGAACAGGTGAGCGTCGCCATCGATGCTGCCTGGCTGGGCGGACGCACCCATGACCACGAGGTCAGCGCGCTCGGCTTCACGCAGGATCGCGTTCCGGATGTTGGGCGCCTCGCGCAGGATGGCTTCCGAGCGGCCCAGTAGGTGCTGCTTGACAAAGGCCGCGAGCGCCCGCTCCCCCTGGGCTCGTATGGCGCTCGTGATTCCCGGCGGGACGAGGTGCAGGACCACCACCGTCGCGTCGTGACGTCGAGCGATGGCATCGGCGTAGCGAATCGCCAGTTCCGCATGCGGGCCACCGCGGACCGGGACGAGGACCCGTCGGATCTTGGTGGAGCCACGCTGCTTGATCACGGCGATGTCGCACGGCGAGTTGCGAACGACCTCGTCGATCGTCGGCGAGAAGACCGCGGGCCCGATCTGGTCGCGCCCCGCGGCGGCGCGCGCTGGGCCGTTCCGCCCGATCTGGTCGTGCCCCCCGGCGGCGCGCGCTGACCGGAGCGGTGCCGCCTTGCCGCCCCAACCGAAGATGATCAGATCCGCCTCCTGCTCGACGGCGGCCTCGATGATCCCCTCGGCCGCGTGACGGCCAATCCGTACGACGGGTCGGATCACGGTGCCGTCCGGCGCGTAGTCGAGGACGCGCTGGATCAAGCGCCGGGCGTGCCGTGCGCGGGTCGCTCCCTCGGACAACGGCATCCCCTCCGGAACCTCGACGATGCCGAGGGCCGACAGTTCGCCGGCCCTCTCATCGAGCATCGCCGCGCCCAGCCGGATCAACTCCTCGGCGGTCGCCGGATTGGCGACCGGGATCAGGATTCGGGCCGGCAGTGGCAGGCGCGCCGTCATCGGGGCGACTCGTTCCAGCGGTCGACCAGGTACGGCTTGAGCAACTCGAACTCGCGCGCCTGACGTTCGACGCGCTCCTCCGCCTGGTCCGTCGTCATCGAGCGGTTCTCGATGATGAAGCTCGCCACGCGGCCGAAGTAGATCGGGACGAGGGCCGCGACCAGGGTCTCCAGCGATGGCCTGGCGTCGTGCGCGGCAATCACCATGTCGTAGATCACGCGTGCCCAGATGTCGTCCGGGAGGTGGAAGGCGGCCACCGCGTCGGCCATTTCGAGCGTCGTTGCCGCCGTCGAGGCCCCGTCGCCACCCACCCCCAGGCGGCTCCTGGCAGCATCGCCCAGTCGACCGGCCTCGGCCGCCAGCTCCAGCACGGTCTCCGCGGTTCCAGCGGCGAGCATCGAGCGCCATGCGTCGGCGAGGGTCAGCGAGCCGGCATGGAACTCGGACAGCAGGCGCAGGGTGTTCACCTCGAGGGGTGGCGGATCAATGATCCGCTCGAACCCGTAGGCTGGGATGTCGTGGCTGCCCCGAATCGCCAGCCACTGCTCCGGGTAGCGGACCGCCAGCCGCAGGATGGTCCCGACGACCTGGCGGAACATCGGCCCCAGGTCCGAGCCCGGGTCCTTCGGGTCATGGATCTTGGCACCCAATCGGGTCTGGCAGATCGCGAAGCCGCCGGTCAGGGCGGAAGTCGTCATCCAGATGTCGATCCCGAACTTGCTGACGTCCTCGGTCCAGTCATCGAGGGTCAGGTAGTGGCGCACCAGGTCGCCCGACACACCGAAGTCGCCCCCGATCGGCTGGCGGATCCGATGGCCGTACAGCGCCCGGGTGAGCGGGTAGGTGACCGTGTTGGTGATCGTGCCGTCGTACTTGTGCCGAGCGTAGAGCGGCGCCACGAAGTCGTATCCGCCTTTGAGGATCGGGCCGGCCAGGAGCTCGATCCATTCCGGGACGATCGAGCGCAGGTCCGAGTCGACGACGACGAGCGCCTGGACCTCAAGGGCGGCGGCGATCTCGAAGATGGTGCGGAGCGCCGCACCCTTGCCCCCGACGCCGTCGATCTCCGGGTAGGTCAGGCTGACCCGCTGGAGCTTGTTGGTGGGCCGGACCAGCAGGATCTGCTCGATGTAGTCCGGCGGCTCGGTTTCAACCACGACCCGACCGGTCCCGTCGGGCGATCCACCGTCCGAATTGACGAGCACCGGGTGGAGGTCGGGGAAGTACTGGACAAGTCCCGCCTGGGCCGCGCGGACCACATAGCCGATCGTGGCGGCGTTCTTGAAGCTCGGGATGCCGACCATGATGTCGGCCCGACCAAGGCGCGCGATCTGCTCCCGGATCGCGGGCGTCAGGACGGTCTTCGGCACCGGTTCACCGTACCACCGCCGCCGGGGGGTGTCCGGCTGGCCGGGGGGGGTGTCCGGCGGCCAGCGACTGCCGTGCGCCTCTCAAGCGCACTCAGCGCACATTCGAGCGTGGCCGACCTGCGGAATCGGCCGAAGCCGTTCGAAGCATGGATCGGTCGTGCTCAGTTGTGCGGAAGCTGCGCCTGCGGGGCGCGAGCCCCCGGCGGCCTCGCCCTGGCCGGCGGCCGGCAGGCGCGGCCGCTCAGCGGCGAGGCATCGGTG
>JANPDO010000389.1:0-6916 GCA_031431535.1 Chloroflexota bacterium
GACCGGTGATCCCGGCGTCGGTCTCGATCCGGACCAGGGCGCTGCTCTTGTAGCTCCCGGTGTCGGCCCATTGATCGTCGATCGCCGCCCAGTTCGACGACAGCAGATGGGTCGTCACGCCGGTGATCTTCATCGAACGGCTCCTTCGCACTGACCATCGCCTCAACCGCACAGCCGTTGCGCCGGTGCGGGACAATCCCCGGGATGACGGCAAGCATAGAGTCCCGTCCAGCCGGAGCGACGCCCGTGCGGGTGGCGCCGATCATCCACTCGCGTCGCGTTATCCGCCAGATGGACCACTTCATCATGGCGCTCAAGGTTGACGCCGCGATGGAACGTCCCAGCTTCTTCCTGAGCCTCTACTGGATCGGTTTCTCGGTTTACGCGGAACCCGGTCACGTGGCCTACCTGTGGACATCGCCCGATCGCGACCAACCGGAATCCGAGGTCGCCCTTACCGACAACCAGGGACTGTTCGAAACCCTCGGCCCCCGACTCCGGCCGGGCCAGTTTCGGTTGTCAGACCCGGATCGACCGGCACGCCTCGCGGCCTTCCGGCGTGTGACGGGGCGCGATCGAGCCATCGAGTTCAGCATCGACGCCCCCGGGTTGGTCGTCGAGGCGCGCTGGGCCGGGCTTGAAAGCCCTGTCTTCGCTTCGGGCTCGACCTCCACCGGAGATGCCCGGATCGCGACCCTGCTCGTCGAGTCCCGGGAGCCGTCGGCGGCGGTCAACGGCCGCGCCCAGCGTGGCGTACCGTTCCCGAACCCGATCTGGCGGCCATGGTTCGGCGACGAGCGGGGATCGTGCATCATCGGCCTGGGTGAAACCATCTACGAGCCGAACCGGGAGGGAACCCCATGACTTCGGCGGCGCTCCCACGCTACCGCTTCGACGAGTCGCACCGGCGCATGGCGGCCGGTGCGCAGTACCTCCCGGGCGGCGCCTCCAGTGATTACCGGCTGGGGCCAACGGCCCTGGTCCTCGATCACGCCGACGGGGCGCTCCTGTTCGATGTCGATGGCAACCGCCTGATCGACTACTACTGCGGCGCTGGCCCGATCATCCTGGGTCACAATCCGCCGGCGGTCGTCGAGGCGGTCACGCGCCAACTGTCACGCGGCGTCCAGTTGGGTGGCGAGACGGACGACGAGTACGCCGCGGCGAAGCTTGTCACGGAGCTGGTGCCGTGCGCCGAGATGGCCCGCTTCGCCAACACCGGCGGCGAGGCCGTCCAGCTGGCCCTGCGGATCGCGCGCGGGGCGACCGGCCGGGACGTCGTCGTCAAGTTTGAGGGCCATTATCACGGCTGGCACGACAGCGTCTTCGTCGGCCTGCCGGCGCGCGCCAACGTTCAACCGCCGGCGCCGGGGGATCAGCGAGCCCGAACGATGTCGGCCGGCCAGGATCCGGCAGCGCTGGAGCACACCGGCGTCCTGCCGTGGAACGACCTGCCGGCAGTGGAGGCGCGCCTCGCGCAGGGTGACGTTGCCGCGGTGATCACGGAGCCCTTCTGGCGCGGCTACGTCGCGCCGGACTCGGGGTATCTGGCCGGCCTCAAGGAGGTCTGCGCTCGCTACGGAACCATCCTGATCTTTGACGAGATCGTCTCGGGCTTCCGGATCAGCCCGGGCGGCGGACAGCAACTCCACGGTGTCACCCCCGACCTAGCCACGTTTGCCAAGGCGATGGCCAACGGCTTCCCGATCTCCTGCGTGGCGGGCCGCCGCGACCTGATGAGCCTCCTGGGTGGCGGCCCGGTGGTTCATCCTGGGACCTACAACGGCAACGCCCTGGTCATGAGTGCGGCCGTGGCGACCATGGGCCAGTTGGCCGGCGGATCGCCGTACGAGGCGATCGAACGGGCCGGTGGCCGGCTCATGACCGGATTTGGCCGGTTGCTCGAATCGAGGGGGATCCGCGGGTTGGTCCAGGGCGTACCGGCTTCCTTCCACGTGTTGCTCGGGGTGGATCGGCCCGTCGCGCGCATCGCCGACATGGGGGCGATCGATGCGGAACGAACCGAGGTCCTCGTCATGGCCCTGCTGGAACGGGGTGTTCGCGCCATTACGGGCGGGCACTGGTACGTTTCGGCCGCGCACACGGACGCCCTG
Organism: Chloroflexota bacterium; assembly: GCA_031431535.1. Classification (GTDB taxonomy): domain Bacteria; phylum Chloroflexota; class Limnocylindria; order Limnocylindrales; family CSP1-4; genus SPCO01. The sequence continues at coordinate 2,115 of JANPDO010000389.1, forward strand.
GTCGACGAGACACTCAACGTCTTCGAGGACGCGCTCGCCACGATCTGATTCGGCAACCGGAGCGGGGAGACCTGTCCATGCGTCGCGACCAGCCCATCCGCGGACTCGTGACGAGCGAATCGGTCGACGCCGAGGATCGGGCGCGGCTGATCCATGGCGCTCGCGGTCTCGGTGTCGAGCTGATCGACCACCCGGCGTCGGATAACGCCCAGATGGCGGCGGCTCTCGATGCCGTTCCGGAGGCTGAAGTGATGCTCGCGGACTTCCTGCCCGATGCCAGCGCCGAGGCGGCCACGACCGGCCTGAGCCACGCGTTCGGGCTGGTGGCCCTTTCCGACGACATGTCAGCCGAGGTTCGCGAGGCGGCGGACCGGCGCGTCCGGAACCTGCGCTGGATTCAGCTCGTTGCGGTGGGCGTGAACCAGGAGGTCGGCAGTTTCGTCTGGCGCGACGCGCCGCATGTCCAGGTGACCACCGCGAGTGGTCTGCCAAGCCTCGCCATGGCGCAGTACGTCGTGGCGGCGATCCTCAACCACGCGCACGGGTTCGGGCGCCTTGGCCACTACCGCGAGGTCCGCGACTGGTCCGTCCGGCGCGAGTTCCAGACCGAGGTCCTGCTTGGGCGAACCCTCGGGCTGCTGGGGTACGGCGGAACCGGGCAGCGGACCGCCCACATCGCCCATGCACTCGGGATGCGCGTCATCGCGGTCAGGCGTTCCGGCGCCGGTCAGTCGCCGGCGCGCTATCGGTTGCCTGCGATCGAGGCCATCGATCAAGGTCGCCATCCGGCTGAGGTCTGGGGGATCGAGGCGCTCGATCGGCTCCTCCAGGCGTCGGATTACCTGGCCTGCACGCTGCCGTTGACCCGCGAGACCCGCGGCCTCATCGGCGCGCGCGAGCTTGCGCTGCTCCGGCCGGGCGCCTTCGTCATCAACGTTTCACGCGGCCCCATCTTCGATGAGATCGCGCTGATCGAGGCCTTGCGCGCCGGGCGGCTAGCTGGCGCCGCGTTGGACGTCTTCGCCACCGAGCCGCTGCCGGCCGACAGCGCGCTCTGGGAGATGTCCAACGTGCTGCTCAGCCCGCATGCGTCCGGAACGCATGATCACGTGAGCGAGTACACCGCGGACCTGTTCCTCGCCAATCTGGTGCGCTACATGGCCGGTGAGACCCTGCTGAACCTGGCGGATCGCGATCGCGGCTACTGAGACGGGCTGTACGGATCGCCGAAGGCCGCCGGCTCTGGATCATTGAGGACGGTCTCGCCGGCGAGCCGTACGAAGCGAATCCCCCGGCCCGATGGCTGGTCGCACCACAGGGTCAGGTAAACGTCGCCGTCTGGCAGCAGGGTCACGGACGGCTCGCCAAAGGCAAACTCGGTCCAGGCGTCGTGGCCCGTGTCGCCATCGCTGTGGGTGGCACGGGTGGCCCGCCACGCCGGCCCGATCCGCCTGACCTCGAACCCCGCCTCGGACGGGTCAGCGACGAGCAGCCAGACGCCCGGCGACGGTTCGCGGCGCTGGTTGTACGCCAGCAGGACGCCCCCGTCGTACAACGGGGCCAGGCTGGTCGCCTGCCCCCGCACGCCCGTGGATCGAGTCGCGGACCAGGTCTCGCCGTCGTCGTCGGACACCGCGTAGGGAATTGGCTCGTCGGCGCCGGTCGCCAGGCTCATGGTCCAGCACGTTCCGACCAGCCGGCCATCAGCGAGCTGGACGACCCACGCCTCGGCGCCGCCGCCATCGGGGTCCGCAAACCGGAGCATGGAGGTGTGCCGCCACGTCCGTCCCTCGTCGGCGCTGATCACCAGGACGATCTGGTTCCGATCCACCACGACGGTCTCGTCGAACGTGTTGTACGGCGCATAGGCGGCAACCCAGCGACCGCTCCGCAGCACGGTCAGCGGGCCCGGTGCCTCGGCGCCACCGGGAATGGGCATCGGGATGACGGTCGGGCTTGTCCAGGTCTGGCCGTTGTCCACAGAGCGGGCCCAGAACAGCTCGTTCTGCTTCATCGCCTGGCGTTGGCCGTCCCACCATGCCTCGCCGGGATGGTCGATCGGCGTCGTCGTCCCGTACAGGAACAGGTCGCCGTTGTGGGATCGGCTCAGCGCGCAGGAGATGGACGCCACCCCGACCAGGGCCGGCCAGATCACTCGGGGCGGCTCCCAGGTTCGTCCGTCGTCGCCAGAGACGGTGATGTGCGGCGTGAAGTCGGCGATACCGGCCCCGGACCGGACCATGTAGGCGCAGACGAGCAGATCGCCCTGCGTGACGACGACCCGCGATGCCGCCGCCAGGACACCGCTCGCGACGAACCCTTCGCGGACGACCCGGTACGCGGCCGCTCGACCCGCTGTCATGCGAACGGCGCCCCGTCGGGGACGCGGCCGCCGACGCCTCGTGGCTGCCACCCCACGCGTGGGGCGATCACGCTCGCCAGCGCCTCGATGGTTTCGTGGTCGTAGGGCGGGTAGACCTGGGCGATGAAGCCGCCCGCGCCGGCCGACTGGAGCGCGCCGATGGCATCGGTCACCCCGGACGCGGTCGCCTGCCACAGTCCGATCGCCGCGATGTGCTGCAGCACCTCGCCTGACCAGGGTTGCACGGCCAATTGGCGTTCGAACTCGCGATCGGCGGCGGCTCGCGTAGGGCGGACGATCAGCTTCGCTCCGGGCAGTCGCCGGATCGAGGTTGGATCGCGCCCGACGGCCTCGCAGTCCGTGGCGAACAGATGGTCTGCGGTGTACACGCCGTCATAGCCGAGGCGATCGGCCAGCTCGACGGTTTCGAGCGCCGACGCCCAACTCGCGCCATACGTCAAGATGTCAAGCCCAAGGTAGAACTCGCCGGCCATGTGGCGGCAAGCATAGAGCGAGGCGGATGACGATGGACCACTGGTATCTAACGGCCCCGCGCACGGTCGCCAGGGTCGACGAACCTGTGCCGCACCCAGGACCCGGGCAGGTTCTGGTACGGATCTCGCACACGGTGATCAGCCCGGGCAGCAATCTGCACATGTACCGAGCCGGTTCGTACAGCACCGACGGCGGGACCAACCGCGATGACCTGCTGTACATGGGCAGTGGCGTCGTCCAGGCGAACGGGCAGGGCGTCTCCCGCGCGAAGGTCGGGCAGCGGGTCGCCCTGGCGACCGGCCATGCGGCCTATGCCGTCGTCGAGGAGAGCGCCATCCACCACGTGCCTGACGAGCTTGGGTTGCGCGAAGCGTCCATCGCGTATCTGACGAGCTGGGCGGTGAGTGCCCTCCACCTGGGCGCATATCGCGCGGCGGAGACCGTGGTCGTCGTCGGCCAGGGGCTGGTCGGCGCGTCGACGGCCCTGGTCGCGGACCTCATGGGCGCCCGTGTCCTGGCGCTCGATGTCGCCGCGGAACGGGTCGCGTTCAGCCGGGGACTGGGCCTGGGCGCCGTGGAACAGCCGGGCGCCGACGGAGCGCACGATCGGATCAAGGCGTTCCTGGGCACGAGCGGCCCGGACCTGATCCTGGAGACGACCGGGTCATGGCATGGCCTGCGCCAGGCCATCGAACTGGCAAGGGACTGGACCAGGATCGGGGTCATGGGGATCTATCGAACGCCGCCCCCGCCGGACCTTGGGCTGGAGCTCTTCGGCCTGCTGAACAGTTACCCGAGCAAGTTCCACTACCAGCGGTTGCAGATCATCGGCATGGGCGGGGATCCCGAGGTGGTCGTGGCCCCGAATCCGCATCTGGCCACCCGCTCGACCAACTTCGCCTACGTTCTGGAGCAGGCGGCGCGGGGCAAGCTGCGGCTCGATCGCCTGATCACCGATACGCTCCCTGCGGACTCGATCACTGATGCCTTCGAACGGCTTGATCGAGGCGACCTGTCAATGGTGGGTGTCGTCTTCGACTGGCCCGAGCCGGGCTGATCAACGCCGCAGGTGATGGGCGAGAAACCGGTCGGTCGCCTCGATCCGGGCGAGCCGGCTGCTGGGTCGCCCCGTGAGGTTGACCAGGTGGCCCTCGCCGGGAAGGCGCAGGAACTCGACCTCGCGCCCGAGCAGCCGCAGCGCCGTGTAGAGCTGCTCGCTCTGGCTGATTGGGCAGTTCTGGTCTGCCTCTGAGTGGATCAACAGGAGCGGCGTCCGGATCTGCTCGACGAGCGTCAGCGGCGAGAGGCGCAGATAGCGCTCCGGGTGCTCCCATGGCGGCCCGCCCAAGTCCCACTCCGTGCCGATCGGATCGGACGTCATGAGGTACTCGCTGCGCAGGTCGCAGATGCCGTTCTGGGCCACGGCCGCGCGGAATCGGTTCGTGGTGGCGATCAGCCAGTTGGTCATGAACCCGCCGTAGCTCTCCCCGGTGACGGCGACGCGGTCGCGATCCACGTCGGGACGTGCGCAGGCCGCGTCCACGGCCGCCATGAGGTCCCGCGCATCGATCCCACCCCAGTCACCGACGTTGGCCTGGGCGTACGCGTCGCCGTAGCCGGCGGCACCGCGCGGGTTCATGAACAGGACGCGATACCCCTGCTCGGCCAGCCGCCGGAACTCGAAGCCGAAGCGAACCCCGATCGGCCAGTGCGGCCCGCCGTGGATGTGGAGGACCAGTGGCAGACGGTCGGTCGCCGGACGGCCCGCCGGATGCTGGATCCAGGCCTCGAGGCGCTGGCCGTCCGGGGCATCGAACTCGATCCGCTCGGTGGGCCCGAAGTCGATGCCGGCTCGCCACTCGCGGGCGACCGTCGTGAGCGCACGCGGCTCACCGTCCGGGGGCAGGATCACCAGCTCGCCTGGATCGTCCGCGCTTGAGCCGAG
>JANPDO010000390.1:0-2115 GCA_031431535.1 Chloroflexota bacterium
CTGACCCGACACCTGACCCGACACCTGACCCGACGCCCGGACCGACCCCGGCGCCAACGCCAATGCCGACCCCAACCCCGAGACCGGTTCCCACGCAAAAGCCCAAACCCGGTCCAACCACGACCCTGGCTCCAGCCGCCACCCCGCTGCCCAGCGCAGGATCGACGGCGGTCGCCGTCCCGAGCCCACTCGCGAGTGAGACGGCCGACCCTGGGTCCGGCGGCAGCGCCGAAACACCTGCGGCATCCTCGGATGGGAGTGTCGCCGCTGGGGCCCCCGATCATCCGGACGCGGGAGATGGCACGACGGGCCGAGGTGGCGCCATCGGTGGCAGCCCAGCGCCTGCGCTGGTCAGGCCGAGCGACGGCTGGTCCTTGAGCTTTGCGATTGATCCGGATCTGGCCGTCCCGGTCGCGGCGTGGTCCTTCAGCACGGCCCTGGGGGTCATCCTCTTCGCCGTATTCTTCCCCCGTCCCGCGCGGCGCGAGCGCGCACCCGCTGGGGCCGAGCGAGCCGGAGCGGACGTGGCCGACTCACCGGCAATCACAACCGTGGCGCTACCCATCGCCGTTCTCGGCGCGAGACCGGTCGCCGCAGACGGCAAGGCGGGCGTGACCAGTGGCCCGACGAATCCGGGCGAGGCGACGCTGCCGCGGTGGCTACGCCCGACGCTGCAAGCGCAGCGCCAGCTGGGCGAACGAGGTGTACCCAGGGTCAGCCGTCCGCCGGCTCGTTTCGACGCATCTCGTGCGTTGGGAGTGGAGCGACGGACGATCACGTACCGGCTTGTGCGCCTGTCCAGTGGGCCGGATGAGCTTGCGTCGGACGAGGTCGGTCGCCTCGACCGCGGCGACGAGGTCGAAGTCATCGGCGAACACGAGAGCTTCCTCCAGGTTAGAACACCCAGCGGGGCGGAGGGTTGGGTGCCACGAGTCGTGATCCTCGGCTAACCCCAAACGTCGAGCGAACGGCAGGACGGCCGCCTAGCGCTAGCGAGTCCTGTCGGTCCACTGAGCGCCGCCAAGCGAGCCACCCGGTAGCTTTTCGTAGCGCTCGCCCGTCCGCGCGTCGACCTGCTCCACGCCGCGGAGATAGGCGCGATTGACCAGGATCACGTTGGAGCTGGGTTCGCTGAGCGGCTGGCCGGACAGCGTGGCGGTCGCGTTCACGACGGGCACAAACATCTCATTGGCACGGTCGAGGAGGCGGAGCGGCTCGTAACCCGGATAGAGCTGGACAGTCCCGACAACCCGGTACGGCGGCGCCTCGAGACTCACCTCGAATGTGACCTTGTGCACCTTGTGAGCGGACCGCTCCGAAGCCGACATGGCCGGCAGGGACCCCTCGCCGGTCAGCACCAGGACCAGATCGTACGGATCCACCAACTTCAGACCCGGCGCCTCGGCGAGCTGATCGATATCGTTCACGGGCGCCCATCGCACGTCGGCGATGGCGATCGGCTCGCGTTTGTTCAGGGCATCCGAGATCCGGCCGTCAATGAGCATGCGCCCGACCAGTCGCCAGTCCTCGGTCATCCCCTCGAACGGGACACCGGGTCCGGAGTCATCCCTCGCGCCCATCGAAGCCGCTGACGCCGAACTTCTGGCCGACACCTTGGCCGCTTCACCCTTCCGCCGCAGGAAGTCGAACGGCACGCTATTCCTCCGCCGACCCGCTGTTCTCGCGGATGGTGTCTACGATCCCGGCGTCGGCCAGCGTCGTCGTGTCGCCCAGGACCCGACCTTCGGCGATATCCCGCAGCAGTCGGCGCATGATCTTGCCAGAGCGGGTCTTGGGCAGGTCGGGGACGAACAACAGGAACTTGGGTCGGGCAATCGGACCGATCACATAGGCGACGTGCTCGCGCAGCTGAACGGCCAGCGCGTCCGACGCCTCCTGGTCAGCCTTGAGGATCACGAAGGCGAAAATCGCCTGTCCGCTGATCTCGTCCTTCTTGCCGACAACCGCCGCCTCCGCCACGGACTTGTGATCGACGAGGGCCGATTCCACCTCCGTGGTGGAGATCCGGTGTCCGGCCACGTTCATCACGTCGTCTACGCGACCCAGCAGCCAGAGGTAGCCGTCGTCGTCGCGCTTGGCTCCGTCGCCGGCGAA
>JANPDO010000391.1:0-13581 GCA_031431535.1 Chloroflexota bacterium
CGTCCTCCTCGAGCGCCAGGTCGGCGTTGCGTGTGACCCGGAACAGATGGTGCTCCACGATCTCCATGCCGCTGAACAGCGTGCCAAGGTTGGCCTCGATCAACTGATCGATGAGGAGATAGCGCGACGGCTCGACCTCGAGGAGTCTTGGCAGGATCTGCGGCACCTTGACCCGCGCAAATAGCCGCTCGCCGGTTTCGGGATCTCGTAGCCCCACGGCGATCGACAGGCTGAGCGTGGAGATATACGGGAAGGGGTGGCCAGGGTCGACCGCCAGCGGGGTCAGAACCGGATGGATCTCGTCGAGAAAGCGCTCGCACAGCGCCTCGTGGTGCTCCGGGATCGCCGCGTAGTCGACGAGTTCGATCCGCTCGGCCACCAGCGCCCGGCGGATGGAGGCGAAGATGGCCGAATGATCGTTGATGAGATCCAGCACCCGCTCGCGCACCGCGGCGAGCTGTTCGCCGGCTGTCCGCCCGTCCGGCGAGCGGGCCGCCTTGCCGGCCTCGACCTGTTGGTGCAGGCCCGCGACACGGACCTGGAAGAACTCGTCGAGATTGTCCGCGAAGATAGCCAGGAACTTGACCCGCTCGAGCAGCGGGTTGCGCTCGTCGCGCGCCTCGAACAGGACCCGGGCGTTGAATTCGAGCCAGGACAGCTCGCGGTTCAGGTAGGGGAATGGCGGCTTTGTCCGAGGGTTGCGGCGCGGGCGTGGCGCGGTCGCCGCTCGCGCCGGAGTGGCGGTCTGGATGGCGGCCATGGTGGGCTAGTTCCTCGATTGCGGCCGCGTGTAACGCTACCGGCCGGCGAGGATAGCATGTGGGCGTAAGCGGACAGCCGTCCGTCTGCCGATGGTCCGGGGGACCCTGGCTATTCCTCTGCGCGGTAGCGACGCTCCCCGCTCCCCGGGTCAAGCCAGACGCGCATCCGGTGGCCGCTGGTGGGATCGATGAAGACCTCTCCCGTTCGCTGGAAGCGGCCCTCGATCGGCTCGCCGATCGGGTCGCCGCCACCGGGTCCGATCGGCGCGCCGAATGCCTCGGCGGAGTCGGATCGGTAGCGCTGGCGTTCCACCAGCGCGGCGACGACGATCGCGAGCCCGATGGCCACGAGCCACGCGCCGGCCCACGCTGAGCCACGGCCTCCGGCCATGACGGCAACGCCCATCAGGATCATCAGGGCGCCTAACCCGACGACGATGACCCGTCCGGTATGGCCCGAAAGGCGCACCTTATTCGGCGGTGACCGCCGACGCGGACGCGTCCGGTTCCACGATGACCGCGGTGCCGTAGGCGACGATCTCGGTCATATACCCGGACAATTCCGAGCTATCGAACCGCATCGACAGGATCGCATTGGCGCCAACAAGCGTGGCGTTCTTGACGAGCCGATCCATGGCCTGTCGGCGAGTGTCCTCGAGCAGGCTGGTGTATTCGTGGATCTCGCCACCGCCCACGGATCGCAGCGCCGCCATGATGTTGCCGCCGAGTCCGCGGCTGCGGACGACGAGACCGAACACCATTCCCTTCGATTCGACGATGCGGTGACCGGCCAGGAACGGGGTCGTGACGACGATCATGCGTGCTCCTCGTGTCGGTTGGCCGGTTCGGTCGGCGTTGAACCTGCGAGGCGCCGACCAGTGCATTCTGAACAGGGACAACGCGTTCGCAGCAAAGCATACGTGTAGTAACCGGTGTGGTGGCCGTCGCCCCAGGTCGGTGAGATCGCGTAGCTGCCCACCAGAGCGATGTCTACGAGGCGGGTCTGCTCGGTGGTGAGGGTCGGGCTGCTGTCCAGCCAGCCGGGCATCCCCGCCTCGCCGCGGCAGAAGGCGCATGGGCAGAGCCAGCGAAGTGTGAGCGTGTCGTAGACGGTGGCGTGCCCGTCCGGCCAGCCAATTTCGAGCCGTCCCGCGGCCCGGTCCGCGTGAATGGAAGACGGCGCCACCTGGGGGACGTGGCTGCCCGTGGGCGCCGGTTGGGTCATACCCACGATGCTACGCCGGTTGGACGATCATGGGCGTCGATGACGATGCCGAGCGCTGCCCCCGATCCACTCGCCCACGCGCACGCCCACGCGCGCAGCGCGGAGGAGGTTGCGCATGCCCTGGGCGTTGACCGCGCCGTCGGCCTGGAGCGAGCCGAGATCGAGCGACGCGCGGCGGCAAACGGCCCCAATGCGCTCGAACCCGCCCGCCGGAGTTCCATCCTGGGCATGATCCGTGGGTCCGCCACCGAGCCGTTCGTGCTCCTGCTGTTCGTCGCCGGCGTGCTGGCCGTCGCGCTCGGCGAGGTTCGCGACGGTCTCCTGGTGCTTGCCGCACTCATTCCGATCGTCGGGGCTGATGTTGTCACCGAATACCGCGGCGACCGCGCCATGGAAGCCCTGCGCGATGCCTCCGCACCCCGAGCTCGCGTGCGCCGCGCCGGGAGCGTCGAGGACATCGACGCCACCGAGTTGGTGCCCGGCGACATCATCCTGCTTCGCGCCGGCGACATCGTTCCCGCCGACCTGCGAGTCCTTCGAGCGGATCGGCTGTTGCTGGATCGGAGTGCCTTGACGGGCGAGTCCGTGCCCGAGCCCGCGACCGTCACGGCAGACCTGCCCGATGCTCCCCTCGCCGACCGACACGCGATGGCGTATGCCGCGACGAGCGTGGTCGGCGGGCGCGGCGAGGGGGTCGTGGTGGCCATCGGGCAAGGATCGGAGATCGGTCGAATCGCCGGCGGTCTGCGCGAGCGGGGGCGCCGTCGATCGCCCCTCCAGCTGGAGCTCGACCGGCTTGTCCGGATCCTCCTCGTCGTGGCCATCGGGCTCATCGTGACCGTGAGTGGCCTGGGGTTCATCCGAGGGCAGGAGATCAGCGCAAACCTGCTCGCCGGGATATCGGCGGCGATCGCGTCCATTCCGGAGGAGCCGCCCATCCTGCTGGCGGTGATCCTCGGGCTGGGGGCCTACCGCTTGCTCAAGCGTGGCGTCCTGGTTCGCCGCCTCAACGCTGAAGAGACCCTTGGGGCGATCGACCTGATCCTGACCGACAAGACCGGGACGCTGACCCGAAATCGCCTGGACGTCGTGTCGGTCACGGGGCCGGACGGCCCGCTCGCGGATGCCCCGCGGCTGGAGATCCTCAACGAAGCGCTGCGCGCCGAGGATGACGCCTGGGTCCGCGCCGAGGGAACCGCGCCGGGGTCATTCACGGCGTCCCTCAGCCGGGCGATCGAGACCGCCGGTGGCGATGCGCGCCTCGACCCGGCCGACCTGGTCGAGGCCGAGCCCGTCGACGACGGCCGCCCGATCTCGCGAACGCGCAGTCGTGGGCCGGAAGGCGTCATTGAACTCGTGATCGGAGCGCCGGAAGTTGTCGTCGGCCTCGTCTCGGGGCTCGATGACCGATCCGTTTGGCATGAGCGGATCGAGCGCCTGGCGGCCAGCGGGGAGCGGCTGGTCGGCCTGGCGCGCCGGCCGGACGGCGGGCAGTGGCACGTTCGCGCGTTGATCGGCTTCGCCGATCCCTTGCGTGACGGGATCCGCGAGGCGCTCGAGACCGCGCGCGGGGCCGGCATCGAGGTCATCGTGGTCACCGGCGATCATCCGGTCACGGCGGCCGCCATCGCCGCCCAGGCCGGGCTGGACCGCGAACGCGTGGTCCTCGGGGAGCAACTGGCGGCCCTCGACGATGCCCAGCTCACGGCCGTCCTGCCGAATCTCCAGGTGGTTGCCCGCTCAACACCCGAGCAGAAGGAGCGCCTGGTGCGCCTCGCCCGAGCGGCGGGTCGGACGATCGCGGTCACCGGCGACGGCGTCAACGACGCCCCCGCCCTCAACGGCGCGGACGTGGCGGTGGCGATGGGTTCCGGGACAGCCGTTGCGCGGGAGGCCGCGGACCTGGTCCTGGGCGACGACTCCTTCGCCACGCTCATGTATGGCCTCGCCGAGGGACGCCGGATCGTCGACAACGTCCAGAAGGGCCTGATCTTCCTGGTCTCGACCCACGTGGCGTTGCTGGGGTTCATCCTCATCGCGACGATCTATGGCTTCGGCCAGCCGCTCCTCCCGATCCAGATCCTGTGGCTCGAGCTGTTCATCGACGTGTCCGCCTCGGTGGCCTTTGAGCTGGAGAAACCTGAACCGAACCTCATGCGTCGACGGCCACGCCGGCAGGGCCAGCCGCTCTTGACGGGCGTCCTTCTTGGGCGGATCGCATTCGCGGGGGGTTTCAGCGCGGTGGCGGCGCTATTCGTGATGGTCACCCAGCCTGGTGGTCCGGCGCATGCGCAGTGGCTGGCCTACACGATCCTCGTCTGCGGCCAGGCGGTTCGCGCCTACGCGAATCGGAGCATCCGCGAACCGATCTGGCGCCTGCCCGCCAACCGGTTCCTGCTGGCGGCCACGGCCGGCGCGATCGGCATCCAGGTCATCATCCCGTCCGTGCCGTTTCTCGCCGACGCCTTTCGGGCAACGCCGCTCGACCTGTCGGACTGGGCCGTGGTCGCGCTCGTCGCGCTGGCGCCGGCTGTCGTGGCGCAGGCGGTGCGCGGGGTCACCGCTCGGACCTGGGTTGCCTGAAACGCGGCTATCCTCGCGCACGTGAGCCTCGAGATCGATCACGTCACCAAGCGCTTCGGGGCGACCGTGGCGCTTGACGCCCTGGCCTTCGATGTCGCACGGGGCGAGGTCTTTGGCTTTCTCGGTGCCAACGGCGCGGGCAAGACGACCACGATGCGGATCTGTCTGGGCATCATTGCCCCCGACAGTGGCGAGATCCGCTGGAATGGCCACCCGGTGGGCGAGCTGCCGCGTCGGACGTGGGGTTACCTGCCCGAGGAACGCGGGCTCTACCCGCGGATGGGCGTCCTCGACCAGCTGGTCTATTACGCCTCGCTGTACGGCGAGACCCCCGACCGAGCCCGTCGCGCCGCCCTCGCCTGGCTCGCCCGCTTTCGAATTCCCGAGTACGCCGACCGGCGCGCCGAGGAGCTGTCCAAGGGCAACCTGCAGAAGGTCCAGTTCATCGCGGCGATCCTCCACGGGCCCGAGGTGCTGCTCATGGACGAGCCGTTCACCGGGCTCGATCCGCTCAACCTGGTCCTTCTGCGTGAGGCGTTCATGGAGCTGCGCGACCAGGGTCGGACTCTGATCTTCTCGACCCATCAGATGGAGGCGGCCGAGGCGATGTGCGAATCGGTCGCGATCGTGGACCGCGGTCGGCTCGTGGCTGGCGGGCGACTGCGGGACCTCAAGCGGGCCAGTCGGCGAGCGTGGGTCCGCCTGGCGATCGATGGCGCGAGCCCCGCTCCCGACTGGTTTGCCGATCTTCGCGGCGTCGATGTCGTCCGGCGTGCTGCGTTGGGGGCCGAGCTGGAGCTGCTCCCGGGGGCGTTGCCAGAGGCGATCCTCGCCGATGTGCTCGCGCGAGGTGCCGCTGTCAGCAGGTTCGAGGTCGTGGAACCGAGTCTTGAGTCCCTCTTCATCGAGCTCGTAGGCCGACCCGCGGAGGATAAGATCGTGGTCCTGCCGGCCGGGGTGTCCGGCGGGCCGGCGTCCGCCGCCGGGCCAGCCACGACCTCCGCGTCCGCGGACGGGACGGCTTGATGGCGCGCCACGATCCGTTGTTCCCGAATGCGGCCATCATCGCCAGGCGCGAATACCGGGATCGAGTCCGCGGTCCGCTCTTCCTGGCATCCACGGTGGTGCTCATGGGCCTGGCCCTTCTCGTGGCGTTGGCGCCCATCGCCGTGCGATTCCTCGATCGCGACTCTGTGACCAACGTCGTCGTGGTCTCGAGCGACCCGGCGTTGGCGCAACAGGCCCTGTCGATCGCCGACAGCCTGCTCAATGTCTCCGGGCGGGTGGAGGGATCCGGCTCAGCCGAGCGGCCCTTTGCGGTCAGGGTTGCGGATCCCGGCGCCGCCGAGCGATCGTTGGCGAGCGGCGAGGTCAGCGCCATCATGGTTGTGGAGCGAACCACGGTGGGTGGCCTTGACGTCGTCTTGCAGACGAACGGAGCGGCCAACCTTACCCAGGTGCAGACCTTCAGCGTGGTGGCGTTCGGCCTCGGCGTCCTGGACTGGAACTCGCGCAGACCGGCGGAATCACAGGGCGAACCGTTTGTCCCGGCCACCTTTGGCGTCAAGTCACTCAACGCTGCCGTCGAGGATGGGCGGGCGCTCGATCCGCAAGAGACTGCCAGCCGCGGTTTCCTGGGGGTGGTGTTCGTGGTCCTGCTGTTCATGTCGGTCGTGATCTACGGCATGTGGGTGGCGACGGGAGTGGCCGCCGAGAAGAGCAGTCGCGTGATGGAATTGATGATCAGCGCGGCTTCGCCGCGCCAGATGCTGAGTGGCAAGGTGCTCGGGATCGGCGCAGCCGGGTTGACCCAATACCTCGCGATCGCCGTGCCGTCACTGCTTGTCCTGGCGTTCCAGGATCAGATCGCGCTGGCCATGCTGGGGCCCGCGCCGGCGGGGGCGCCGCTGGTCGGCCTCACCCCGATCCTCCTCGCCGGATACGGCTTGTTCTTCCTCCTCGGCTTCACGCTCTTTGCCCTGATCTACGCGGCCGTGGGCTCCTTTGTCAGCCGGCCGGATGATCTCCAGACCCTGTCCCTGCCGCTTAGCCTCCTGGCGCTCGTCGGCTACCTGTCGGCGGTTGGGGCGTTGAGCGGCGGAGGCGGACGGTGGATCACGATCGCATCCCTCGTCCCACCCTTCAGCCCGTTCGTGATGCTCGCGCGACTGATGATCGCGGCCGTGGAGCCGTGGGAGGTTGCGCTGTCCATTGCCCTGCTGTGTCTTGCGATTGCGGTCGTTGCCGTGATTGCCACGCGAATGTACGCGGCCGGGGTCTTGCTCTACGGCCAGCGTCCAGGCTTGCGAACGTTCGTGGCGGCGGCTCGCCGGGCGCGATAGGGCCGCGGTTGGGCGGGTCGTACCCGAGCTTCAGCGATCGTCGAGGGGTAGCCGACGGATCAACGCAAGCACCGGACCGGACGCGGCGGCAGCGGGGCCCGGCTCCGCTCCCGAGATCGGTCCCGTCTCGGCGACGTGGAAGCCCGCTCCCGCCACGTCCGTTTCGGCCGGCTCCGCCCCGCCTGCCCCCGCGGCGACGAACCGCCAGAGCCGACTACGTACCCCCGCCAGATAGGGGCTCGACCGATGTCGAGCGAGTACGCCGGCGATTCCCTGCGCCTCGACCGCCGCGTGCAGCGCAATCCCTTCTGTGGCAATGGCCGGCACGGCCACCACCTCGTCGCCAGGCCGCAGCACGCGCCGCAGCGCCTCCCGCCGCCGAACAAGCGGCAACGCCATCAGCGATCGGCCGTCCAGGTGCAACAGGTCGAAGGCCAGAAACGCCGCGGACCGCCCGGCCTCGCCCGCCAGCCGCCGCTCGAGCTCGCCTGAGTCCGCCCGGCCCGATCCGTCGACGACGACCAGCTCCCCGTCAAGGATCGCCGATCGTGCGGCCACCCGCACGGCCAGGCCGGCGAGCTCAGGCAGGACGCTCGTCAGGTCACGTCCGTCGGCGTCAACGATCCGCACCGCGCCCGTTCCTGCCAGTTCCGCAGGTCCGATCATGGCCAGGGCCCGTTCGCCGCCCCACCACGGTTCGAACAGGTGCTCGTCCGAATCGAAGGGTGCCGGCAGCACGCGCGGAAGCATCGGCCGCAGGTCGGGGAGATCGGGCAGCTGGTCGGCCTCGAGGCGCAGCGAGAGCTGATCGGCCATCGTGACCCGATGGTAGCCCGCTAGACTCCGGGTGTCCCGACGGCAGCCCTGATCGCTATCCCGTCGGCCGCCCGACCGCTGCCCCGACCGCTGGAGGAACGCCCGTGCCGCGCGCACCTCGACCCGACGACCTGTACCGCCTGCAGATCGCGACCGAACCGCGGCTCTCCCCAGACGGGCGTACCGTGGTATTCACGCTCCAGACCGTGGCGCCCGGGTTCGATGGGTACCGTCATGCGCTCTGGCTGGTCACTACGGACGGCACGACCCCGCGCCAGCTGACGTTGGGGGCGAAGCACGATCACCACCCGCGGTTCTCACCGGATGGTCGGACGCTCGCCTTCCTGTCGGATCGTCGCGGGATCGTCGAAGAGGAGCCACGCCGGGCGGCGACCGGCCTGGACGACAAGGATCGAGAGGACATCGCACAGGTCCACCTCCTGCCCGTCGATGGCGGCGAAGCCCGGCGCCTGACCGACCTGCCGCGCGGCGTGGACGCGTTCGAGTGGTCGCCCGACGGGACGCGCCTCGTGGTCGTCAGCGCATCGCACGGCGCGTCCCGCGAGGCAGACGACCGCCGTCGCGGGATCGTGCGCAAGCGCCAGCCGGGGACGCCGCCGCAGTCCGACTACCGGTTCATCGACCGACTTGACTACATGCTCAATGGCGCCGGGTTCACCTATCACCGGGTCGGTCACCTGTGGCTGGTTGATGCGATCAGCGGCGCCGCCAGTCGCCTGACCGACGGCCCGGTCGCGGACGGCGAGCCCGCCTGGTCGCCGGATGGCCGGCGCATCGCGTTCACGTCGAACCGTCGACGCGATGCGGACCTCCTGCCGCGCCTGGATATCCAAGTCGTGGACGCCGAGACGCGGATCGTGACTGCGGTCACGCGCGGGCCGCGCTCGATGTTCAGCGCGCCGACCTGGCTGCCCGATGGTCGGACCATCGCCGCGCTCGGGCATCGGCTGGAGGGCCGAGCCGGGAGTCGCAACGACATCTGGCTCTTTGCCGCTGATGGCTCCGACGCCACTCGATCGGGTGGCCGCAACCTGTCAGCGCGCCACGACCTGATGCCCGGCGCCGCGATGAACAGTGACGTGACGCGCGGCGAAGGCCCGGCGCTCATCCCGTCGAGAGATGGCCGCTGGCTCCATTTCAGCGCTCCGCAGGATGGTTCCTATGAGCTTTGGCGCATCGGTGTCGCCGACGGTCGGATCCAGCGCCTGACCGACGGTCGCCAGTACGTGTCGAGCTGGCACACCGTGACGGGCAGCGGCTCGCGTGCGGCCGCGCATCGCGGCACACGCATCGCGTACCTGCGCTCGACGGCGACCGCACCGCCCGACGTCTGGCTGCTAGACATCGCCGGGTCAGGCGGATCGAACTCGAAGTCGAGCTCGGCGTCGAAACCAAGGCGCCTGACCTCATTCAACGCGGAGATCCTCGGGGAGATCCAGCTGGCGACGCCGTTCGAACGGCACGTGACGGTGGACGACCGCGACATCGAGGGCTGGTTCCTGCCCGCCGGCGACGGCGCTCGGCCGCTCGTCGTCGAGATCCACGGCGGCCCGCACACGCTGTATGGCTGGTCGCTGGTATGGGAGTTCCAGGTCCTCGCCGCGGCCGGGATCGGCGTCTTCTACTGCAACCCGCGTGGGTCGGCGGGGTACGGCGAGGCATTCAACGGCGCCAACCACCGTGATTGGGGACCGGGCCCGATGCGCGACGTCCTGGCTGGAGTCGACGCCCTCGTCTCGGACGGCCTGGCTGACCCCGACCGACTCGGTGTCACGGGCGGGTCGTACGGCGGCTACCTCACGAACTGGATCATTGCCTTCGACCACCGCTTCAAGGCCGCGATGACCTGCCGCTCGGTCAGCGATATGGGTGTCCTGTTCACGACCGGTGACGTCTCGGGCGGGGAGTGGGCGAGGCTCGAATTCGATGCCACGCCGTGGGGCGACCCCGCGTACTACCGCGAGATCTCCCCGCTCGCCTACGCCGACCGGATCAAGACGCCCCTCCTGATCCAACACTCGGAGCACGATATCCGCACGACGATCGCCCAGGCAGAGGCGCTATTCACGGTCCTGCGTTCGCATCGGCGACCCGTACGGTTGATGCGCGTGCCGGACGAGACCCACGAGTTGACGCGTTCCGGCACACCGTTCCGCAGGATCGAGAACCTGCATGTAGCCGCCGACTGGTTCCACCACTTCCTCGTGGAGGGGAAGCGTGGGCTACCGCCCCTCCCAAGGGTGCGCGGCGGGCGCTAGGTGTGGTTCACAAGTACGTTGTCGACGGCGGGACACGGATAGGGCTCGATCTTGCTGCAGGCTCGATCTTCCTGCCCTATGTCCGCGTGTCGGCGCGCGATCAGGAAGGCCGAAGCGTGCCGGACCAGACCTGCCAGGCGAGGAGTGACTTCGCGACCAGGCTCAGGATCATGTACGTCTTCTCGCCGTACAGGTAGTCGCGCCAGCGGCCGACCTTGCGGTACTGGAGGACCATCGTGATGGCGAAGATGTTGAAGGCCACGAACAGGCTGGCGATGATCACGTACACGAAGGCCGGGATCCCGGCATTGGCTGGCAGACCCTCCTGCGCGGAGTAGGCCCACAGGACCGAGAAGATCGCGATCCACGGGACGATGCCCGCGATGCAGCCGAAGATGTAGTGCTTCCAGTCGACCTTGTCCCGGCCCTCATTCGCCGCTTCCATGCTCCATCCGAACAGGATCATCGCCACATTGGCACCCGCGATGGCGACGAGGGCGGGGAAGTCCGTGATGTAGCTGAGATAGGCGATGGCCACGATCATCACCGTCGATGAGAAGGAGTACTCGACCCAGCGCAGCGGATTCATCCCTCTCGCGAGGAACGCCTCGTAGCGGCCGCGGAGCAGCCATCCGGCTGACGCATGGGCAATGGCGCTCATGAGGAAGAACGAGGCGATGACGTACGCGAGCGGGATGGAGAAGAGCGTCACGCTCGACTCCTCGATGCCTGTGAACTTGCCGTTCTCGATGATCGGGCGCACGGTCGGCACGACCGGCGCGAACACGGCGGCCGTCGTGGAGATCGCGATCATGGCGAGAAACTGGATGCCGTGGGCGAAGGTCAGGCCGCGGTTCCAGCGTCGGAGCGAGCGGCTCGTCTGATCTGGGATTGTCGTGGCGCCATCATGCGCTGGCGCGAGGCCGCTGGGCTCGGCGATGGTGGCTGCCATGGTCTCGGGTCTCCTCAAGTCGATGTCGACGGTCCATTCGGCGCACGGGCGTCTTCAGATGTCCGATACCCTGGGTCAGGGCAGCGGGGCAGTCGCCGCGATGAGCGCCTCCGGGTCCATGTCGGTGAGGACACCGACTGGTCCCCATCATAGACACCAGCAGCGTCCCCGAAGGCGCCCCGATGACCCAGACAGAGGCTTGGACGCGCGTGTCGCCACCGCCAGGCAACGAGTATTTGAGGCGGACCGCCTCACCGACCGGCGTCCGCACGCGCTCGCGTTCGGTCTCCGTCGCCCCGAAGGAATCCGCGAACCCGGAGCCGATGAAGCCAGCCACGAGATCCAGCAGCAGGCCGCTGACCGAAAGGGTATGGATCGCGTCCTGATTCTGGTGCGAGAGCGCAACGCTACGTCCGGTGCGGTCCAGCGGAGCGTGTATCCTCTCGCTCCCGTGACCGCCCAGCGACGCGCCGATTCACCGACCCGGGAGCGTGCCGACGAGCTGATTCGTGCCTGGGACGGGCGGCCTGGGCCGCTCGGGAACCTACTCGGGCGGGTGACCGCCGTCGATCAGGTCGGCGTCGAACAGCGGGTCGAGGCGCTTCAGCGCCGCTCGATCAAGAAGGCCTCGAAGCTGTGGGCGCTCAACCTCGCGATCTCGATGATGGACCTGACCACCCTTGAGGGAAAGGACACCCCCGGCAAGGTCCGCGCGCTCTGCGTCAAGGCGATGCGGCCCCAACCGGGTGACCCGACCATCCCGTCCGTCGCGGCCGTCTGCGTCTACCCCGCGCTCGTGGCCGACGCGAAGGCCGCGCTCCGCGGGTCGACCGTCAGGGTCGCCAGCGTCGCCACCGGCTTCCCGTCGGGCCAGACCTTCCGCGACATCAAGCTCGCCGAAGTGCGGGCCGCCGTCGAAGCCGGTGCGGATGAGGTCGACATGGTGATCGATCGCGGCGCGTTCCTGTCGGGCGACTACCTGACCGTCTTCGAGGAGATCGTCGAGGTCAAGGAGGCGTGCGGCGAGGCGCACCTCAAGGTCATCCTCGAGACCGGCGAGCTCGAAACCTACGACAACGTCCGGCGCGCCAGCGTCCTGGCGATGGCCGCCGGCGCCGACTTCATCAAGACGTCCACCGGCAAGGTGACCCCCGCCGCGACGCTACCCGTCACCCTGGTCATGCTCGAGGCGATCCGTGACTTCGAGCGATCCACCGGGCGGCAGGTCGGGATGAAGCCGGCCGGCGGGATCCGCGTCGCCAAGGAGGCGATCCAGTACCTGGTGGTGCTGTACGAGACCCTCGGTCCGCGCTGGATGTCGCCCTCCTGGTTCCGCTTCGGGGCCTCGTCGCTGCTCAACGATGTCCTGATGCAGATCGAATTCCAGCGCACCGGCCGCTACCAGGACCCCGACGACTTCACGCTCGACTGATAACCCAACCGTGATCCTGGCGGAACCTGTTCGGGGACCACGGCGTCGGGCGGCCGTGAATCGCCTCCTGATGCTGGCCGCGGGTCTCGTGCTGCTGGTCCCGGTCGCATGTGCCGGCGGCGCTTCCTCGACGACGATCCCGCCCACGACTCCGGAACCCACGCCGGGGCCCACGCTCACGTTGCCCGAACTGAAGCTCGCGCTCACCGACGCCTTCGGGCCGCTGTGGTATTGCGATCCCGACTTCTATCCGATCCAGCGAGCCGATGAGATCGAGTCGGCACGGGAGCGCTGGCCCGAAGTTGAGGCTGATGCCGACGCCCTTGCGGCCATCGAGCGGCGGCTCGGGCTCGATCCTGCGGGTGAATTCGCCGACGACCAGAAGCTCCTCGTATACCAGAGCTGGAAGATCCTCAACGCGATCGCGCTGGATCCAATCGGTGACGACGCGTACCGGTTCGACTACCTCGCGCAGCCCGCCCCCGGCGCCGCCGAGGGAACCCGGACGGCCGGTACGATCATGCAGACAGGCGAGATCGCCGTTGAACAGAAGGCCCCGGCTGGGGAGCCGATGTGTCCCATCTGCCTCGCCATCGGCACCTCGATCGACTCGCCCGACGGGCCTGCGCCTGTGGAAACGCTCCGGATCGGGGACCCCGTCTGGACCCTGGACGAGCAGGGGACGCGCGTGCCCGCCACGGTGATCGCACTGGGCTCGACCGCGGCGCCGGTTGGCCACCGCGTCGTGCGGCTCGTCCTCGCCGACGGCCGGACGGTCACGGCTTCGCCCGGCCATCCATTGGCCGACGGCCGTCGTCTCGCCGGCCTGCGAGCCGGTGACAGCGTGGATGGATCGACCGCCATCTCGGTGGACCTCGTCGTGTACCACGGCGCCCAGACCTACGACATCGTGGTCTCAGGGCCGACCGGGACCTACCTCGCCGACAGCATCCCGCTCGGGTCAACGCTTCGGCCGTAGCGGGCCGCACGAGGCTCAGATAGAGCGCACGAGGCCTTGAGCGCAGCCGCGGCCTTGAGCGCAGCCGCGGCCTTGAGCGCAGCCGCGGCCTTGAGCGCAGCCGCGGCCTTGAGCGCAGCCGCGGCCTTGAGCGCTGCCGAGGCCTTGAGCGCTGCCGAGGCCTTGAGCGCTGCCGAGGCCTTGAGCGCTGCCGAGGCCTTGAGCTCGCGCCC
>JANPDO010000392.1:0-11453 GCA_031431535.1 Chloroflexota bacterium
TGGTATCCGCCGACCGGCAGACCAGCCTGTTCACGAATCTCACGATCGGCGACAACATGGTGTCCCGCCTCAGCGGCGAGATCACGCGCGGTGGCGGGGCCCTTCGACGTGGCCGAATGCTCCAGATCGCCGAGGAACTCCGTGAGCGATTCCAGGTGAAGGCGACGTCGGTGCAGCAGCCGATTCGGTCGCTGTCCGGCGGCAACCAGCAGAAGGTGGCCATCGCCGCGGCCATCGTGAAGCGGCCCGAGGTCCTGGTCCTCGAGGAGCCGACACGCGGGGTGGATGTCGGCTCCAAGTGCGAGATCTACCGGCTCATGCGCGCCTACGCCTCCGAGGGCCACGCCGTAATCATCTACTGCACCGAGATCCCCGAGGTCTTCGAGACGGCGGACCTTGCCTATGTCGTCTCGGACGGCCGGCTATCGGATCCGCTCGTGGTGATGACGTATCCCGACGTCGAGTCTCTCGCGCGGGCGGTCACCCGATTGGAACGGCATGGCACGGAGCCGGCCCTCCCGGCGGTCGTTGCAGCCTCCGCCTAATCACCGTTCCGGTGGTCGATCGCCATTTCGATCCCGCGTGTCGGCCCTGATCCCGGACCCTCCGCAGCGGGTCGTGCGGACCGTGCTGGGGACGGTGGACGCTGCCGACCTAGGGGCCGTGCTGGTCCATGAGCACCTGCTGATCCGGAACCCTTCGTTCGTGGAGCCGGTTTCGCCTGCCGATCGCGAGCGGGCCTACGCCCCGGTCGACCTCGCCAACCTTGGGTGGGTCC
This sequence comes from Chloroflexota bacterium, assembly GCA_031431535.1. Lineage (GTDB taxonomy): Bacteria > Chloroflexota > Limnocylindria > Limnocylindrales > CSP1-4 > SPCO01. Next base: position 779 of record JANPDO010000392.1, read on the forward strand.
GTCGGCACTGGACCAGCAGCGCCGACAACCTGGTTCTCGACGACGAGGGCGTCGCGATCCGCGAGCTGGCCGCGTTCGTGGCGACTGGCGGCGGGACCATCGTGGACGCGACGGTTCCCGGGATCGGTCGCGACCCGGAGGCGCTGGCCAGGATCTCGCGGGCCGCCGGCGTGCAGATCGTCATGGGTTCGGGTGCCTACGTCGGCCCGACCCATCCGCCGGAGATGTCCGAGCTCGACGAGGTCGCGATCGCCAACCTTCTCCTCAACGAGTGGCATGGCGGAGTCGGCTCGACCGGGATCCGACCCGGGTTCATCGGAGAACTCGGGTGCTCGTGGCCGCTGCAGGAGCGCGAGCGAGTCGTCCTGCGCGCGACCGCCCGGGTCCAGCGCGCGACCGGGGCCGCGCTGATGGTCCACCCAGGCCGGGATCGTGCGGCCCCGGGCGAGATCGTGCGGGTCCTCGAGACCGCCGGGGCGTCCCTGGATCGCGTCGCCATCGCCCATCTCGATCGAACGATCATCGAGCCAGGCGGCCTCCTGGAGCTCGCCCGGACCGGGGTCTACCTGGAATTTGACTGCTTTGGCCTGGAGGGGTCGTACTACCCATTCGATCCGACGAAGGCGACCCTGAGCGACGCGCAACGACTCGATCTTGTTCGAGCGGTGCTCGATGCCGGTCTTGATCGGCAGGTCCTGGTGTCGCAGGACATCTGCACGAAGCACCGCCTGGCGGCGTACGGTGGCCACGGCTACGGCCACCTGCTAGGCGACATCCTGCCCTGGATGTGGCAGCGTGGGTTCAGTCTCGCTGAGACGACGATGTTGGTCGTGAGCAACCCGGCCCGCCTTCTTGGCGTGACCGATCCGCAGTGAATGTGAGGGAGCGCCATGTTCTGGATCGATCATGTCGGCGTGGTGGCGAGCAACCTCGATGTTTCGGTTGCGTTCTACACGAAGCTATTCGGGCCGCCGATCGATCGTGTCGAGTGGCGTGGCGAGCACGCGGCCAATGTCGCCCGCCTGATGGGCCGACCGCCAGGTCTTGAGCTGGATGCGGTCTTCTTCCGGATCCCGCACACGAATGCGATCTTCGAGCTGGTCCACTTTCGCGGCATCGACCAGGCGATCGTGACGGCGGGCAACGCGGACATCGGAGCGACGCACTTCGGGTTTGCCGTGGACGACATCGAGGCGACCGTCGCTCGCCTCGGTTTGGAAGTGAGCGGCACGCCCATGCTCCTGCCGATCGGGCCCTACCGCGGTGGCCGAAGCGTCTACCTCAAGGACCCCGACGGTGCCAATATCCAGCTGATGCAGCTGGCGGGCCGACCTGGCCGGATGCCGGTCCTTCGGCCGGGCGACCCGCCGGCCGAAAGCGTCATTGACGCGGCGGACGCCGGGCGATGAGCGGACCGGGACTGACGCCGGGCGACGGCCACGCACCCGACGACTCCCAGACACCGGGCGTGGCACCGGGCGTGACACCGGGCGCGACACCAGGCGCGACACCGGGCGTGCGTCGGATCCGGGCGCTCCTGGTCGGATTCGGCTCCACAAATCGGTCCGTCCTGGAGCTCGCCCTGACCCGTCCGTGGCTGGAGGTCGTCGGGATCGTGGTCCGCTCCTCAGAGCGCGAAGGGGAGTCCGCCGCGAGCCGCGTCGTCGGGGCGCCAGCCGGTTTGCGCTGCTCCACCGATCTCGCCGGGACGCTCCGGACCACGCGACCGGATGTCGTGGTCGTGGCAACGGCGACGCGACTCGTCGATATCCTGCCAGTGCTGGCCGCGATCGCACCATCCGGCGCGCCGATTGTGTGCACCGCTGAGGACCTCGCGTTCATCCGCTGGGGCGACTCCCCGGAGGCAGCCGCGATCATCGAGCTCGCGACGGCGCATCGCATCGCGATCGTCGCGACCGGGGCAAATCCCGGCTTCGTGCTGGACCTGTGGCCCCTCACCCTGTCTGGCCTGGCCTGGGACGTGGAGCGGCTTCGGGCGCGGCGCGTCGTCGACGTAAGCGTCTTCGGGTCGCGGGTGCGGGCGTCGCTCGGGATCGATCTGACCTATGCGGCGTTCGAAGCCGGCATCGCCGATGGATCAGTCGTCGGTCACGCTGGATTCCCGGAGAGCCTGCGCATCCTGGCCGCAAGCATGGGCCGAGAGCTGGACCGCGTTGAGGTGATCTCGGAACCGATCCTCGCCGAGGCGGCGCTCACCCTGCCGGACGGGGAAGTAATCCAGCCGGGTCGGACGGCCGGCGCCAACCAGCGCGCGACCGGCTGGTTCGCGGGTCAGCCGTGGCTGGAGGTGTCGATGAGCCTCCATGTCGACCCAGCGGCAGCAGGGCTGACGACGACGGACCGGATCGAACTCGACGGCCGCCACAACCTGCGCGTTGAGGTCGATCCCGGCTGTCGCGCGCTAATGTCGACGGCCGCCATGATCGTCAACGGGTTACCCCGCGCGATCGCGGCGCCGCCCGGGGTCCACCGCCCCGGTGACCTGCCGCCCGTCGCGCCATGGCTCGGCGATCTCCCCCCGTCGTGGGTGCCGTTGCGCCGCTGACCGCCGGCGGGTGGTCGGCCCTGGCAGGTGTCGCTGCCTGCGCCTTGAACGTCCGTGGCGGTGACCCGAGGGCAACGATTTCGCGGGTGATTGGCGCCCGAGGCGAGTTTGCGTGCGGCGTGGTGACCGTGGGGCAACGCTCGGCCGGGTTTTCGCGAGATCCGGCGAGCCAAGCTCCGAATCGTTGCCCGCAGGTCACCGGAGGGCACTGCCATCCGGCCGGTCGGGATTGGTCGGTCAGGATCGTTTCCCCATGGACAACGCAAGCCGGCTGGGCCGCCTTTCCGCTCGAACCCGCCCGTCACCCAACCTCAGCGATCGACGCGGTATTTCTCGATGAAGGTCTCGTCCAGAACCCAGCCAAGGCCGGGCCGCTCGGGCAGGGTGAAGTGGCCGTCCACGAGCGCCGGCCGATTCTCGATCATCTGCCAGAAGATCGGGTCGCGGGCGGGAGAGAAGGCCTCCACGAACGTGCCGTGCGGCTGCGAGGCCAGGAGGTGCGAGGCGACCTGGGCCTCTTCGTGGTGGCCGAGCTGAACATCGAAGGCCGATGCGAGCGCCGCGATCCGACGCCATTCGGTCGGCCCGCCGCCCCACGACGCATCGTAGTTGCAGACGTCGATCGCGCCGGCGGCCATCATCTCGCGCATCCCGACTCGGCTGATCTCGCTCTGACCCGCGGCCACGTCCACGTTCCCGCGCATGCGCACGTCCCGGAGCCCGCGAAAGTCGGCGTGCCAGCGCGTGGGCTCCTCGAACCAGCGGATCCTGATCCCCTCGGCACGGACGGCAGCCAGGAACTCCAGCGCCTCGGGGACCGTGTAGCCCTGGTTGGCATCGACGACGAACAGGAAGTCCTCTCCCGCGTGGCGACGGGCTCGGGCCAGGCGGGCCGCATCGACCACCGGCGGCTCGGCCCCGATCTTGAACTTCATCCCCACCATCCCGTGCTCGGCTTGGAAGAAGTCGATCTCGCGTTCGATCTCATGGCCCTTGGAACTCGCGTCATCGGGGATGTAGTAGCCACCGATCCCGATCATTGGGATTCGATTGCGGTAACCACCCCAGATCCGCCACAACGGCTGACCCATCGCCTTGCCTACCGCGTCCCAGACCGCCGTGTCGATGCAAGCCATGGCTTGCATGGCGTACCAGCGCGGGCGAAGCTGATCGAACGTTGCGGGGAGCATCGCCTCCCAGACCCGCTCGGTCCCGAAGGCATCGAGTCCGACGACCCGCGGGACCAGCTCCTCGTGCAGGATGGCCAGGATCTCTGACTGGAGCGGCTCGTCCTCGTCAGCGTTGTACGCCTCGCCCACGATCCCCTCCGAAGTCCGGACCCGGGTGACGATCGTGCAGCGGTTGCGCATCTTGTAGTAGCTGCCCTTGTAGGTGAACGGCAGCGGGACACGGAGCGGGATCGTCTCGATCGACTCGATCGTCAGGGGCATTTCGGCAAGACCTCGGGCGAATGGGTGTATCGGGGGATCGGTTGACGGGTGTGCAGCGGAAGTGCGACCATCCGAGGTGCAATCGTAACTGGAAACGGTACCGCCATCGTCAACGGTGACCGACGTTGAGGCCACGCCCCGCCGAGGAGGGCCATGTCCAATGAGTCCACGCCGGTGACCAAAGCGGATCGCGCGACCGACGCCACGAGATCGACCGACGCGGAGCCCGCGATCGCCATCGCCTCGAGACCGGCCCCGTTGGCGGGCGTCCGGGTGATTGCCGTCGAGCAGTACGGAGCCGGTCCGTTCGGCACTCTCTATCTGGCCGACCTTGGCGCCGAGATCATCAAGATCGAGGATCCGGGGAGCGGCGGCGACGTTTCTCGCTACATTCCGCCGGGGCGCGTCGGGACGGATAGCCTCTTCTTCGAAGCCTTCAACCGCGGCAAGCGGAGCATCGCGCTGGACCTCAAGTCGAAGGCCGGCCGGGCGGTGTTCGAGAAGCTGGTAGCGTCCGCGGATGCGGTCTTCAGCAATCTTCGCGGCGACCAGCCGGCCAGCCTTGGGCTGACGTACGACGTCCTCGGCCTGATCAACCCCGCCATCGTGTGCGTCGCGCTGACCGGCTACGGCCGTCGCGGCGATCAGGCCCGGCTCCCCGGCTACGACGCGATTGTCCAGGCCGGGTCGGGTTGGGCGGCGCTGACCGGTGCGCCGGACGGCCCGCCGACCAAGAGCGGCCTCTCGCTTGCGGACTACATCGCCGGGCTGACCGCGGTCCTGGGTCTGATGGTCGGGCTCTTTGATGCCCGCCGGACCGGCCTCGGGCGGGATGTGGATACCAACCTGTACGACTCGGCGCTCAGCATGCTCAGCTACCCGGCGACCTGGTACCTGTCCAGCGGCTTCGTGACCGAGCGCCAACCGATGTCCGGCCACCCGAGCGTCGTGCCGTTCCAGTTCTTCGCCACGGCGGACGGCCACATCGCCATCGCCGCGCCAAAGGAGAAATTCTTCCGGACCCTGGTCGAGGGGATGGACCTGGCCGATCTGGCCGATGATCCGCGCTTCGCGGATTTCGAGGCGCGTGGCCGGAACCGGGACGAGCTGATCGCCCGGCTCTCCGATCGATTTGCAGAGCGCTCGACCGTCGACTGGCTGGCGACGCTGCGTGGCCGGATCCCGATCGCCCCGGTCCGGTCCTTGGAGGAGGCCCTCGACCCTGACGAGCTGACGGCCCGGAGCATGCTCGCGGAGTACGAGCATCCTTCATTCGGGACGGTTCGCTCGGTCGGGCTGCCACTGACGATGGGTGGCTTCGAGCCGCACTACGCCCCGGGACCGGGCCTCGGGTCAGATTCCGAGGCCATCCTCGGCGGCCTCGGTTATGGGGCCGAAGCGATTGCCGACCTGCGCTCGGCCGGTGCGTTCGGGTCTGGCGCGGCGGTCAAGACGGACCCAGGCGCGGAAGGCTGACCACCGCCCGACCAACCCCCATCTCAGCCACGGCGCGTCGAACGGTGATCTACGGCATCGCGGAGTCCGTCCCCGACAACGTGGATCGCGAGCACGACGTGTGGCCCCGCCGGAATTCCCTCCTGGCGGATTAACCCAATGCAGTTCTCGGCGCCGGCGGGGTCAGGCGACTGACCACCCGACCCTAGGCCCGAACCTCCTGGCGCATGAACGCGATGTACGCCCCGACGAAGCAGACCACGGTGAGGGCAGTCAGCGCCACAACGTGTGGCCAGACCAGCAGCAGGCTCTGGTCGAGTGAGAAAAGTGCCGGGATTTGCTGCTGGGCCTGCTGGAACTGGCCGATGGTCGCGGGCGTGCTGACTTGGGTTACGGTCGGGTTCAGCAGCACCACGGAGATCTCGCCGTAGAGCGTGCTCGGCAGGAGTCGCGTGATCAGCTGCTGGAGCTGGATCGTCCCGAGGATGGAGTCGGGCGTGGCATCAACGGCGGGCGTGAGGACGCCGGCAATCAGCGTGGTGATCAGCTGGCCGAAGATCGTGACCAGCAGCCACACGCCAAACCCGATCAGCGCCGCGGTTGCGGCGCGCCGAACGAGCACGGACAGCAACAACCCGAAAGCCAGCCAGACCGCCACATACAGGAAGGTGACACCAACCCACGCGATGAGCCGAACGAGCTCTGGTGGGCGCGGGACGACCCCCAGCCGGAGCATGCCGAAGCCTGCGATCAGGACGATCACCGACACGAGCACAAGCCCGATCACGGCCATGCCTGCGGCAAATTTGCCGTTGATCACGTCGTCACGATGGATCGGCTGGGCCAGCAGGCGCGGGAGCGTCCCCTCGGACCGTTCGCCATTGACCGAATCGAATGCAAACGCCAGCCCGAGCAGTGGCGCCACGATCCCGACGAACGCATCAACCCGCAGGATCGCGATGTCCTGCGAGCCGAGCGTGAAGAGCGCAAGGAAGACCGCCGCGGCACCACTAGCCGCAGGAGCCACCGCGCGGATCTGGCCGGCCGCGAAATAGAGCGGAATGGCCGCCGCGAGCCCGAGCACGAGCAGCAGGACGATGAACCGGACACTCAGCAGGTGGTCGCCGAACTCCTTGGCTGCGACGACCCGCCAGCCGGCGCCAGGGAGGCTTGCACGGAGTGCCTTGATTGCGGCGCTGTCAACCGCGGGTGCCGCTGGGGCCGGCGCGAGTCGAGGCTTTGGCTTCAACGGGCGCCGGGGCCGAGGCCGGGGCGCGGGCGACACCCTCTCAGTCATGCGGCTCCCCGCAAGACGGCGGCCCGATAGATGTCATCGAGCGACGGCATGATCGGTTGAATGGTGGTCAAACGGAGGCCCTGCTCCACCGCTGCCACGAGGACCTCCTGGCGCACCCGGGCCTCGGCGTCGGACGGTCGAACGGTGAGCCGCCACGCGCCTTGGCGTGCGGCCGGTGGCGAGACAGATTCGACGCCCGAGAGGCGGCTGAACACTTCCAGCGCACGATCCACCTGTCCGTCATCGGTGAGCTCGAGACCGACCTCGACCGTGGCCGCCCCGTCGCCAAAGGAGGAGGCCAGTTCATCGACGGTCCCCTGCCCCACCATCCGGCCGGAGGCAAAGATCCCGATCCGGTCACACACGGACTGGACCTGGGTTAGCAGGTGACTCGACAGCAGGATCGCCAGACCACGCTCGTGGACCAATGCGCGGAGCAGGTCCAGGATCTCGACGACACCGAGCGGGTCGATGGCGGTCGTCGGCTCATCGAGGATCAGCACGTCGGGCGACTTGACGAGGGCATCGGCGATGCCGAGCCTCTGGCGCATCCCGCGCGAATAGGTGTCGACCATGTCGTCGGCGCGATCGTCAAGTCGAACCTGGACGAGAACCTCCTGCATGGCCGACTCGGCTGCCTCACCGCGCAGGCCGTTCAGACGAGCCGTATAGCGCAGGTTCTGACGCCCGGTCATGCCGCCATAGAACCCGACGGCATCGGGCAGATAGCCAACCCGGCGCTTGACTAGCCGCGGCTCCCGGGCGGGATCAAGGCCCAGCACCCGCGCCTCACCGCTGGTTGGCTCGGTCAATCCGAGCAGCATCAGGATCGTGGTCGTCTTGCCCGCCCCGTTCTGGCCGAGCAGCCCAAAGATCTCACCTGGAAAGACCTCGAGGTTCAGGTTGTCGACGGCCGTCAGCGAGTCGTAGCGCTTGGTCAGGCTCCGGGTCCGAATGACCGGCTCGACATCCGGCGCCCCTCGTGTCGTCATGCCCCAACCTGTCGGGCCGCCAGGGCGGATGCAGCGCAAGGCGCCGTCGAGCACGTGAGCGAGCGTACCCCGAGGTACGTGAGCGAGCGAGCGCAGGCGGCGACGCCGCGATGCGCCGTCATGCCCCAACCTGTCGGGCCGCCAGGGCGGATGCAGCGCAAGGCGCGACCGAGCACACGAGCGAGCGTACCCGGCGGTACGTGAGCGAATGCGCGCAGGGCGCAACGCCGCGATGTGCCGTCATGGCGGCCCGGCCTCCGGTCATCGGCGGCCGTACTTGCGGAACGTCCACCACAGACCTGCCAGCACCAAGGCGATCAGCCCGACACCGACGGCGCCCCACAGCAGCGAGGTCTCAATCGTGATCCGCATCTCGGCCGAATCGTTGGCCAGATCCGATGACGCGCGGAAGGTGGTGACGTAGTCCCCGGCGATCGCGTCGGTCGACGGAGTGAGGTGCGCCGTGACCTGGACCCCCTCGGCGTTGGCCGGCACGTCGACGGTTTCAGGCTCGAAGGTGACGGTCCAGCCGGTTGGCGCCGTGGCAGCAAGCGTCACGCCCTCGACCGTCGCGGTCCCGGAATTGGTGAGCAGGAGTGAAAGATCTGTCACCGAACCCGCCGACGCGTTCGCGCTCAGGCGCCCGTCCGGCGTGGAGAGATTGAGTTCGTATCGCCCGGTGACCTCCGCAACGAGATCGATCGAAGCTGTTCGATCGCCACTTGTGGCGTCCACCCGGATTGGATAGAGGCCGGCTGCCACGCCGAATGGAGCCGATGCGGTTACCGCGATGCCGGTCGTGCTGCCGGCTTCGACGAGGGTGGTGGCGGCCTGCGCTTGTGCCGTGAGGTTTGCTTCAACGGTCCAGCCCTCTGGACCGATTGCCACGGCTCCGACCTGCAGGTCGTCCGGCGTTTCATTGCCAAAGGTCAGATTGAACGTGAAGGTGGCGTCAGCCGAATTACGAAGCTGGGGGAAGTCCGTGGTCAGCGTCACTTCGCCGGCGGCGGTCGCGGTCACCCGGAGATCAACTGGGAGGCTCGCCGTGGAGCCATCGCTCGTGGCCCGAAGCGTGATTCGCTGCGTACCCGACGGTGCGTCGGCGGGCACCTGGACGTCCATGGTGACCGAGGTCGGGTCCGTCGGCGCCTCTGTTGTTCCGGCCCCGGCGGAGTAGACACTGTTGACCAGGAACCCGCCGCCACGCACCGTGGCCGTCCAGCCGGTCGGGACTCCATCCACCGCGAGATCGACCCGCCCGGGGCTGACCGTCCCGATGGAGATGTTCAGCGCCACCTTGGCTCCCGGGGCCACCTCGATCGCCGGGAACGGCGTCGTCAGCGTGACAGGGTTGAGCGCGAGCGTGACCGGCGCCGCCGCGAGCAGCGCTGCGAGTCCCAGGAACCACGCGGCCATCCCGAACTTCGCCGTCCGCGATCGAGCCATACGTACCATTGTCACGCTCACCCTCCTCGGTCCACACTGGCGTCCCATCGTTCCGACGGGGCGGATTTTGCCCGCAGATCATCGCTGATTCAACCAAACTTCGATGAAGAGACGGCAACCGTTTGACGGGTGCGGCCGACTCCTCCATACTCCCCGAGTAACCCGTCCGACGCAACTGCCCGGTTAGAGCGCCCAATCCGCGTTCCCGGTCACCATGCGAGACGCCATAGAACTTTCGCTTTGAGCCGACATACGGCCGATCGAAGCGAGCCCCGGCCGCGCAGCCGATCGCTCATTGTCGCGATGACGGCGCGCCAGAAAGCAACGAAACGCCAGACCATGATGTCACGTTCCACCCAATCGTCCGTTACCGGACGCGCCTCGGCCATACGACGACTTCGTCGCCGAGCGTCGGCGACAGCGCATTTCTACTGTGCCACCAACGGCTGCACGAGCTACCTCGAGCTCGACCCGCTCGGCGGCGTCGCGCGCTGCCCGATCTGCGGGTACACCCGCCGCACGCACTGACCGACCCCGTGCCAGACAAGCTGGCACGTTCCGCTGCTACCGTTCGGCGGTGCAACTCGCCGCCGACGGAACGCTCATCGTCAGCGCGACGGACCTTGTGGGCTTCCTGGCCTGCGACCACCTGGCCACACTCGAGCTGGGACGCGTCCAGGGCCTTTGGGAACGGCCCATTCGCACGGACGACCCCACCATCGCCCTGATCCAGGAGAAGGGCGATCTGCACGAGGCGGCCTATCTCGCCTCGCTCCGGGGCCAGGGCCTGACCGTCATCGAGATCCAGAAGGAGGCCCTCAGGACACCGGAGGACCTGCGTGCCGCCCAGGCGACGACCCTGGACGCGATGCAAGCCGGCGCCGACGTCATCTTCCAGGCCACGTTCTTCGATGGCCGGTGGCGGGGCCACGCGGACTTCCTGTTCAAGCGTCCGGACCGCCCCAGCCCGCTGCTGCGTGGATGGAGTTACGACGTTGCCGATACGAAGCTGGCGCGTTCCGTCAAGGGCGGCGCCATTCTTCAGATGTGCGTCTATGCCGCGCTCCTCGAGGGGCTGCAGGGGATCGCCCCGCAATGGCTCCACGTCATCACCGGTGACGGTGCCCGTCACCCGTACCGAACGGCCGACTACGCTGCCTACTTCCGGCACGTTCGTGCGCGCTTCGACGATCGGGTCTCTGGCGGGCTGGACATCGGCTCCGCCATGACCTACCCGGATCCTGTCGACCATTGCCGGGTCTGCACCTGGTTGCCCATGTGCATGGACCGCCGGCGTGCGGACGATCACCTCTGCATCGTGGCCGGGATTCGACGCTCCGACACCGAACGCCTCGTAACCGGTGGAGTGCCCACGCTCGCCGCGCTGGCGGTCCTCGAGCCGACACGGGCCATCGAAGGGATTCCGGCGCGCCAACTGACGCGGATCCGCGAGCAGGCTCGCCTCCAG
>JANPDO010000393.1:0-10752 GCA_031431535.1 Chloroflexota bacterium
CCGGTGGCGGTCTCGCCGGTGAAGGCCACCTTGCCGATCCCCGGATGGGCCGCGATCGACGCCCCGGCCGTGCCGCCCGGACCCGTTACGACATTGAGCACGCCGGGCGGGATGCCGGCCTCGAGGGCCAGCTCGCCGAGCCGAATCGCGGTCAACGGGGAGAAGCTGCCTGGCTTGAGGATTGCCGTGTTCCCGGCGGCCAGCGCGGGGGCCACCTTCCACGACGCCATCAGCAGCGGGAAATTCCAGGGCACGATCAGCCCGACCACACCGATCGGCTCGCGCAGGGTCAGGTCCAGCCCCGGCTTTGAGACCGGGATCGTCTGGCCGAAGACCTTGTTGGCCGCGCCGGCGTAGTACTCGAACACGAGCCCGACGCCGGTGATCTCGCCGCGGGCCCCACTGATCGGCTTGCCGACGTTGCGGCTCTCGAGTTGGGCCAGCTCTTCGGTGTGGTCCCGGATCAACTCGGCCAGCCTGGCCAGCGACCGGCCACGCTTGCTGGCCGACCAGGTCGACCAGCCGCTGCGGTCATTGAATGCTGCCCCGGCCGCCGCCACGGCCCGGTCCACGTCCTCACGGCCACCCAGGGGCACGGTCGCAAGGAGCGTCCCGTCCGCCGGCGCAATCACTTCGAATGTCTGGCCGTCGGCCGCCGGAACCTGCGCTCCACCGATGACCATCTGGCTGTTACGAGCGCCCGCGTTGGTGTCGGTCGTCATGCCATCGGCCTTTCCGGATTGCCCGCGCTGACTGGTTGGGCGATCCCCTCAACCGCGACGACTGCGGCGCCGACGATCCCGGCGTCGTTGCGCAGCGAAGCGGCCACGATCGGCGTCCGACACGTCAGCAGCGGCACGAACTTGTCTGCGTTCTTGCTCACACCGCCGCCAAGGATGAATAGCGTGGGCCACATGAGGTCCTCGATTCGATGCAGATGCTCGTCAAGGTCCATGGCCCACGCCTTGTAGGAGAGGCCCTTGCGAAGCCGGGCGGCAGACGCCGAGCGTCGCTCCGCCGGCCGACCGCGAATCTCCATCTGCCCGAACTCCGTGTTCGGAACGAGCCGCCCGTCGACGAAGACCCCAGACCCGACGCCGGTTCCGAGAGTCAGGAAGATGACCACGCCCCGTTTCCCGGCCCCGACGCCGAAGCGCATCTCCGCGATGCCGGCTGCATCGGCGTCATTGACGATGCTGACCGGTCGCTTCAGTGACTTTGTGAGCTGCCCGACGATGGGGTAGTCCGTCCACGAGGCATCGATGTTGGCTGCGGTTGCCAATCGCCCGTCGATGGCGACGCCCGGCAGACCTACGCCGACTGGCGTGCCGGCCGGGAGGCCCGCGGAGCTGGCGAGGCGCCGGACGAGCCGACCGATCGAGGCGCTCACCTTGTCGGGCGTCGAGGGCGTCGGCGTCGCCACGCGAAGGCGCTCGGACCGGAGCCGCCCGGATTCGACATCGACAACCGCGGCCTTGATCCCGCTGCCACCGACATCGACGCCGATGGCGATCCGGCTGCTGTCCATGTCAAATACCGCGTGGGCCATTGGTCCCCTCGTTCGCTCAGAAGTAGTTGACCGTGATGCCGCCGTCGACCACGAGAGATGCCCCGTTGGTCCAGCGTGACTCATCCGACGCGAGGTAGATGGCCATCTGGACGATCTCCTCCGGCTTGCCAAACCGGCCGCTGGGGTTGCGAGCGAGACGCAGGTTCTTCGCCGCCTCGTCCTTGAGTAGCCAGTCCATCAGGAGTGGTGTTTCCACCGGACCTGGACAGATGGCGTTCGTCCGGATGCCCTTTGGACCGAACTGCACCGCGAGACTGCGGGTCAAGCTGAGCACGGCGCCCTTCGAGGCGGTGTACGCGTCCTGCGGGACCGAGCACCCCAGGATGGCCACGAAGCTCGCGATGTTAATGACGGAGCCGCCGCCGCCTTCGATCATCGCGGGGATGCCGTACTTGCAACCCAGGAAGACGCCACGGACGTTGACCGCCATCACAGCGTCCCACGTGGCCACGTCGGTGTCCGTCACGGAATGGTCCGCCTCTGGCATCACACCGGCGTTGTTGTAGAGGCAATCGAGGCGTCCATAGGTCGAGACGGCGTGACCGACCATGGCCTTCGCATCCGCCTCCTTCGAGACGTCCGTCCGGATGAAGGTGGCTTCGCCGCCGGCCGCGCGGACGAGGGCGACGGTCTCGGCTCCGGCCGCTTCGCTGTACTCCGCGATAACCACCCTCGCACCCTGGGCGGCGAACATCTGGGCTGCCACCCGACCCATGCCGCTCCCGCCGCCGGTGATGATCGAGACCTTGCCGTCCAGTCGCATGGAACTCCTCTCAGGTGCTCGTCAGGGTCAGGGTCAAGGTCAGGGTAGCGCTCGACCGAGGTGTACGCCCGACAGGCCGATGCCTGACGCTGTGGCGCGGGCCGTTCACCCGCGCTCGAGATACCGCTCGCGGTCCCACGGGTGGACGACCGAGTCGTAGGTCGACTGCTCCACCCGAGCGGCGTTCAGGTAATGGTCGACCACGTCCTGGCCGAGGATCTCGACGGCCGCCTCGGAGCGCTCCAGCTCCCAGATCGCCTCGTAGAGGGCTCGCGGCATCCGCGCGACACCCGTGGCCAGGTAGCCGTTGCCCTTGAATTCGGGATCGAGCGGCAACTCGTGCTCGATGCCGTAGAGGCCCGCGCCCATCATCGCGGCGTAGGTCAGGTAGGCATTCATGTCGCCGCCCGGGAAGCGGTCCTCGACATGGAGACCTGGGCCCCGGCCGACGACTCGAAAACCCGTGGTGCGATTGTCGCGGCCCCAGACCACGTTGACCGGCGCCCAGGACAACGACGCGTAGCGCTTGTAGGAGTTGATGAACGGGGCGATGAAGATCGCCAGCTCCCGCGACAGCTTCATCATCCCGGCGATGAAGTGCTGGCCCATCTCGGACAGCCCGTATGGTCCGGCCTTCGCGCCCGGGGCGGAATGCATCAGGGGCACGTCACGAACTGCGTCCCACAGGCTCATGTGGAGATGGCCGGACGAACCGGTCCAGCGGTGGTCCGGCTTGGCCATGAACGTGATGCCCCAGCCGTTGAGGTAGGCGATCTCCTTGGCGCCGTGCTTGAAGACCACGCTCCGGTCCGCCGACGCGAGTACGTGGTCATAGCGAATGTTGACCTCGTGCTGGCCGTTGGCGGCCTCGCCCTTGCTGAACTCGATCGGGACGTCCGCCGCGGTCATTTGATTGCGCAGCAGTCGGTGGAGCGGCTCCGCCTTGGTGGCCTGGAGCAGGTGGTAGTCCTCGTTGTAGTGGCCGAACGTGCGTGGCACCGGATGGCCACGCTCGGCCAACTCCTCCCAGCTGTCCTTGAGGACGTAGAACTCGAACTCGGATCCGGCTTTGAGCACGTAGCCCTTCTTGAGGGCGCGGGCAATCTGGCGCTTGAGGATGGTGCGCGGGGCGATCGGGATCTCGTGGCCGGTCTCCTCATCGACCGCATCGGCGAGCACCATCGCCGTTCCGGGCAGCCATGGCAGGATCCGCAGCTGGTCCCAGATGGGCTCCGCGACCCAGTCGCCGTAGCCGGTCTCCCAGTTCATCAGCGCGAAGCCTTCGGGCGTGTTCATCTCCATGTCCGTGCCCAGCAAGTAGGTGCAGAAGTGGGCACCGTGGCTGATGACGCCGTCGAGGAACGCCTGGCCCTGGACACGCTTGCCCACGAGCCGGCCCTGCATATCCGTGATCGCGACGACGATCGTGTCAATCTGGCCGTCGCGGACCATCTCCTCGAGTTCGATGAGTCGGTGGTGCTTCAGCGGAGCGGCCGTGCCGTGCCCGTGGTCCGTCATCGTAGTCTCCCCTGTTCAGGGTCCTCGTGGACAAGCCGAGGGCCGGCCGAGCGAGTCGGGCCGGCCCTCCCAGCGGTCTCAGGATGCCGCGCTTCAGCGGCCCTGAACCTCCCCCGCTGCCTGCTGGAACTCGCGCTCGATCTCGGTCAGCTCGGCGCTGCCACCCATCGAGTGCGGGCCCTTGAACGTACTCCTGGCCCATCCGAAGTAGTAGATGAGCAACAGGGCGATGACGACCGCCATGAACGGCCAGCTGATGTTGCCCGAGGTCGGGAAGCTGAACAGGATCATCAGGACCACGATCCAGCCAAGCGCCACGATTGCGATGGGCTTCGACCAGCGCCCCAGGCTCCAGACTCGCTCGGACTTCCACGACTCCGTGGTCAGCCCGAGGTAGATCGGGATGGCATACGCGGCGTACAGGAAGATCGTGCTGATCGCCGTCACGATGATCACCGCGGTGCCCTTGCCGACGAGGAACGCAGCGAGCGTGAACAGCCAGGCCACGACGACCATCGCGATCAGGGCATTGGCGGGCGTCCGGTACTTGTGCGAAACCTTCTTGAGCCAGCCGGAGCCCGGGATACCGTCGTCACGGCTGAACGCGTAGAGCATCCGGCCGGCAGACGCGATCGAAGCCAGGCCGCAGAACGCCATCGCGATGGCGATTCCGCCGCCGAGGATTCCGCCAAGACCCGCACCCAGGTTCTCGTTGAGGATGAACAGCACCGCGGCGTTGTCGCCGAAGTAGTACTGGCTGTACAGGAGCGGATCGTCGAGCTGGCCGAACAACGGGGAGAGGTCGGGCAGGCGCAGGGTCAACGCCAGCAGGAAGATGAACCCGACGCCGGCGCTCACCGCGACCGACAGGAAGATCCCCCACGCACTCGCGACACGCGCCCCGACGGTCTCCTCGGCGACGTGGGCCGACGCGTCGTAGCCGGTGTAGGTCCAGTTGGCCTGGAGCAGCGAGAAGAGGAACGCGAAGATCAGCGGGTAGGTGACCGCTGCGCCGTACTTGAAGCTGAAGATCGGGTTCTCCGAGCCCACCGGGAAGGTGTTGTCCCACGAACCTAGCGTATCCAGGGGCTGGATCGCGAAGAGCGTCAGACCCGCGTCAATCTCGGTCGACTTTGTCCCCAGGATGAACAGGGCAGCGGCGATGACCACGACGAACCCGATATGCCACCAGACGCTGATCTGGTTGACCAGCGCGACGAGGTTGACGCCGACAATGTTGATGACCAGCTGGACGGCCATCAGGACGGCCATCGTCAGCAACGCCCCGGTCAGGATCGGGGATTCTGCAGATCCCAGGAAGATGGTTGTATTCGTGTACGCGCCGCCGGTCAGCGGCGTGATGATCGTCCCGTTGATGAACAGGGACGCGGCGTAGTTGATTCCGGCGACGATCGCGAACTGGCCGATCAGGTTGAGCCAGGCCGTCCACCAGCCCCAGTTCTTGTTCTTCATCCGGCTGGCCCAGTAGTAGAGGCCGCCGGCCGTTGGATAGGCCGAGGCGACCTCCGACATGGACGCCGCGATCGCGAGCACGAAGACGGTCACCAGCGGCCAGCCGATCAGGACGGCAGCAGTACCAGCCCAGGCCAATCCGTAGTCGTACAGGATGACCGCGCCGGTCAGGATGCTGATGATGCTGAAGCTGATCGCGAAGTTGCTGAAGCCGCCCATCGAGCGGAACAGCTCCTGCGCGTATCCGAGTTTGTGCAGGTCCGCGACGTCCTGCTGGATGGTCTCTTCGCGTGATCGAGCCTGGGTCATCGAGTCCTCCCTCACAAGAACCTCGACCGCCGTGCGGCGGCCCGGCGCCCGGGCCTCCTCCGGACTGGCCGGACTATACGCGCTGAACGGGGGCGCTGGAAGGCCCTCGGTCAGTAGAGCATCGTTGTCCCGGTGGGAAAGACGAACTCGAAGGCGGACGGCGGCAGGGGAGCGTCGGGGGCGAACTCAGACGCTTCTGCGTGGCGCGTGACCTGGCCCCCGATCGACTCGATGAGGCGCAGGATCGCTCCGGTCTCGCGGTCAACGGCCATCGAGATGTGAAAGTCGGGGCGATCGGCCGCCAGTTCCGTGGTTCGCGGGTGGTCGCACTCGATCAGGATGGCCTCTCGGCCGACGAGCCGATCCGAACCGGCGACGCTGCACCGGCCCGTCGACAGGACGTTCTGGCAGAAGCCGGCCGGATGGATGAACGTCTCGGGCAGCGTCTCCGCCGGCAGGCCTGTCAGCGGCTCGTAGACCTTCGCGGATCCCGGGTAATCCCGATCGTTGAGGCCGCGTGGGCGGTTGCGGATCGGACGGTGCGTTCCCAACTTGTGGGCCGCGGCGTAGGTCCGGACTGTCTCGCCGTCCGAGATCCACATGTCGTACTCGGCTTTGCCGCCGTCGGCTTCACGGGTGGTGGTGACTTTCGCGTGGCCGGTGTGGCGGACGGCGACCTCGAGGGTGGCTGACGCTTCGCCCCGGGCGGTCGCCGTCCGCTCAACGATCCGCATGCGGAGCGTGGCGAACCGCAACTCGGCGTCGCGCATGAAGTCGAACAGGTTCGCGACGCTGGGCAGGCCCGTAGGCAGCGAGACGACCGCTGGCAACCGCCGCCCGTCGGCCAGGGCTGCGGGAGCGGCCGCGCCGTCCCAGGGTCGGATGGATGTCATCGCGGGCGGATTGTACCTACCCTCTTGACAGGCCGTAGGCGCGGACGTATATATCACGTGACGTTATATCGCAACGCGCTACTGGAGGACCCGACGCCATGTCGACACACGCTTCGCCCGCGCAGGGGTGCTCGCCGGCTCCCTGCTCGCGCTCTCCGCGCTGCCGGCTTCAGCCAACCACACCCATGTCATGCTAGTCGGTAACGGCGAGTGCGTCGTTCTGGCGGAGGGTGCCGGCGAGGAAGCTGTCGTTCTGCCGCTCGCCGTGTTCGAGCACAACCCGAATGTCACGATCGCGCCGGCGGAGAATCGGATGCATCCGCTCCACGTCCTCGTCCACAGGGGCGTACCTGGCACCAACCACTCGATGGAGGTCGCAGGATCGGCCGCGGATTTGGCCCTATGTGCCAACGGGTACGTCAACCGATGAACCGCGGGCAGGCCACGGCGCCGGCCGATGTCCTGCGCTGGCGTTACCCACCGTTGCCACAGAGGATGCGATCCGGAGGGTTTTGATGAGTGATGGCATGCTGGAATTCGGACGGTTCGCGGAACCGTCGCTCTACATCCTCGTGTCACTGAGCGAAGGCCCCAAGCACGGCTACGCGATCATGACCGACGTCGAGGAGATCTCCGGCCTGCCGCTGGGCCCGGGGACGCTCTACGGCGCGCTTGCGAGGCTTGAGCGGCGCGGCCTGATCGAGGCGCTCGAGCCCGAAGAGCGACGCCGCCCGTACCGGCTGACCGGGCTCGGCGAAACGACGCTGAAGGTCCAGCTCGACGGGCTGGCTGGGTTCGCCCGAGCCGGCCTGGAGCGGCTGCGAGGGACGTATCGATGACCCGATTGGTGGCCCTCTACCCGCGCGCCTGGCGAGATCGCTACGAAGTCGAATTCCGTGGGGTCATGGAGGCGCGGCAACCGACGGTCGGCGATCGACTGGACGTCGTCCGCGGCGCCGTTGATGCACGCCTTCACCCGCAGGTCCATGGGGCGGTCGATCCCCGGCCCCGCCCTTCGCGTCGGACCAGGGTCAGCGGTGTGCTGGCCATGATCGGCGGTGCTGGATTCCTGGCCTGGCTAGCGTTCGTCCTTCTCTATTTCCGCGGCTGGGGCCAGGGCATGCCGGAGCATGCTGAAGTCGGCTCGGCGCTCGCTTTCATCGCCTACCTGGCGCTGATGGGCGCGACCATCGCGATTGCGGTGACGTTTGATCGCGCGCTTCCAGCACGGGGAATGATTGGTGCGACGCTCGGGGCGTTCGGCTTCCTGATGGCAGCATTCAGTGGCGGCATACTGATCCTGTTCGCGTTTGTCGCGGGCAACGGTCGGGACGTTGCGCTGCTTGCCCTGGGAATTCCGTTCGGAATCGCCTGGCTGATTGTGGGAGGCGCCATCGCGCTCGGCCGGCCGCCGGTTTCGGTTGGCACAGTTCGATGAACCGGCTGATCGAGCTCTATCCGCGCGCCTGGCGGGATCGCTATGAGGTCGAATTCCTGGGGGTCATGGAGGCGCGCAAGTCGTCGCTCGCCGATCGGGTCGACGTCGTCCGGGGCGCCGTCGACGCTCGGCTCCGTCCGCAGGTCGCCGGCACCGGGTCCTCAGATCCGGCGCCGGCCCGTTCTGCACGCGTCGGCGGAGTCCTGGCTGTCGTGGGTGGCGTGCTATGGGCGGTGGCCGGGATCGCGTTCAACAACACTCCGGTCAACCCGTCACTGGGTTACAAGGAAGGTGATTCGGCTCTTGTAGTCGCCGTCATTGCAGCGGTCCTGACGGGGCTCGCGGCCCTGGCGGCGTCCCGCACGCTGCCGGGTCGACCGGTTCTCCTGTCGATCTCGGCGATCGCCGTCCTGGTTGGGGCGTTGCTCATGCCGTTTCCGTGGCCGGTCATGTTCCTGGGATTCAGCATCACCCTGATCAGCAGTGTTGTGTTCGGGCTGACGGCGTTCGGGTTCCTGGCCAGTTCGCGGTTCGGTCCGTTGGGAATCCCCTTGGCGGGGGCCGCAATGTTGGCGTTCGGGTTCAACACCGAGGACCAGCGTGCCCTGCTGCTCGTCCCGCTCGGAGTGGCCTGGATTGTCTTCGGGGCGGTCGTCGCCGTCCGTCGCGCGCCGACTACCGTCGACTAAATGGCAAGTGACTGTGCGCCCATATCGAAGGCATGCCCTCGAATCGATTGAAACCTCGCCGAGGTGATGAGTGCCATTCGATGTCAGTCAGAGCATTGAGATCGATCGTCCCGCTCACGAGGTCTGGCCCTACCTGATCGCCTTCGAGCAGGTGCCGCTGTGGGAACACGGCGTCCTCGAGGTCCGCCAGGTCACACCCGGCCCAGCGGGAGTCGGAACCGAGGTGCTCGCCCGGCGGGTCTACGCGGGCCGGGAATCGCTGTTGCGCGGGTACCTCACGGTCTTCGAGGATGGACGCGTTGCGACGATGTCCCTTCGCGGCGGTCCCTTCGATGGGTTCACGGTCGCGTACACGGTCGAGCCCATCGATGACGACCGTTCGCGCGTCACGCATCGGGCGTCGGGCAACCTCACTGGGCTGCTCTGGCTCTTGCATCCGGTGCTCGTAACAATCGGACGCCGCGAGACCCGCAAGAATCTCGCCAGCCTCAAGCGGCGCATCCATGCTGGGATCCCAGCGCGCTCCGACACCCCGACGCCGAGGGCCCGATGATGACCGGGCTGCGGCTGTTCCGAGGCCCGGCACATGGCTCGTGATCTCCAGCCGCACTCGCCGATCGAGGGGCTGACGGCCCCGGCCATTCGGGCTCGCCGGGCGCGACCGGTCGAGGGGCTTGCGCGTCGGACGCTCCTGCGGCGGGCCCTTGGTGCCGGGATCGGCCTGCTGGCCCTCGAAGCCGTCGGCGGGACGATCGCGTTCGCCTGGTCCGCCGCCGGCGGTGTTGGCGGCAAGGTCAGGATCGGCACCCTCGCCGACCTGGTGGTGGCCAATCCGGGCATCCCGATCATGGATGGGTTCCCGGTGTACGTGGCGGACGCGCGGGCGTTCGTCATCCTCGTCGACCCCTCGCGTGGCGGCTGGCAACCCGGGGTCGACCTGGCGGGCGACGGGACGGCGTTGAACGTTCGGGCTCTTTCGCAGATCTGTCCGCATCTCGGCTGCCGGCCAAACCCGTGCCTGGAGGACTACTGGTTCCACTGCCCCTGCCACCAATCGCGCTACGACCGGCTCGGGATCAAGCCGGCCACTGAACGTTATGGGCCGGCGGACCGCAGCATGGATCGGTTCGCGACCGAGGTGGACGCCGATGGTGTCTTGACCATCGATACGGGGCATGTCACGCTGGGGCCACTCCCGGTGGTGCTGGGCGAGCCCGGGCTGATCCCGGCACGTGTCGAGAACGGATGCATCTAAATGAGTGCCTTGCTGAAGCTCTACCCGAGCACCTGGCGCGCGCGCTACGGCGACGAGATGGAGGCGCTGCTCGGTTCGCGGCGACCCGATCGCCGCGCACGACTGGACCTCGTCCGGGGCGCCCTGGACGCTTGGGTGCATCCGGCCAAACCGTCTCTCGCACCGATCCTCGCCGCGTTGATCGGGGGCGGCCTGTGGACGGTCGTTGCGACCGCGGTCCTGGTTCAGCCGGCACCGCTCGACTGGCCGGGCTATCTCGCTGAGGTGCTGCCGCTCGCCGCGGTCGCGGCCTTCTGCTTTCTGGTGGCGGTCCTGGGCTGCTCTCTCCGGGCCGGAGAGGCCCGCAGTCGAGCGGGGGGCCTCGCTACCGCCCTGGTTCTGGTCGGGTACCTGGCCTGGATCGGGCTGCTTGGGGCGTCGATCCTGGGTGTGACCGGTAGCGCAGCGCTGGCGGCGGCCCAGGCGCTGGCCATCATTGGGACCATCGCGGTCGGCCTGATCCTGGTCCGGGCCGGCGACGCGCTGATTGGATTCCTCCTGGTTGCGGCTCCGGTGGCGATGCTGGCGCCGTGGACGGCCACCTGGCTGGCCTACGGAGCGGCATGGACGGCAATCGGTCTGGCGATGTGGCTCGATCGAGCATCACGGATGGGCCCTGCCCAGCTGGCGCGGTAGACGGGAACGCGACGCGGCCCGCAGGCCCGAGGGCAGGCGCGGCCCATCGGGCGGACCGAAGGTGGGTCGCGGAGGTGAGTGCCGCTCGACCGTCGCGAGGTTCGTTCGGTGCACTCGTGGCAAGGAATTATCCCCCTTAGTGAAGTTCCCTGGTCCAAGTGAGACACGG
>JANPDO010000394.1:0-4475 GCA_031431535.1 Chloroflexota bacterium
CTGTGCCGTCTTGCGCACCATGGCCTGCCGAGTGCCTCCTTGTCCTGGGATGGCGGAGTCTAGCAGCCTCCCGGATCGACCCGGTGAGCCGTCGTTCGTCGGGCCGGCTGCCCCGCCCTGTCGAAGAGCAGCGACTTTGTCACCTGAACTGGGCAGCGACTTTGTCACCTCGGCCGCCAGCGACGCCAGGGATGGACCGGTCGTGGGTCGCGGTCCCGAGGTTCCGTTGGTGACGCGTGGTCCTGGGCCGGCAGATCCGAAGCGTCCGGGTCGGGCAGGTCGACGAGCAGCCGGGTACCCGACCGCGCCCGGAGCGTCGGCGCATCCGCTGGCGCCTCCACGGCGGCGACCAGCTCGCCACGCCACAGGACGAGCAGGCTGCCATCGAGCCGTTCGTGGATCTCGACGCGAGCCCGAGCCAGGGTCCGCCGTCCATCGACCAGCTCGAGCTGGAGGCTCCGACCGCCGAACCGGATCGTGTTGTCGGCCGCCACGATCCGTCCGTACTTGAAGCAACAGATCCGGTCGAGGTCGAGATCGGCCGGGAGTGGCCGATAGGCGACCTCGGCGCTGGCCGGCGGAACGCCGAAGCGGGCGTTGAGCCGCACGAGGAAGCCCGGCAGGTACGCGTTGGCCGCGGCGATCGTGGTGATCCCCGCGAGGCGCAGCTCGGCCACGAGCCGGCCCTGGATGGTCTGCCACATCCGCTCGATCCGGCCCTTGCCCTCCGGCGAAAGGGCGTGGATCCGGCGGATCCCAAGCTCGTCGAGCGCCCGCCCGACCTGGGTCGGCAGACGGCTCCCGGTCAGTTCCTCTTCAAGGGTCAGGCGCTCGCTCGCGCGCTTCGTGAAGATCCCGTGGCGGTCCACATAGAGGGCCAGCGGGATGCCCGGTCCCTCGCCGATGGCGCGCAGCATGGCGAGATAGCCCGCCGCATCCTCGTGTTCGCGGAACAGGGCGGCCGGGACGGTCCCGGTCGCATCGTCGACGGCGCCGATCAGCGTGGCGAATGGCTCGTCCGGCCCGAACCAGCGGTGGCGGCTGCCGTCGGCCTGGAGCAGGACCCCCTCGCGGGCCATCCGCTCGCGGCGGCTGCGGTGGGCCGGCGGCCGTCTGGGTCGGGGACTCGGGCTGCCGGCCCGGATGAGCAACCGGCGGATGGTCGAACGCTCGAGCGCGATCCCCTCGCGCTCGGCGAGCAGGTCGGCCAGGTGGCTGTGGTTGAGCCCCGCGTACCTCGTCCGGGCGAGCACGACGATACGCGCGGCGAGGTCGTCCGGGACGGCGTTCCAGGGGTGCCGGCCGCGATTGCCATGGACGAGGGCGCCGATGCCCTCGCCCCGGTAGCGAGCCTTCAGGCGCTTGAGGTGGCGGATCGAGACGTCGAGCGCGAGCGCCGCCTCGATCGTCGTCAGTCGACCGGCCGCAAGCTCATTCAGGACGTACAGCCGGCGTTGTCCCTCCCGGCCCAAGGTGATCGGAGAGGCGTCCATCGGGACAGCCTCCCCGGGGTAGTACGGGGTGACAAAGTCTCAGCCCACTTGAGGGGTGACAGAATCGCTGTCCCTCGACAGACTAACGGTGGACGGTTGACGAAGACTCGATCCCTGCTAGACTGCCGGGACGCTGCGGGAGCGGCGTCGCGGAATCACTCATGGAGGCTTCCATGGCCCGGTTTGATCGCGAAGATCGTCGCCCCGTCGCCGTGATGATCACGGCTGATGGTCGGTGCGTCCATGTCCCGATCGAACCTTCCAGCCTGACGGGCGTATCGCTCCTCGACCTTCTACGCACTCTACCGGGCCTTGATGGGATGCATGGGCTCATTACCGGCTCCCGGCGGGACCGAGGATCATGGAGGGGCGAGCGCCACTAGCTCACCACAACGGATGATCACGGACCCTCGCCGGATGGCGGGGGTCTTTCACTTTCTCGCCGACGCGAATCGAGCCAGCACGGAGGTCCAGGGGCCATGACGATCACCAAGGGCGACCCGGCCCGCCCGCCCGCGCGGCGCAG
Source organism: Chloroflexota bacterium (assembly GCA_031431535.1). GTDB lineage: Bacteria > Chloroflexota > Limnocylindria > Limnocylindrales > CSP1-4 > SPCO01. The sequence goes on from JANPDO010000394.1 coordinate 2,020, forward strand.
CCACGTGCCCAACGACGGGACGGCGGAGGCGGCTGCGGTCGAGCGCGCCCGCAAGTCCATGCTCCACGAGGGCCGTGACCTCAAGCGGACGCGGATCGGTGCGGACGTCCTGTGCGAGGCGCTGCTCCGCCAGGGTGTGGACGTCATCTTCAGCTACCCGGGTGGCGTCATCCTGCCGCTCTACGACGTGCTTGGTGACTACCCTGAACTTCGCCACGTTTTGGTCCGCCACGAGCAGGGCGGCGCGCACGCCGCGGACGGCTATGCCCGGGTGACCGGCCGGGTCGGGGTCTGCATGGGGACGTCTGGGCCCGGGGCCACGAACCTGGTCACGGGGATCGGGACGGCCTTGCTGGATTCGGTGCCGATGGTCGCGATCACCGGCAATGTGCCCGGTGCCCTGATCGGCAAGGATGCCTTCCAGGAGATCGACATCAACGGCATCACCCTGCCGATGACCAAGCACAACTACCTGGTCCGCAACGCCGACGACCTCCCGCGCGTCGTGGCCGAGGCGTTTTACATCGCCCGGACCGGTCGCCCTGGTCCGGTCCATATTGACATCACCAAGGACGCTCTCCAGCAGGAGACCCGGGCGGAGCATCCCAGCGAGGCCGAGATCGTGGCCGGGTTGCCCGGGTTCCGCCCGAACCTCGACGGCCACGGTCGGCAGCTGAAACTGGCGGCCAACGAGATCGCCGCGGCACAGCGGCCGGTCATCCTGGCCGGTCATGGTGTCCTTCACGCAGAGGCCTGGGACGACCTGCTCGCCTTTGCCCAGAAGACCCAGATCCCGGTGGCATGGACGCTGCTCGGGATCGGCGTGATTGACGAGACGCACCCGCTCGCCTACGGCTACATGGGGATGCACGGCTGGAAGCACGTCAACCGGGCCATCCAGCATGCCGACCTGCTGATCGCGATCGGGATGCGCTTTGACGATCGGGTCACCGGCAATGTCCGAACCTACGCGCCCTACGCGCGGATCGTGCATGTCGACATCGATCCGGCGGAGATCGGCAAGAACGTCGCCGTCGAGGTGCCCATCGTCGGTGACGCCGGCCGCGTACTGCGTGCCCTCACGCCGATGGTCGACACCGTCGATCCGCGCACGCGCGCCGACTATTTCGCGCAACTGGCGGAATGGAAGGCCGAGTCGGTCGGCTCGAGTTGGCACGGCTCGGGCGCCTGGCGCGACGGCCTGCTATCGGCCGACTACGTCATCGAGCGCATCGGCGAACTGACCAATCACGATGCGACCTATGTCGCCGATGTCGGCCAGAACCAGATGTGGCTGGCGCGGTACACCGGGTTCCGCCACCCGAACACCCACGTGAGTTCGGGGGGTCTCGGAACGATGGGCTTCTCCGTGCCGGCGGCGATGGGTGCAGCCCTGGGGCGGCCGGATCGGGAGACCTGGGCGATCACCGGCGACGGCGGCTTCCAGATGACCTTCCAGGAACTGATGACCCTCGTCCAGGACCGCATCCCGGTCAAGATCGCCCTGTTCGACAACAAGAAGCTCGGGATGATCCGCCAGTGGCAGGAGATCATCTACGCCGGCAACTATCACTCCTCACACCTGCTCGGGCCGGACTACGCCAAGCTCGCCGACGCGTTCGGGGTGCCGGCCTTCCGGGCGCGGACCCCGGGCGACGTGGATACGGCCATCCGGTCCGCCCAGGCGGTCGATGGACCAGCGCTGATCTGGTTCGAGATCGCCGAGGAGCAGAACGTCTTCCCGATGATGCCCGCGGGCAAGGGTCTGTCCGACCTGATCGAGAAATGGGGCGGGCCGGACGAATGAGCACCGATCCGCAGGTCAACGGCCGGTCCACGGCCGGCGCGGCCGGCCCGGCTCACAGTGGCCCGCCGCCTCGGGCCCTGCCCGGCGGCGGTGCGACGCGCCGCCACGTGCTGGTCGCCGTTGTCCTCAACAAGCCGGGCGTCCTGAACCGCGTGTCCAGCCTGATGCGGGCACGCAATTTCAATATCGACTCGCTCGCCGTGAGCCACACGGACAGCAACGAGATCAGCCGGATGACGATCACCTTGCACGGCGACGACGTGGCGGTGGAGCAGGCGGCCAAGCAGCTGTATCGACTGATCGATGTCCTGAAGGTCCAGGACGTGACCGGCGAGCCCACCGTGCAGCAGGAACTGGCCCTGGTCAAGATCCGCGCCACAGACTCCAATCGCGCGGAGGTGCTCAAATTAGTCGAGCTGTCGCGCGGTCGCGTCGTAGACCTGGCCGATGGCTCGGTCATTGTCGAGGTGACCGGCACCGAAACCGAAGTCGATGCGTTCGTGGCACTCGTCCGGACCTACGGCATCAAGGAACTGGTCCGGACGGGGGCTGTCGTCATGGCCCGCGGCTCCGGGTCCATTGAGGAGGCAATCAGGCGATGACCGCACGAATGTATTACGACAACGACGCCGATCCGTCGGCCCTCGCC
>JANPDO010000395.1:0-10863 GCA_031431535.1 Chloroflexota bacterium
GCGAACGCGTAGGCAAAGGATCGGGTGATGGACAGGACGGCGGCCTTCGACGACGCGTAGACCGCGGCTTCCGTCGTGGTCGCGAGCTTGGCCGACGACGACGAGAGGTTCACGATGGCGCTCCCGGCCGGCATGGTCCGACCGATCCGCGACACCAGGTCCCAAGTCGCCTCGACGTTGATCGCATAGATATCCCGGATGTCAGCGACGGTGAACTCCAGGATCGGCTTGAGTCGGATGATCCCGGCCGCATTGACCAGGTAGTCCACGCCGGCCCCGGTCGCGATCAGGCGTTCCCGGTCAGCGTCGCGCGACAGGTCGCCGACAAAGGCGCTCGCCCCTTCGGCGACGATCGGCGCGAGCCCGGCTTCATTGAGATCCGCGGCGATGACCCTTGCGCCCTCGCGCAGCAGGCGCCTGGCCACGGCCTGGCCGATGCCGCTGGCGGCCCCCGTGACGATCGCCCGCTTGCCAGTCGCGCTCATCGCTCCCTCCAGCTCGCCCACGTGAGTGTTCCGCGTAGAGCCGGGTCGAAGTTCCGCACCGAACTCCGGGCCCAAGCCCGGGCCGCTATCCTCCCGGAAACGGTTGCAATGATACGGCAGCGCAGGACCCGTCCAGTACCGGAGGGAGAGGATGAGCGGCCGCTTCGACGGCAAGGTCATCGTGGTCACCGGCGGGTCGCGCGGGATCGGCGAGGCCATCGTTCGTCGCGCTGTCTCGGAGGGCGCCCTCGGGGTGGTCGCAGATATCGGCGATCCGAGCATGCCGGTTGACGGTGTCCGCTACGTTCGAACCGATGTCACCGATCGGGCTTCGGTCGAGGCGCTGTTCAGCTCGATCGACGCCGCAGAGGGCGGGGTCGACATCCTGGTCAACAACGCCGGGATCCAGCGGGTCGGCCTCATCGAGACGTTCGATCCGGTCGTCTGGGAGCAGGTCGTCGCCACCCATCTGACAGGGACCTTCCACTGCAGCGCAATGGCCATCCGGTCGATGCGTGGCCGGGGCGGCGGCTCCATCGTCCAGATCGCATCCGTCGCGGGGTTCATCGCCCTGCCCGGCCGCGGGCCGTACTCGGCGGCCAAGGCCGCGATGATGAGCCTGTCCCGGGTCATGGCCGTCGAGGTGGCCGACCTCGGCATCCGGGTCAACGCCGTCGCGCCGGGCTATACCAGGACGGCCCTCATCGATCAGGGCCTCCGCGATGGCTCCATCCGTGAGGAGGCCATGCTGGCGGAGGTACCGATGCGTCGACTGGCCACGCCCGACGAGATCGCAGGAACGGTCCTGTTTCTCGCCTCCGACGATGCCGCCTACATCACCGGCCAGACGATCATCGTCGACGGTGGGTGGTCCATCCTGGGCATCCACGACAGGCCGGATTGGCTCACCAGCACGGCAGTCCCGAGAGACTGACCCGCGTCGCGCGTCGCACGAACGGCCAGGACGGCTGCCCAGCTACCTGCGTGCGGCGATCGCCCCGCGGAACAGTGGCATCCCCTCGGTGGCGACATCCACCCGCCACAGCCGGCCATCCATCGGCGCCTGATCCGTGACCGCGGTCACGTCCCCGAAGTCGGTGATGATCAATGAGGCCTGGTGGAAGACGCAGTTGAGCGGCACGCCACCGGTCTCCAGGAAGTCCTTGAGCGTGCCATTCGGGGCGAGGATATCCACCCCGCCACCCATGAACGCGGTCACCCACAGGTCGCCGTTGGCCGCGAGCTTGAGGCCGTCCGGGATGTGGCCGGCCGGCAGCTGCGCGATCTTCATGGACTGCTCGCCTGGGCGCTTCCGATAGACGCCGCGCTCGTACGATTCGACCCAGATCAGTGAGCCGTCTGCCTCAGCCGCGATCCCGTTGGGGTAGGCGTCGGCAATGGTCTCGAGCAGCTCGCCGGTCCCGTCGGGGTTGAGGGCAAAGAGGCGGCCGGGTCTGCGCTCATTGGGCAGATAGTCCGCCGGGTCCGTGAAATAGAGTCGGCCGTCCGGTCCAAACGTGAGATCGTTGGGCGCCTGGAGCGTCACCCCGGCCACCTGGGCGGCGACCTCCTCGACCCGTCCATCCGGCCACGCCTTCTGGATGGACGGGCGGCCCATCACCCGGGCCTTCCACGCCCCCACGGTCCCGCCGTTCTGGGTGATGTAGACCGCCCCGTCACTCCCGAGCATGCAGGCGTTCGGGCCGCCGCCGCAGTCGGCGTAGTCGTGGATCCCGCGATCGGCCGACCAGGCGATCAGTTTGCTGGTGTACGTCTCGACCATGACGATCCGGCCGTCGGGCAGGATGTCAGGCCCCTCCGGGTGGCCAAGTCCACCGGCGAGCGTGTCGATCATTCCACGCATCGGATCCTCCTGGTCAGGCGCCGGGACGCTTCCGGAACAGCTCGACCGCGTACCCATCCGGGTCGCTCATGTAGCAGCTGCGTGCACCCTGGTTCGGGCCGGCCGTGATGTCGACGACCTGCTCGGACCGCGCCGCGAAGCCGAGACTCACGAGCCGCGCATGCATCGCCTCGACGTCGTCAACGTACAGGCACAGGTGTCCCGCCCCGTAGTCGCTCGGCCGGGATTGTGCGGACATCCGCTCGATCCCGACGTACTCGAGCAGCTCCACGAACCCGCCGCCCGGGATCCGCAGGTAGACGGCCCGAATGTGGTCGAACGCCAGACCGAGGACGGTCTTGAGGTACGGCGCGTCCAGGATCCTGTCGAATTCCTGCTCCAGGCCGAGGCCGTCGCGGTAGAAGACCAGCGACCGATCCATGTCGCGAACCGTGATCCCGCCATGAAAGAAGCCAGTGACGTTGGCCATGCCAGCCCTCCTCAGGCGACCGTGGCACGGTCGCTCCACCGCGTCTCGACGATGTGGGCACGCAGGTAGTCCAAATCAAGCTCGATCCCGAAACCGGGCCGCTCCGGCAGCGTGTACCGGCCGCCGGCGATCCGGCTGGACATGTCCGACAACCGCCAGAAAAAGGGATCGCGCTGCTCGTCGAAGCATTCCACGAAGGTGTGGTGGGGAACCGATGCGAGCAGGTGCGAGGCAATCTGCGGCTCCTCGTGATGGCCGAGCTCGACGCCGAACGCCGCAGCCAGTCCCGCCGCCTTGCGCCAGATGGTCGGTCCGCCGGCCCACGAGGCGTCGAAATTCGAGACGTCGATCGCTCCACCGACGATCAGGTCTCGAATCCCGGCCAGCGTGGTCTCGCTCTGACCGGCGCACACCGGGATGCTGGTCTGGTAGCGGACGTCCCGCATCCAGCGGGCGTCGTTGGTCCAGCGGCACGGTTCCTCGAACCATCGAATGTTGAAATCGCGCACCCGGTGGGCGAAGTCGACCGCCTGGGCCCGGTCGTAGCCCTGGTTGGCATCGACCATGAGCGCGAAGTCTGGCCCCGCGGCGTCGCGCGCCACGCGGACACGCTCGGCATCCTGGGTCGGGGTCTTGCCACCGACCTTGAACTTCATGCCGGCGAAGCCAGCCTCGACGTAGCGTCGGACCACCTCGCCGACCTCGTCGAGCGACAAGTGGTAGTAACCGCCGATGATGCTGATGGGGACCGAATCCGTGACGCTGCCCCAGACGCGGTGGAGGGGCAGTCCGAGGGCCTTCCCGAAGACATCCCAGATCGCTTCGTCCAGGCAGGCGATCGCCTGGAGCGCCAGACCGCGATCGCGCAGGATGTCATTCGTCGACGGCTCCATGGCACGCCATGCGCCCTCCGGATCCGTGGCGCTTCGACCGAGCAACCGGGGCGCGAGCTCGTCGTGGATGATCCCGACGATGATCGACTGCTCCACGTCCGTGTCGCCGGTGTAGACCTCCGACACGAGCCCATCCCGAGTGAACAACCGGGTCACGATCGTGCAGCGGTTGTCCATGCTGTACGCGCTGCCGGAGAAGCGCCGCCCCAGCGGGGCGCGCAGGGTCACGGTCTCGATCCGATCGACGATCAAGGTGCTGTGGTCGAACCCGCGGGCCCGGAGCATGGAGTCTGCCGAGACGGTCAACGCCCGACGCTGACCCGGGCCGTCGCGACGATGGCTTCGACGGAGGGCAGGACCTCGTCCTCCAGCGTCGGGGTGTAGGGGATGGGCAGGTCGTCTGGCAGGCTCAGCCGCCGAGGAGGGCTGGCCCAACGGATGCCGCCGATCGTCAATTCGCTGATGATCGTGGCGCCCCAGCCTGCGGCATGGACCTGTTCCTCCACGATCACCAGGCGGCCGGTCTTCTCGACCGAGGCCCGCACCGCCGGCAGGTCCAGCGGCCGCAGCCAGCGCAGGTCGATCACCTCGGCGGCGATCCCATCGGCGGCGAGCTTCTCCGCCGCGGCGAGCGCCCGTTCCACCATCAACAGCGTTGCGACAATCGTCACGTCGCTGCCCGCTCGCAGAACCGCGGCCGCCCCGATGTGGGCGGCGACGCCCCGAACGACGGGTCCCTTTCGCGCGTACAGGCCCTTGTGCTCGTAGAACAGGGTCGGGTTCTGGTCGTTGATCGCTGCCCGCAGCAGGGCGTAGGCGGAGCCCGGTGAGCTGGCGGTGACGACACGCAGTCCGGGCAGATGCATGAACCAGCTCTCGCCGGTAGCGCTGTGTTGCGTCCCGAAGCGACCCGTCGCGCCGCCGACGGCGCGGATCGTGACCGGCACAGCCGTCTGGCCGCCCGACATGTAGCGGTACTTGGGCAACTGGTTGACGATGGCGTCGCCGGCCGTTGGCAGGAAGTCGGCGAACATGATCTCGACGATCGGGCGCATCCCAACGAGGCTCATCCCGAGGGCAACCCCGATGAACCCGTTCTCGCAGATCGGCGTGTTTCGGACACGCGCCAGCCCGTACTTCTCGACCAGGCCGATGTTCGTCTTGAACACGCCGCCGTCGGCGGCGACATCCTCGCCCATCAGCAGGACGGAGCTATCGGCCGCCATCGCATCGTCAAGCGCGGCGTTGATCGCTTCGCGGTAGGTCAGGTCGGTCACGGCGCCGCTTGCCCCAGCCGGTGCCGCGTCAGTCAGCGTAGACATACGGGCGCGTCTCCTCGAGCGTCGGGAAGGGGGAGGTCGCGGCGCGTTCGGCCGCCTGGTCAATCTCGGCCTGGGTTTCGTTGCGGATTTCGACCGGATCGTTGGGGCCGAGGTCGCCCGCGGCAATCAGGGCCTTCGCCAGGATCTCGATCGGGTCGCGGGCCTTCCAGGCTTCCAGCTCACCGTCGGGCCGGTACTTGGCCGGGTCGCTCCGGCTGTGCCCGCGGTATCGGTAGGTCTTCATCTCGAGGAGGCTCGGGCCCTTGCCGGCTCTGGCGCGCTCGACAGCTTCGGTGGTAGCCGCGTGGACCGCCTCGATATCCTGCCCGTCGACGACGATCCCGGGGAAGCCGTACGGATCGGCGCGCCGTGCCAGGTCGTCGATCGGCGTGGTGGTTCGCAGCGGGCTGTACTCGCCGTACAGGTTGTTGGTGATGATGAAGACCACCGGGGCAGCCCAGACCGCCGCCATGTTGAGAGCCTCGTGGAAGGTCCCGATGTTCGTCGCCCCGTCACCGAAGAAGCTGAGCGCGACGTTGGGCTTCCCCTGCATCTGGAAGGCGACGGCGGCCCCGACCGCGATCGGCAGCCCAGCGCCCACGATGGCGTTGGCCCCGATGTTGCCCTTGGAAAAGTCGATCAGGTGCATCGATCCGCCGACCCCGCCCGAGCCGCCCTTTGAGCGTCCCATCAGTTCGGCGAACGCGACCTCCGGGTCCATGCCAAGCGCCAGCGCTTCTCCGTGGCCCCGATACGTGTTCGTCTGAACGTCGCCCGGGCGCATGGCGGCGATGGCCCCAACCGAGACGGCCTCCTGCCCCTGGCACAGGTGGGTTGTGCCCTGGATCTGCCCGGCCATGAACAGCTCCTGGACCTTGTCCTCGAAGATCCGGATCCGGACCATGGTCCGGTACCAGTCGAGCCGGGCGGACATCGTATCGGCGGTCATTGGGTCGTGCAGCCTCCAGGGTGTTCGGGGCCCATCATGGTCGACGGGGGTAGGGGTGGGCGCAGGCGCATCGGTACCGTTTCCAGTATCGATGATGCATCGTGGCACCCGACGCCGCGCGCCGTCAAACAGGGCAGCCGTGACGTCGTGTGCTACCGTCCCTGCAACCGTTACTGGAACCTTCCCGATCCCGTCCGCGCGCAGGCCGCCCAGCCTCGCGGCGGCGTCCCCCGCTCGGGCAGCGAATGGGAGATTGGAATGACCGAGGCGAGGCGGCCGGACGTCCGGCGCAAGCGAGCGAGCATGCGCGAGGTCGCCGATCTGGCGGACGTAGCGATCTCGTCCGTCTCGCGGGTCCTCTCGAAGCACCCCGACGTCAGCGCCGAGATGCGCGAGCGCGTGCAAGCCGCCGTGCGGCAGCTCGAATACGAGCCCGACTTCCTTGCCCAGAGCCTGCGTCGGGGGGCGACCTTATCGGTCGGGTATGTGGTCGGCGACATCTCCAACCCGCTCATCGCCACGATCACGCTGGGCGCCGAGTCGGTCCTGCGCGCGGCCGGTTATTCGATGCTCCTGATGAACTCCGAGAACGACGCCGCCCTGGACGCCGCCCACATCCGGTTCTTCCAGGCGCGGCGGGTGGACGGCATGATCCTGTCACTGGCCAGCGAGCAGCGCCAGGAAAGCCTCGAGGCCCTCGCGCAAGTCGATGTCCCGATCGTCCTGATCGACCGTGACATGCCCGCGGAATTCCACGCCAGCATCGTCCGGAATGACCATCGGTCGGGGATCAGCGCCGCGGTCAACCATCTCCTGGATCTGGGCCATCGCCGGATCGCGCTCATCACGGGCGCCCTGGACCTGTGGCCGATCCGCGAGCGAGTCGCCGGCATGGCGGACGCGGTCGCAGCCCGCGGCATCGCGGACGAGACGATCAGCCTGATCGGGTCGCTGTCCGCGGAACACGGTGAGGCGAGCACGGAACAGCTCCTGGCGATGCGACCGCGCCCGACCGCGATTATCGCCGGGGGGAATCAGGTGCTCGCAGGCGTCGTTCGCGCCCTTGTACGCAACCGGGTCGCCATCCCCGATGACATCTCGCTGGTCACCTGTGACGAAGTGGCCCTGTCCGAATTGCATTCGCCGCCGATCGCCTCGGTCGGTCGCGATACCTTGGCCCTCGGTCGTGTTGCGGCGGACCTGCTCCTCGAGCGGCTGGCGGGAGCGGGCGAACCACGGACCGTCCTGCTGCCCACCTCCTTCACGCCCCGGGACAGTTGCGGCCCGGTCCGCCGGGGACCCTGACCCGCCAAGCAGATCTGGGCGCGGGGCAACGCGCGGTCGGACCCCGCCCGCTTGGTAACGTTTGCAGAACCGCTACCAGCGTGGGATAGTACCGGCCAGCAATCCCCCGTGCCCGATGCGCCCGGCGCCCACCTCGCTCGAATCGGAGCCGCACCTGTCGACCGGAAGCCCGAGTGCCTGACGTCATCCACGGAACCGACCGCCGACCATTGATCACCGGTCGAACGTTGTTCGACTACGCCGATGAGGTGTCGACGGCCGTCCCGGCGTCGTGTCGGCGGACCGGTCGGTGTCGTGAGTGCGTTGTCGAGGTTCGCCAGGGCGGTGAAGGACTGTCGCCCCGGACCGAGCCCGAGGCATACCTCCCCGGTCAGTTCCGGCTCGCCTGCCAGGCACAGATCGACGAAATCGAATGCGATGTCGAGTTCGCCATCATTCGGCGCCGGATGCGGATCCTTGGCCCGGCCGATGAACCGCCCACGCGACTGGACCCGGTGGTGACCGCGGACGAGCTCGCGGTCCGCTATGCCGGCCAACCCATCGACCTGCGGCGCAAGCACGTCCTGGGCCTCGCCATCGACATCGGGACGACGACCGTGGTCTTCCAGCTCATCGACCTGCTGAGCGGGCGCGCCGTCGCCGGAGCGGCCATGGAGAACCCGCAGCGCTTTGGCGGGAGTGACGTCATGACCCGCATCTCGTACGAGCGGGACTTCCCCGGCACGATGCGGATGGCCCTGCGGCGTGCGCTCAACCACGAGCTTCGCGACCTCTACCGCGAGCACGGGATCGATCGCCACGAGGTGTACGAAGCGATCATCGTCGCCAACAGCACGATGCGCGACCTCTTCTTCGGGATCGATATCGCGCCGATGGGGGAGTCGCCCTACAAGTCCCTCACCGAGCACGCCGTGCTCAACGGGACGGCGACGACGACCTGGATCCGGCGGCGTGGCCACGAGGTCGGGCTGCTGATGAACCCGCACGGCCGCGTCGTCGGCGCCCCGATCATCGCCAGCCACGTCGGGGCCGATACCGCGGCGGACCTCACCGCGATCGACTTTGCCGGTGGCACCGGGGTACGGATGCTGGTCGACATCGGCACAAACACCGAGGTGGTGGTCACCGACGGAACCCGCTATCTGGCGGCGTCGTGCCCGGCCGGCCCCGCCTTCGAGGGCGGGCTGGTTCGCTTCGGGATGCCCGGCGCGGACGGCGCCATCGAGACGGTCCGAATCGAGGGCGACGGGTTCAAGTTCGCCACGATCGGCGATGCTCCCGCCGTGGGGATCTGCGGCTCCGGGTTCGTGGACATCCTGGCCGAGCTTCGACGGGCCGACTGGATGAATACCGAGGGTCGATTCCGTGATGGCCTCGACGAGTACTTCGTGGCCCCGGAGCAGCGGATCAGCTTCTCGCGTGCCGATGCGAGCCTGCTCGCCCAGGCCAAGGCGGCCAACGCCTGCGGCCAGCGCATCCTGCTGCGTCGCCTGGGCGTGACTGCCGACCAGGTGGATCGGGTCTACCTGGCCGGCGGGTTCGCCAACGCCGTGAACGTCGTCAACGCGATGGAGATCGGACTGCTGGCGCCGGTGCCGGCGGACCGTGTCGTTCGCGTCGGCAACGCGGCCCTGCATGGCGCTGTCGCGCTCCTGCTCTCCTCGTCACGACGCGATGCCCTGGAGGCGCTGGTCGGTCGCATTGAGCACGTCGAGCTCGAAACCGAACCTGACTTCTTTGAACTGTTCGTGGACGGCTGCCGGTTCGTGCCGCTCGCCGCCTGACCCTCATCAAGTACCAGGAGGTCCGGATCCTTGAACCCGACTGACGGTTCGCGACCGTTCATCATCATCGGCGAGAACATCCATACCAGCCGCGTCGTCCAGCGAACCGGTGCGCGGATCGCGGAGACGGCCGGTGGCCAACCCGCGGTTCGGGTCCCGCTTGGCGACGGCGAGGCACTCCTGCCGGTGCCGAAGGTCGTGCAGGAGACGCGCGAGTTCAATTCGGGTCGGGTCAAGCACGTCATGGTGGCCGTCCTCGAGGGCGTGGCCAACGGCCCCGACGCGGAATTGGCGGCCACCTATGTTCGCTGGATGGCGGCGCGCCAGATCGCGGGCGGCGCGGCGTACCTGGACATCAACGTTGACGAGGTGTCCCCGGATGTCAGCGGCCGCCTGGAGGCGATGGCCTGGCTCGTACAGGTGGTTGGGCCGGCTACGACGGTGCCGCTCGCCATCGACTCGTCGGATTCGGCGGTGATGGCGGTCGGCCTGAACCTGTACGACCCGGCGTGGGGAGGCGGAGCGCCGCCACTCCTCAACTCGGCGGCCGCCGACCGCCAGGATGTCCTGGGACTGGCCGCCGAGCGGAGCTCACCGGTGATCCTGTCAGCGACCGGTGCGACCATGCCGACCGGTACTGAGGAGCGGATGGTCCGGGCGATCGAAATGATCGAGATGGCGGTCGGTCACGGCCTGGCGCTGTCGGCCCTGCACGTGGACCCGCTGGTCATCCCGATCGGCGTGGACGCCGAGGCCGGCGCCGCCTACCTCGAAGCGGTCCGCCAGCTTCGCGAGCGATACGGCCCCGAGATCCACATCACTAGCGGCGTCTCGAACGTGTCCTTCGGGATGCCGGCGCGCCGGCTGATCAGTGATGTCTTCCTGGATCTTTGTGTCCAGGCCGGCCAGGACAGCGGCATCGTGGACCCGGTCGCGGCGGATATCGCGCGGGCACTGGCGCCGGACCGCGAGTCGGCCAACTACAGACTTGCGGCGGATCTGCTGACCGGCGCCGATGCCTTCGGCATGGAATTCATCGACGCGTTCAGGGCGGGGCGACTGTCATAGGATCGCCGTGGCGCCCAACGCCGACGAAGCCTGAAGAGATCAGCCGGCCGCGGCCGCGCCGACCCCACCGCTCGCGGCGCCCGCTGCGCGAGCTTCCGCCACCACTCTCCGCGCGAGGATCACAGCAGAGCCCGCGTCCGGAGCCCATCCGTCCGCGCCGATCTGCTTCGCAAACTCCTCGGTGACCGCGGCCCCGCCGACGATGACCCGCAGGTGCGGCATGTCGTCGGCGGCCCGGACCGCCTCGATCACGCCGCGCATGTTGCCCATCGTGGTGGTCAGGAGCGCGCTGATCCCGATGATGTCCGCCTTGTGCTCACGCGCCGCCGTCATGAACTTCTCGACGTTGACGTTGGTGCCCAGGTCCACGATCTCGAAGTTCGCGCCCTTGAGCATCATCCCGACCAGGTTCTTGCCGATGTCGTGGAGGTCGCCCTTGATCGTGCCCATCACCGCGATGCTGTCGGGCTTGTAGCCGGACCCGATGAGCAGTGGCTCCAGCAGCGCCACCGCCGCCTTCATGGCCCGTGCGCTGATCAGCATCTCCGGGACGTAGATCTCGTTGTCCTGGAAGCGCTGCCCCACGACGCCCATCGCATCGGTCATCGCATCCAGGACGGTCTTGGGAGGAATCTCCTCGTCGATCGCCTGCAGGGTGACCTCGACCGCCGTCTCGCGGTCACCGACCTCGACGGCGGTCTGGAGTCGCTTCAGGTCTGCCATG
>JANPDO010000396.1:0-2069 GCA_031431535.1 Chloroflexota bacterium
GAGGACATCGAGGTCAACGGCGCGAACTACCAGGTCAAGGGCTCGCCCGACAGGGTCAAGACGATCCAGGAGATCGCCTTCGCGATCGATCTCGGCTTCAGCCTTCCGGCCGACATGGAGCCGTATCTCGATGAAACCGCCTACTACGACACCCCGAACTGCACCTGGCCGTTCGGCACGCACATCGCGACCGTCGAGATCGACGAGGAGACCGGGCACGTGCACCTGGTCCGCTACGTCGCGGTCGACGACGTCGGCAACAAGATCAACCCGATGATCGTCGATGGGCAGCTCCACGGCGGCATCGTCCAGGGCATCGGCCAAGCGCTCTGGGAAGGTGCGATCTACAGCGACGAAGGTCAGTTGCTGACCGGCTCGATGCTCGATTACGCGCTGCCGCGAGCCTCGTGGCTGCCGAACCTCGAGCTGGACGCGACGGTCACGCCGTCACCCGTCAACCCGCTCGGTGTCAAGGGCGTCGGTGAGGCAGGCGCGATCGCCAGCACCGCCGCCGTCGCCAACGCCGTCATCGATGCACTCAGCCCACTCGGAATTCGACATCTCGACATGCCCTACACACTCCAGACGGTGTGGCGGGCGATCCAGGGTTCGAAGGGAGGCCAGGCGTGATCCCGGCAGCGTTCGCGTATCAACGACCGGCCAGCCTCGATGAGGCCCTCCGGGTCATCGCATCCATCGCCGGTGCCAAGGTCCTGGCCGGCGGCCAGAGCCTCCTGCCGCTCATGAAGCTCCGACTGGCGACCGCGGAGACCCTCGTCGACATCGGTCGGCTCAAGGAGTTGCAGGGCGCCAGGGCCACCCCGGATGGCGGCTTCGAGATGGGCGCCCTGACCACCTACACAGAGGCGCTCGCCGCGACGGCCCTGGGTTTTGCCCGCGATTGCCTGTCGGGCATCGGCGATGTCCAGGTTCGGAACCGGGGCACAATCGGAGGCGCTATCGCCCATGCCGACCCGGCCTCGGATGGGCCGGCACTGGCGCTCGCGCTCGACTACTCGGTCGTGCTCCGATCGACCCGCGGGGAGCGCGTCGTCCCGCTGGACGGATTTCTCCAGGGCCCGTTCCAGACCGGGATCGCCGCGGACGAGATCCTCGTGGCGTTGCGGCGAGGTCCGTTGCCGGCGGGTGCCGCCGGCGCCTACAAGAAGCTGGAGCAGCCGGCGTCGGGTTACGCGATCGTCGGCGTCTGTGCAGTTATCGCATCTACGAGCGGGTCCATCACCCACGCCCGGGTCGCCCTGACCGGTGTGGGCGAGGTGGCCTACCGCGCCAAGGCCGTCGAAGCGGCGCTGCTGGGGACGGATGGGTCACCGGCCGCTGCCGCCACGGCGGCCTCCCACGCCACTGAGGGGCAGACGGTCAACAGCGACATCCACGCGGATCGGGCCTACCGCAGCCAGATGGCCGTGGTCTACACCCGCCGCGCCATCGAGGCCGCGCTCGGGCGGTCTGCCTGACCGTCGCTTCGGTCTGAGCGAGTGCGCGTCGAACGGGTCACGCCCAGCCGACGCGCACCTTCGCGTCTCGAGGGCGCCGTCCTCGCCCGCGATCTGACCGTCGGGGGGCGGCGCTGGTCGAAGGGTCGCCGGCTGTCCGCCGACGATCTCGGGATCCTGGGTGCCGCGGATCCGGGCGAACCGGTCACGGTGCTTGTCATCGAGCCGGGCGAGCTCCACGAGGACGATGCGGCGGTGCGTCTCGCCCGCGCAGTCGCCGGGCCCAACCTGGAAGTCCGGGGACCCAACCAGAGTCGGCTGGATCTGGTCGCCGCCGTTTCGGGGGTGGTGAACATCCGTGTTGCGGAGCTCGAGCGGCTCAACCGCCTCGATCCGCTCGAGGTGTTCACGGTCTTCGACGGTCAGGTCGTGGAACGCGGCGATCTGGTCGCGAGTGTCAAGGTCGCGCCGCACATCGTGGATGCCGCCGTCATCGATGCCGGCGAGCGAATAACGGGCTTTGGCGGCCAGCCGAACGTCAGGGTTGCCCCGTTCCTCGCGTGGCGCGTGGCTGTCGTGGTCAAGGAGTCGGTCCGGGGGATCGCCCGGGAA
>JANPDO010000397.1:0-7368 GCA_031431535.1 Chloroflexota bacterium
CGGCGAAAGCGAAGGAGCAGCGCCTCGACCCGGGCCTCGAGCTCGCGCGCGTCGACAGGTCGCGCCATGACGTCGTCGGCGCCGGCTTCGAGGAACCCGATTCGCTCCTCGACATCATCGCCAGCGCTGATGCAAATGACGGGGACATGGGCAAGGCCGGGCGTGGAGCGCACCTGCCTGCAGATCTCGATCCCGCTCGGGGTGCCGACGGCGATGTCGATGATCAGCAGCTGGTGGTCAGCGGCAAGGCCGATGGCGGCCGTCGCGTCGACGGACCGGGTCAGCTTGTAGCCGGCGCCGACCAGGATGTCGGCAATCGCCTGGTCGGTGGCGGGGTCGGTCTCGAGGAGCAGGATGGTGCTGGCCGGCACTGAGCCTCCGCAACGTCTGGATGGGATTGGCGGACCTGCGATGCGGGTGCGAGGATACAACGGCGGGCACTCGGGGGGCGATTGCCACGAGATTCGGTCATGGCAACCCCGGCAGGGCTTTGGCAACCCCGGCAGGGCTTTCGGTGCCTCGTGCTAGACTGCGCGCCTGATCCTTTCCGCTCCGTGCCGGCAAGCCGTCAACGGGGCATCCCCTTTGGAAGGAGTACCGCGCGTATGCGCCGCTACGAACTCATGCTCGTGATCCGTCCCGATGTGGCGGACGACCGGAGCCAGGCCCTCGTCGATCGAACCACCCGCCAGCTCGTGGCGAGTGGGGCACAGATCGTGAAGGTCGCTCCGTGGGGCCGCCGTCGCCTGGCTTACGAGATCGATCGCCACCGTGAGGGCTCTTACCAGATCATCCTGTTCGAGGCGCCGCCTACGGCGATTGCCGAGCTGGAGCACACCCTCCAGATCACCGAGGAAGTGCTCCGCCACCTCGTGACTCGTGTTGAGCGGCCGATCAAGTCCACCCGTCGCGATGGCGCAGACGGGGGGCCCGAGGACGAGGACGAGGACGACCTGCCGTCCGGCCTCGACGAAGACGAGGACGACGACCGTCCGGGGCTGATCGACGAGTCCGAGAGCGAAGCCGCTCCGGCCGCAATCGACTGAAGGAGCACGGACGATGGCGTTCTGCAAGATCATGTTGATCGGCAACCTGGGTCGTGACCCGGAGATGCGCTACACCCCGAATGGCAAGCCGGTGACACAGTTCAGCGTCGCGGTCAGTCACAGCCGGCCGGACGGCCAGGGTGGCTGGATCGATGACGGGACGGACTGGTACCGGGTCAGCGTCTTTGGTGATCGGGCGGAACGCGCCGCGGACCAGCTGCGCAAAGGCAACAAGGTCTTCGTCGAGGGTCGCTTCAAGACGCGCGAGTTCGAGGGCAAGGACGGCGAAAAGCGGACGTCCCTGGACGTGATCTCGGACAATGTCATCAGCCTCGAGCGCCGCGGCCGGGATGACGAGGGCAGCTTCGGCGGAGCGCCAGCGGGCGGCCTCGCCGGTGGTGACCGGCCGACCGGTGGTGACCGGCCGACCGGCGGCGGCGGATCGCGCCCGCCCGCCGACGACACCGACATCGACGACCTTCCTTTCTGATCAGGAGAACCAGAGCATGCCGCCCCCCCTTCGACCCAAGAAGCGCGACGACTTCTACCGTGACCGTCGTCGTCGCAAGGTCTGCGCGTTCTGCGCCGACAAGACCACCCAGATCGACTACAAGGAGGTCAACCGCCTCCGCCGCTACCTCTCGGAGCGGGCCAAGATCGAGCCACGGCGCAAGACCGGGACCTGCGCCGGACACCAGCGGGAGCTGTCGGTCGCGCTGAAGCGGGCCCGGCACGTGGCGTTGCTCCCGTACGCCCCGCAGCACCTGCGTCCCTAGCGCAGGCCGGTGCGCGGTCGGTCTAGCTCGCTCAGCCTCACCTCGGGAAACGGTTCGCGAGCGTGATCATCGGGTTGGCGATGCTCTGCGGCGGTGCCGCCGCGGGCGTCTTCGGATCGCTGCTTGGCCTGGGTGGCGGGGTCCTCATCGTCCCGTTGCTCACCTTTGGTTTCGGTCTGCCGCTACGCGATGCCATCGGGGTGTCGCTGGTGTGCGTGATCATGACCAGCAGCGCGGCGGCCGGGGTCTACCTGGAACGCCACGTCGCCAACCTGCGGCTGGGGATCACCCTGGAGCTGTTCACGGCGTTAGGCGCGCTGATCGGCGGGTCGATCGCGTTCCTGCTTGACGAGCGCCTGATCTCCTTGTTGTTCGCCGGACTGCTGGTCTATGTCGCGGTCAGCATGGCGCGGGCCCGGCCCGCGGCGCGATCGACCGCGAGCCACGCCAGATCGACCTCGAACCCGGCCATCGTGGATGACCCGGTCGCGGCCTCGCCAACCATGCTTGACCGTCTGTCGGGAGATGACTACCGGGTGCGCAACCTTGGCCGGGGCGTGATCGGTGCCGCCGGCGCAGGCGTGGCTTCGGCGTTCTTCGGGATCGGCGGTGGCGTGGTCAAGGTTCCTCTGATGCACCTGGCGATGGGCGTACCGCTGCGCGTGGCAACGGCCACCAGCAACCTGATGATCGGGATCACTGCCGCGGCTGGCGCGCTCATTTACATCGTTCACGGCGGCGTTGATCCGTACGTCGCCGGTCCTACGGCCATCGGCGTGTTCCTTGGCGCGACCGGCGGGTCCCGGCTAAGTCATCGGGTCAACGTAAGCGTGCTGCGGGCCCTATTTGTCGTTGTCCTGATCTACACCGCGGTGCGAATGCTCCAACGAGCGCTGACATGATCGATGAGCGAGCCCAGCCGACGCTGGCACTTGAGCGGCGCATCGGGCGACTCCTCATCGCCCTCACGTACGTCTCGGTTGGGCTGCTGCTCGGCGGGGTCGTCCTGATGGCGACCGCGGGGACCTCACCGCTCTCGGGCGGGCCCGCCCTGAACCTCGCCAAGCTGCCCGAAACGATCGCGGGCCTTGACCCGGCGGCCTTTCTGTGGCTCGGCATTTTGACCGTGATTGCCACGCCCGTCAGCCAGGTGGCGCTCGCGGCTGTCGCGTACGCGCGGAACGGGGACCGGACGATGGTCGGCATCGCGCTCGCGATCCTCGCGATCATGGCGATCGGCGTCGTGACCGCCGTGGCTGGTACGGTCTGAGCATGGAGATCGTCACCCTCGTCATTGCGTTCGTCGTGATCCTGATGGGCGCCGAGCTGTTCACCAACGGGATCGAATGGTTCGGGCGCAAGCTGGAACTCGCCGAGGGTGCCGTCGGGTCCGTGCTGGCCGCGGTCGGCACTGCGCTTCCCGAAACGATGATCCCGATCATCGCGATCCTGTTCGCCACGGGCGAGGCGTCCCACGCGGTCGGGATCGGGGCCATCCTGGGCGCCCCGTTCATGCTGGCCACGCTGGCCATGTTCGTGACCGGCATCGCCGTCCTCGCGGTTGCCCGGCGTCGGTCGTCCGGCGACCTGATGCGCGTCGACACGGCGGTCCTGGCCCACGACATGCGCTACTTCGCCATCGCCTATGCCATCGCCATCGGCGCCGCCTTCCTGCCGGTCGATCCCGACTGGCTGAAATGGATCGTGGCGCTGGTCCTCATCGGGATCTATGGCTGGTACGTGAAGGGCCACTTCGAGGCGGACGCCAGTGTCGACCTCGAGGACCTGGCACCGCTGCGGTTTCATCGGCTCGATCGCCGCGCCCATCGCGCAGACTCGGGAGCCCCGCGACTGCGGGTGGTCAACGTCCAGGTCATCGCCGCGCTGGGTCTGATCATCCTCGGTGCCGTCTTCTTCGTCGACGCCGTCGAGCATCTCGCCGCGAACCTGGGCATCGACAGTGTCCTGCTGGCACTGGTCATCGCCCCGATCGCCACGGAACTCCCGGAGAAATTCAACTCGGTGATCTGGGTGCGGCAGGGCAAGGACACGTTGGCGATGGGCAACATCACCGGGGCGATGGTCTTCCAGTCGACGATCCCGACAGTCGTGGCACTGGTCTTCGCCTCGGATTCCTGGGTGGCTGGACCGGGCACATACACCGCGTTCGCGTCGGCAGGCATCGCGTTCCTCTCGTCGGCGTTCATCTTCATCCCGATGGCCCGACGCGGCAGGCTCAGCGGCCGGGGCCTCCTCATCGGCGGCCTGTTCTACGTCGCTTATCTCGCATTCGTGATCGGGGTGGTGCTTCGAGGTCCTGGCTGAGCGCGATCGCTCGCCGGCTATACTCGCCGGAACCGCTGCAAGGAGCCAACTTCATGCTCACCCAGAAGGTCGCGGACTCGCCGTCCCCGACGCCACATCACGCCCCGCCCGCCGGATCGATGGACGATCTGATCTGCTACTTCGAAGGTGCGTGGGTTCCGATGCGCGACGCGAAGATCAGCATCATGACCCACGCGTTCATGTACGGGACGGCAACGTTCGAAGGGATTCGGGCGTACTGGAACGAAGAGCAGGGGACCCTCTACGGGCTGAAGCTTCGCGAGCATGTGGAGCGGATCCGCCAGTCGTGTCGGATCCTGTTGATGCAGGACGTCCCGAGTGTTGGGGACCTGACCGGGCTCATCGTCGAAACGATCCGGCGCAATGGCTTTCGCCAGGATGCCTACATCCGGCCATCGTTTTACAAGTCGACCAAGGCGATCGGCGTCCGCCTGCACAATCTCGACAACGAGCTCTACATCATTGCCCTGCCGTTCGGGAACTACATCGACACCGACAAGGGTGTTCGGGTGATGACCTCGTCGTGGCGGCGCAACTCGGACGACGCCTTGCCGGCACGGGGCAAGATCGTTGGCGGGTACGTCAACATGGCGTTCCAGAAGTCCGAAGCGGAGCTCAACGGCTACGATGAGGCGGTCGTGCTGACGGCCGATGGCCACGTCAACGAGGCCTCGGCCGCCAACCTGTTCGTGGTTCGGGACGGGGTGGCACTGACACCGCCGGTCAGCGACGACCTGCTCGAAGGCGTGACGCGCAAGGCGCTGATGGAGATGTTCGGCCACCTGGGCATCCCCATGGAGACCCGCTCGATCGACCGTTCCGAGCTGTATATCGCGGACGAGATCCTGCTGTGCGGGACCGGTGTCCAGGTCTCACCAGTGATCGAGGTGGACCACCGACCGGTCGGCAGCGGCGAGATCGGGCCAATCACGCGGCTCATTCGCGACCGCTACTTTGACGCCGTGCGCGGGCGCCTCCCGGAATACCGCCACTGGCTGACCCCGATCGTGTAGGACGCGGGTCGGGCGCTCGCGGTCGGCGGGCGTTCGCGGTCGGCGGCCGACGGGCCTGGCGTGGCTCGGGGACCGGGTGCTTGGTCCGGGAACGAGGCGGATTCCAACACGGTTGGTCTACGGGTCATCCACGCGGCGGTGTCTCCAGCCGGACTGGAATTCCCGACCAGCCGGGCACGAAATCGGTCGATGGTTCCAGGGTGCCTGGAAACACACCGGCGTTCGAACGCGGATAGCCGTCGCGTACACCAATCGGCCTGGAATCGTGTCTCCCGGACGACCGTGCTGGGTCCGATTCAGCCGTCAGGCTGCCCATCCCCGCAGGCAACGGAGCCTCGCACGGGCGATGGCACCGGTTTCCGGTCCGGCCTGATTGACCACGGCGCCGTCTGCTGCCCACATCCCGGATCGGCCGGCCGCCGGATCGTAGCCGCCGCCGGTCGAGCCGGCGAAGCTGGCGATGGCGACCCAGACGTGGTGGTCCGCCGCCACGCGACGCGCGCGTTGATCCGGCATGGCGGCATCGGCGGCGGCCGGCTGGCGCATGGGACTCCTGCCTATGGCAGGACGGGGGCCTCGAGGTCGGGAGTCGCCCGGCCGATCGTGACCACGACATCGGCGCGGATCGCGGCATCCGCCCGCAACGTGGCGGGCACCCCGAGGAGCTCCTCGAGGTAGGCGATCGTCGTCACGAGTTCGGTCTCCGCCCCGTTGTACACGACGATCGTCGAATCGGGCTGGACGCCGCCTTGCGGCGTCTGCCGTGGCGCGGATGCGGCCAGACCGTAGTACTCGAGGTAGCTCGCCAGCTTCGCGCCGCGATCGCGCAGCCGGGTGCTGTTGAGGACCCAGACGCTGGCGCCCTCCTCGGCCAGCCGCTGGCGCAGCGCCTCGTCCGCCGGGTCCATCGTGAACGCATTCCGGACCGCCGCCCGGATCGCGTCGAGGCGCGGAACGATGATGTACCCGCGCGGGCTCGACTGGAACTCCTCCTGGTAGAGCGGCGGGCTAAACACGTACGACCGGATTTTCTTCGTGTCGATCGCGGCGGCCAGACCCAACAACTCGTCGAGTTGATCGATCGGGATGTCCGTCCGGACTGCCTGCTTGAGCGCCTCGATGAGCTCCGGCAAATGCGGGATCAGCGCCTGGGGATCCGCCTGCTCACGCAAGGACAGCAGGACGCGCTGCTGGCGCAGGCCGCGGTCGAAATCCGTTGACGAATGGCGGGACCGCGCATAGCGGAGCGCCTGGCGGCCGTCCATGTGCTGGATTCCGCTGGGGATGTAGATCCGCTCGAGCCATCCGTTCTCGCCTGGGTAGCGGTCGTCCACGACCGGGATCTGGACGTTGATCGTGACCCCGCCCAGCGCGTCCACGACCCGAATGAAGCCTTCGAAGTTCACCTCGACGAAGTAGCGGATGTCGAGCCCGTAGAGGGTGCCCATGATCGCCTTGAGCCCGTTGTAGCCGCGCGTCCGGTCAGTCCCGGGAAACAGGTCGTCGCGGTTGCGCACGCTCGTGAACCAGGCGTTGATCTTCTTCGCGTAGACCGGTCCGAATGCCTGCTGCGCCGGTCCCGGCGGCACGGGGACGTCGACCGTGTCGCGCGGGAGGCTGAACAGCGCGACCTGGTTCGTCTGCGGGTCGATCGAGACGACGATCAGCGTGTCCGTGTTGTAGGTGCCTTCGTGCGGCCGCTGATCTGTCCCGATCAGCAGGATGTTGAGCTGCTCCACCCCATCCCAAGGCGGGCTTGAGACGTCAGGGATTGCGGCCCCGACCGGGCTCGACTCGGGTTCAGGCGAGGTTTCGGACGTGGGCCTGGGTGCCGCGTCGGAGGTTGTTGCGGGCGTCGCCGCCGCGTCGACGCTGCACTCTCTCGCCCGCTGGTCGCCAATGAAGATGCAGCCGCTGTCGAGCAGGTCGAGCGCCAGCATGTCGTACCGGGCGACCACGACATGGCTCCCGGCCATGACCAGGATCACGGCCAGCAGCCCGGCCAGGGACAATGGGTGCCGCCGCACGCGAGGTGGTCCAGAGCGACCGCCGCCCGCCGACCCGACCGAATTCAGGTATTCGGCGACCCGAAAAGCATCAACGATGGCGACGAGTCGATAGAGGAGGGCCAGGACGTTGAGCGCGAAGACCGAGCTCAGCAGGAATGGGTTGAAGACGAGTCCGACC
>JANPDO010000398.1:0-16454 GCA_031431535.1 Chloroflexota bacterium
GTCGGCCCGGTTGACGAGGTAGCGCACTTTGGATGCCGGGTAGCCGATGGACCGGAACGTGTCCGCCATCGCGATGGTGTTGTGGATCGTCGTCGAGTCGTAGGTGACGATCTCGACGATCGTGTCACTCGCATCGAGGAATGCGAGGTTGAGGTCGTTGAGCTGGCACGACATGTCGATCACGATGCAGTCGTACACCCGGCGAAGCAGCGACAGGATCTTCTCGAGATCTCTCGAGCTAAGCATCTCCGCCATCTCGATCCGCGGTGGCGCCAGCAGGATGTCAATCCCAGACGGGTCGCGCCAGAGCACGTCGCCCAGATCGGACTCGGCGATTCGGTCGGTCGGCAGGTCCAGGATGGACGGCGCGTCCACGGGCACCTTGAGCAGCGAGCGAAGGTCGCCGAACTGGAGGCTTCCATCGATCAGGACGGTGCGCTGGGCCTGCTGGGCCAGGGCGACCGCGAGGTTCAGGGCAATGGTGGTCTTGCCAACGCCTCCCTTGGGCGCGAAGACCGTCATCAGCCGACTCGAACCCGTCGCTCGCCGTTGCTCGTGTTCCTTGCGAACCTGCGAGATCCGGCTGAGCAGATCGAACCCGGAGAACGGCATGGTCAGCACGCCGTCGATCCCGAGGTCCGCGCTGGCCTCGATCGGGTTCTGCGGGACGGTCAGCACGATCACGGGGACGCCCAGTCCGGCCTCGCGGATCTGCTGCACGACCTTGGGCCCCTTCACGCGGCCCTGCAGCAGGGCGTCGACCAGGACGATGTCGGGGCGCATCTCGGTGATCGCGTTGACCGCGCGTGAGCCGTCGGTCAACACCTCGAGCAGCTTGACTCGCGCCTGCGCTTCGAGGAGGCCACGGATGTACTGGGCGACCTGTGGAACGTCCTCGATGATTAGCAGCCGCGTCTGGTCACTGGGAGGCATCGGATCGACGATACCACGAGGGCCGCTCGACGAAGCCACCCGGACGTCCGGGTGCGCCATGGACCCGGACGTACCCGGTACCCGGCGCCCGGCGAGGCCGGGCTTCGGCACACGTCAGCCCGGTTTCACCGCCACCAGGATCGCTCGCTCGCTCCCGGGTCCGATCGGTCCCAGCCCGTAGTCGCCGGCCAGCAGCTCGATCTCGAGCCCAGCCTCCTCGGCAAATGCATGGACTTCGTCGGCGGAGATGAGGCGCAGCAGGTCCTCCCGCACCCAGCGGCGCGCTGGCGAGCCCTGGGCGCCCTCCTCGAAGATCGTGGTCAACGCCACCGTGGCCGAAGTCGCCTGGTGCTGGGCAGCGACGGTCTTGGACACCGTCGCGCCAGTGGCCGGGTCAAGGCGAGTCCACTCGAGGCTGAGACGGCCATCGAACCGCGCAAGGTCGTCGGCATCCGGGATCCAGGTGTCGACGACCGCGAGGCCACCGGGTGCGAGGTGGGTGGCCAGGGTCCGAAACGCCGCGCGTTGGGCAGCACGCGTGGACAGGACCATGATCGAGTTGAGGGCGATGATCGCGAGCCTGAACGGGACCGCCTCTGGCCATTGGAGCCCGACCAGGTCGGCCTCGACCAGGGTCAGGCGATGCGCGAGACCCGCACCGCCGAGTTGCGCGCGTGATCGGGCGCGTTCGAGCATGGCCGGGTCGATGTCCACCCCGGTGACCACATGTCCGGCAGCCGCCAGGGGGACGGCCAGCCGGCCCGTGCCCACCGCGAGTTCGAGCACCGGGCCGGCCGAGCGGTCCGCGAGGGCGAGGTACAGGTCGAGATCGCCCGGGTCATCGGCCAGGTCGAGGTCGTAGAGGCGAGCGAGGGCCGCCGCGACGGCCGGATCGCGAGGGTCGGTCCGGGAGGTCCCGATGACTACCCCTCCCAGCGCACGCGGTGGCCAGCCTTGCGACGGACCGCGAGGGCACTGATCGCTTCGAGCGCCGCGCGGTTCGCCGCCATGGCGGTCGTCTCGGCCTGGTCGTACGGTGGCGACACCTCAACGATGTCCATCCCGGCGAGGTCGACGGCGCCCACGATCTGGCGAATGGCTCGCAGCACTTCGCGGGTCAGCATGCCACCCGGCTCGGGCGTGCCGGTACCTGGTGCCATGCCCGGATCGATCACATCGATGTCGAGCGACAAGTAGATCGCGTCAGGGCCGTCGAGGGCCTCGGCGATCGCGTCGGCAATGACCGCCTCCGCCCCGCGCTCCTCGATCTCGGTCATGAGGTGCCAGCGCAACCCCTGCGCCCGCATCCAGTCAAAGGTTTCCCTGGGTGGCCAATAGCCGCGTAAGCCGACCTGGACAAAGTTGCGACCCTTGACCGCGCCGGATTCGATCAGGCGTCGCATCGGCGTGCCGTGGCTGGCGAGGACCCCATAGGAGTCGTTCGCCGTGTCGGCGTGGGCATCGAAGTGGACGATCCCGATGCTCCCCGGGTGGCGCACTTCGGCGATCGCGGTCGCCGCCGGCCAGGTGATCGAGTGGTCACCGCCGAGGATGATCGGGATCGCGCCGCTGCCAGCCACCTCGCGGATCTTGCGGTAGATCATCGCGTGGCCGCGCTCGATCCACGCCGGGATGATATTGGCGTCCCCGGCGTCAACCACGGTGAGCACGTCGAAGGCATCGACATCGAGCTGAAGCGAGTAGATCGAGCCCGACGTGTACTGGGCCTCCCGGATCGCCCGAGGTCCGAACCGCGCCCCGGGACGATGCGTCACCGCGTCGTCGAACGGCGCCCCCACAATCGCCACGTCGACCGCGCGCCGGCGCAATTCGTCGGGATCGGTGACCCACGGCAACTTCATGAACGTCGAGGGACCGACGTAGGTCGGCAGGTCGAAGTCGTCATACGTCTCGAACGCGCCGTCCCAGCCATTCGCGGCCGCGTAGTCCCGGTCGCCGACGGGATGGTCTGAAGGCTGGGCCACGGAATCCTCCGGAGACGGTCGCGGCGCGACCACCGCGGGACTGACCGATCTCACTGGGAGCGCCGCCGGTTCGAAGGTCTCGTCCAGCGGGGCGCGCCGGCCGATCGTAGCACCGCCACTGGCCGTCAGGCTGGCCTCGCCGGTTTCTCCGGCCGGCCGCACTTCGGCCGCAGTCTCGGGTCAGCCCCCCTCGCGGAACTCGCGCCAGGCGGCCGCGACGAGTTCCGGGTCGGCGAACAGCTCGTACGCCGTCTGGGCGATCAGGGTGGCCGCGAGCAGGATGGTCTCATCCGCCCTCGGGCTAACAGCCGCATCGCGAAACCGCGTGGAGTGGCCCGGTGTCCCTTCGGGTGCGATGGCCAGGTCCGGGTGGATCGTCGGGCAGACCCAGCTGACATTGGCCATATCCGTCGAGCCGGCATTGGGGTCATCGCCCTGGTCAACGAGGCCGTACGCGGCCATGTTCGCCCGAAACCGATCCGCGAGCACCGCGTTGTTCCGCATCGTCGTCGCTCGCCCCGAGAACACAACATCCACCGAGGTATCAGTGGCCCGGGCGGCGGCCTCGCACAGCTCCCGGAAGCGGTCGCGCATGCGCTCGTACTCAAGCTCGTTGTCGGCGCGGATCATGAACCACGCCGAGGTGCGCTCGGGGATGATGTTGGCGGCAGTGCCACCTTCCCGGATGATCCCGTGGACACGGGCCGATGGGCGAAGTTGCTGGCGCCACAGTCCGACTGAAACGAACAGGCTGATCAGGGCGTCGAGGGCGTTTCGGCCCATCCACGGTTCCGAGCTGGCGTGCGACTGGAGCCCGGTGAACGTGACGTCGACGTCCTCGGACGCCAGTGGGTGGCTCTCGACATGGTTCCGGTCACATGGGTGAAAGAGCAGTGCCGCATCGATGCCTTCGAAGAGGCCGTCGTCGATCATGAACTGCTTGCCGCTGCCACGTTCCTCGGCCGGAGTCCCCAGGAAGACGATGGCTCCGGGCAGGTCAGCGGCCACGGAAGCCAGGGCGAGCGCCGCGCCGACGCCGGAAGCGGCCATCGTGTTATGGCCGCAGCCATGTCCCAGCCCAGGCAATGCATCGTACTCGGCAAGGATCCCGATCCGTGGCCCGGCGGTGGACTGGCCCTGGGGTCCCCCGGGACGGATGGCCCGGATCGCCGTCGGCAGGCGGCCTGCCGGGTGTTCGACCTCGAAGCCCTCGCGTCGCAGGATCTCCGCGATCCAGGTGGCGGCCTGCACCTCTTCGAAAGCCGGCTCCGGGTTGGCGTGGATTCGGTGCGACAACCCAATGATCTCGTCGCGGGCCGCTTCGACCGCTTCGGCGATCCGTGCCTTTGCCTCCGCGTGGGGCGCGGCAGGGCGGGTGGCGGTCAGTGACGACACGTGTGCTCCTTGCCTGGACGACTCCGTGGCTCGGGAGCGTACCAGCCCGGCGCCACGCGACGCGACGACGCGGCGGCTGTCGAACAGTTAGCGTTCGGCAGACAGCGTCGCCTCGGCGACGAAGGCGATCGCGACGATGAACAACACGAGGGGAAGCTCCAGGAGCCCCTCGAGGCGCATCGCGATCAGGGTCGTGACGACGATCCCGACCCACGTCGCCCGACGCGCGGCCCGGAGCCAGTCGCCGCGGTAGGCGATCTGCTTGTGCCGACCGTAGACCGTGAGCCACGCCAGTGGCACGACGGTCAGTCCCACTGCCAGCCCGATCAGGGCGGCCCCGATGTAGCCCGCGACCGGATCGATCAGGGGGTCGCGCGTGGTTACGACAAACCCGACGAGTACCCAGACCACGGCCGCAGCCGCAAAGAGTCCGAGGTTCGCCAGCCGGTCGCGCGGTTCCATGACAAGTGAGTCTAGGACCTCCGGACCGGCGTTCGGGGCGGACCGCGAAGTCATCGCGCCCAATCGGTACATCGTCGACGGGTCACTCCGGTGCGAGCCGCCAAGTGCCGGCGGGTCGCGAACGCTGACCGGTCCGGAAGCCGCCGTCGAGTGGGGCGAATGCCCTAGTGAGCGGTCACCGGGCGACACTGGATGAGCAGATATCCCGAAAGGCGCAATACGAGCAGGCGAGGAAGTCCGGGGTTGCCTCGTAGTTTCGCGCGCGCATGCCGGCGGCCGCCTTGACGATCCTGGTCCGGGCGCGGGCCAGGCGCGCCGGGTCGACGGCCACCTGGCCGACGAGCCCCGATTCGAGGAAGTGGAGCGCGACGGCGTCGGGGAGTCGGCCCGTCATCGCCTCATACCCCATCGCATAGATCTGGAGCTGCAACGACTCGCGGGCACGCTGGCGCGCCTTCGCCGGGTCGCGCACGTCGGATGACTTGTAGTCCGTGATGGTCACCCGTTCGGGACCCAGGATGCCAAGCGTCGGCGAGACGACATCGGCGCTCGGCGCCCGCGCCCCTTGCCCGGCCGACGATGCCAGGTCCTGACCGGCTGGGACGATGTCGACGCGGTCCCACCGTCCGCGCACGCGATCGCCCCCGAGCGCAAAGCTGAACTCACGTTCCACGTAGGTGGGGACGACGGCGTCCGGCGCAAGCTGCGCGTTTCGAAAGCGGCGCAGCGCGGCCCGGCCCGCCGTCAGCCGAGCCTCCTCATGATCCCGGCTCACGAATCCCTCGTTCGACCAGGCCGCTGCGAAGGCGTCGTCAAGCTCGATCTCGGTCATGATCAGACCCTTGGCCTGACGGTTGTGGAACTGTTGGACCACCTTGTGCAGCGCCGCCCCGTAGATGATCGCATGATGTGGCGCCAGGGGGACCCGGAGCACGTGGGCGAACTTGTACTTGAGTGGGCAGGTCAGGTAATCGTCGACCTGGTAGAAGCTGAGCGACAACGGCTCCGTGACTGGGCCGTTCGGCACGCCAACCGGGGAGGCGCTCGCCTCAAACGTCGCCAATCGCTCGCTCGGGGTCGAGATGCGGGCGCCGGAGCCGGGCACACCCGAGGTAGTGGGCAGATCCAGCGCCTCAAGGACAAATGGGGAGACTCGCCGAGCGCGGGCGCCGCCATAGTCGGCAGCGTGCGACAGGATCAGCTCGTCCCGGGCGCGTGTCATGGCCACGTAGCACAGGCGCCGCTCCTCGGCCAGCACCGATTCCGCGGTCGTCGGGACACCGCGGCCCAGCCCGGCGGGGATCGGCAGCGTTTCGCCGCGCCCCGCGATCGGGAAACGGCCGGCCACGAGGCCTGGCAGGAACACGACTGGGAACTCGAGTCCCTTGGCCTTGTGAATGGTCAGCACCGCGACCGCGTCCGCGTCCGGATCCAGCTCCGCGGTTGGCGGGTCGTCGCCGGCGTCGATGAGCGTGGCGAGGTGCCGCGCCACGAAGATTGCGCGGTCGTCCACCAGGAGGGCCGACTGAGCCCGGACGATCTCGAAAAATCGGGCGATGTTCCGGAGGGCCTCCTCGGCCGCGGGCGTGTCGGAGCCGGCGAGGCGAGCGAGGATTCCGCTGCCACGCAGAAACCGGTAGAGCAACTCGCCGGCCGGTCGCCGGTGCGCCATCTCGGCGTAGCCGGTCAGATCCTCCACGAGACGATGGACGATGACGCGCGTCTCCTTCCCGACCCGGAGGATCCCCGGCTGACGGTCGAGCTCCGTGACGATGGCCCAGACCGAGCGATTGCGCCGGCGGGCCATGTTGACGATCGCGGTCAGGTCTTCGCCCCCGAGCGCATAGGCCTCCGACGCCGCCAGGGCGTACACATCGACGCTCGACTCAAGGTCTGCCGCAACGCGCAGGAAGGCCAGCAGCATCCTGACCTCCGGCCTCGAATAAAGCCCCGAGGCGCCCGAGAATCGCCACGGGATCCCGGCCAGGTTGAGCGCCCGCAGGATCGCATCGGCGTGACCGTTGGCCCGGACCAGGACCGCATGATCGCGCGGTGCTGCGCCGGCGGCCACGCGACGTCCGATCTCCGCCGCCACCCAGTCCGCCTCCTCCGAACCGGAGGCGAAGACCTCCAGCCTGACGGGTGCCGCCGAGGGCGACTGGCGTTCCGGGCGGAGGCGCTTGGAGACGCCGGCCTGTACCTCCAGTCGATCCGGGTCGTTGAACCGGATGAGCCGATACGACGCGTCAAGGACCGGCGCGAGTGAGCGGTAATTACGACGAAGGACCACGGTCCGCGCGCCGGCGTAGCGGTCGCGAAATGCGAGGATGTTGTCGATCGCCGCGCCACGAAATGCGTAGATCGCCTGATCGTCATCGCCCACGACCGTGACATTGCGATGGGCCTCCGCCAGGAGGCTCACGAGCTCCGACTGCGCTCGATTCGTATCCTGGAATTCGTCCACCAGGATGTACCGGAAGCGGCCGGCGATCGCAGCCCGGGCGGCCGCAGAGCTGCGGACCAGGCGGAGTGCAAGAGCCACCTGGTCGCCGAAGTCGATGCAATTGCTCGTCGCCATCAGGCGTTGATAGGTCGCGTAGGCGGCGGCCAGCTCGTGCTGTCGGGCGGCCGTTTCGACGGCGGCTGCGGCCCCGGGCTGGCTCGCATCTCGCTCGCCGTCGGGAGCCGCCAGGTCGACCATCTCTGCCACTCGCGCCGCCGACGCCGAGACCCGGTCGGCATGCTGCTGGTAGTCCTCGGGGGAAATGTCCTCGTCCTTGCAGCGACTGAACAGCGTGGCGAGCGCGGCCAGAAAACGGGTAGGGTCGCCCAGCGGACGGTACGCGTCCAGGTCGAATTCGAAGAGGTGCTCGCGCAGGAAGATGACAACCTCCGCCCGCGACAGGACACGAACATCGGGCGGCAAGCCAAGCTCCAGGGCGTATTCCCGGATCAGGCTGTCCCCGAACGCGTGAAACGTGGAGATCGCGGTGTCCGTGTAGCCGTACGGCACCAGCTGGTCTACCCGGATGGCCATCTCCTCGGCGGCCTTGTCCGTGAATGTGAGCGCAAGGATCTCCGCGGGCCTCGCCCGGCGGGTGGCGATCAACCAGGCGATGCGCCGGGTGAGCACCTGGGTCTTGCCGGTCCCCGCGCCCGCCACGACCATCAGCGGCCCATCGCCGTGGGTCACGGCGCGAAGTTGATCCGGGTTGAGTCCGCCAAGAAGGTCCTGGAGTCCTGGCGACAGCGCGGTGGTGAGCGATGGGTCCATGACCGGGACCAGGTCCCGCCACGCGGGAATCTGCTCGAGCGGCGACGGGTCACGGCGACTGCGAAGCCGCGCCTGCCTCACGCGGACCTTTGGTGGTGCCAGATCGGCGCCCGACGGAGAGGTGGTCGAAGGGGACATGGCGGCAGGATCGTCGCGCGCCGTGCCACCTAGGGTGTCACGCCGTAGCCTGCTCGAGCGCCGCGATCTCCTCGGCCGACAGGCCAGCGTCCGAGCGACCACCCTTGATCGCCTTCGCGTAGACCCGCGTCCCCGCCCGGGCGTGCAGGCTCGACAGGATCCAGCCGTCGCCGGCAGCATCGAGCAAGGCCAGGGCAAAGCTCTGATTGCCACCGGTTTCCTCGAATGGGTTGTAGCGGACAAGTCCCAGTCGTTGGAACGACCGCCGTTGCGCCGCCTCCAGGATCTCCGTCCGAACCGCGATGCCCTCGAGTTCGCGCCCCAGGCCGTAGACCTTGTCAAGGTGCGCATCGAGGATGGCTTCGAGGCTCCGCCCCTCGGCCCCCCGCGTGATCCCGCGCAGGCGGGCGTCGAGCGCCCGCGTTCGGCGCGCGAGCAGGAGACAGGCGACCGCGAGCACGACGACGGCGCCCCCAAATCCGACGACGATCGCGCCGAGATTGGGCCGAATGAACGCGTCGAGATCGATCCGATGGTCCTCCGAAGGCGATCCGGAGTCTAGCAGGCAGGCGTTTGATCACGCCCCGTCGAGAGACCCGACCCAGCTCGCCCGCGGCCGGTGCTATCCTCTGCCCTCGAACGACCAAACCGCGACGTCCGACAGGTCGTCGACCTCTCACCCACAGCTTCGATGGAGGCCCTCGACCACACATGGCCAAGCGAGCCAGGGGCACGATGACGCGACCCGGCCAACGCCCGCCCACGGCGCGACCGGCAAACCGACCAGCCGCGACCCCCGCGTCGAAGGCAGCGGCTCCATCGTCGGCTGTCCTCCCGGCATCCTTGACTGCCGGTGAAGAGGCCAGAGCATCGCAGATCGAGGCGGTCATCGTCGCCCAGGAGCGCCAGGCAGAGGATGTCCGCCGCAGTCGAGCGCAACGCAGCACGAGCGAGCCGATTGTCCGCTCGAGTTCACCGTTGGGCGCTGCCGCCGCGAACGAATACGCCTACGTCGCGCGTGACGTGCGACGGGTCGCCAGGGTCGGTGGATCATTGGTCGGCCTGCTGGTGATCCTATGGGTGGTCACCCAGGTCAGCGGAGCCGCCGCCTAACCCGAAGTCCAGCAAGCGGGGCCATCCGTCGCGCGCCACGCGGTCTTCTGCCCCAGAACGCGATTCGAGGTAGCCGATGGCTGATTCCGCAGTTGCACGCGAGCTTGCGCGCGCACATCTGGATGGCACGGTCGTTGACGCGAGTCATCGTGACTACGATCGTCTTCGTCGCGTCTACAACGCCGTCATCGAACGCCGGCCTGGCGCGATCGTGCAGGCTGCGACGGCGAGCGATGTCCAGAAGGTCGTGAGCATCGCGGCAGATTCCGGGTTGCCTCTCGCCGTGCGGTGCGGCGGCCACAGCTTCGCGGGCCTCGGCACCTGCGACGACGGCATCGTCTGCGATCTGTCACGGATGAACGCCGTGCTCGTCGATCCGCAGACCAGAACCGTCGACGTCGGCGGGGGCGCTCTGCTCGGCGACGTCGACGCAGCGGGCGAGCGGTACGGCCTGGTGACACCGGCCGGTGTGGTGTCGCACACGGGTGTCGGGGGCCTGACGCTTGGAGGCGGCATGGGGTATCTCAGCCGGCGCTTCGGGCTCACGATCGACAATCTGATCGAAGCCGATATCGTCACGGCAGACGGTAGACTCTCGCGCGTCGACGCGGATGAACAACCCGAGCTGTTCTGGGCGATCCGCGGCGGCGGCGGCAACTTCGGCGTCGTCACCAGGTTCAAGTTCCGCGTGCACGATCTCGGGCCGGTAACGATCAGGGGCTGGACCTATCCGGCCGCTGCCACTGCGGAGACGCTGACGCGATATCGCGACGCGGCGGCGAATGCGCCCCGCGAGCTGACCACGGCCTTCATCGTCACGGCGGACGAATTGCTCCTCCGAGCCATCTGGACCGGGTCGACGGTCGGCGCGGAGGCGGCGTTGGATCGCTTTGCGTTCCCAGGGGGGGTCCGGGATCCCAGGGTGGATATGACCTTCGTGGAACTGCAGCGCGCGAGCGACGAACTCCTGCCCTGGGGTCGGCGGTATTACTCCAAGGGCGGGTTCCTTGCCGCGATGGACGGCCGGGTCATCGAAGTCATCGCGGACTCGCTCAGGGAGACTCCTGTCCCTGGGCTCGAGGTCTATTGCCTGCAGCTGGGCGGCGCCGTCGGCGATGTCGATGAGGACGCAACGGCGTACTCCGGCAGGGCGGGCGCCTTCTATTGGATCTCCCAGGGTGTCTGGGACAGTCCGGAAGACGACGAGCGGGCCATCGGCTGGTGCCGCCGCACCGCCCGACGGCTTGGCGAACTCTCGATGGACGCCAACTACGTCAACGAACAGGCCGACACAGGCGTAGCGCCTAGCGCCTACGGCGAGTCGAAATATCGCCGCCTGGCGCAGCTCAAGTGGCGATACGACCCGACGAACGTGTTCCGCTTGAACCAGAACATCGAGCCGATCCGGGATTAGCGGGGTGGCGAACGCCCTAGACTGACCCCGATGCCGAGTCGACCACCAAAGGGCGCCAGACCCGAAGCCCTCTTCCAGCCGCCGCCCGCGGCCATCTCGCTTCGCTCCTGCTGTGGGGACCGCCCGGGACCGGCAAGACCAGCCTCGCCCGGCTGCTGGCCGGCGAGATCGGCGCTCACTTCGTGTCCATGTCCGCGGTCATGTCCGGGGTCGTCGAGGTCCGCGCGACGATCGCCGAGGCCCAGGAACGACTGAACCTCCACGGCGCTCGCACGATCCTGTTCCTCGACGAGATCCATCGATTCAACAAGGCCCAGCAGGACGCGCTGCTGCCGCATGTCGAGGACGGCACGGTCACCCTCATCGGAGCCACGACCGAGAATCCGTATTCCGCACAACTGTCACCGGTGGCCGCGTGACCGACGAACGAGCTGAGGCGATCTTGGCCGCTGTCGCGGGCCTGCCGAGCCAAGGGCCACCCGACGTATTCGTTGCGCTCGTCTATTCCACCGCCGCGCTCGCCCAAGCTGAAGCAACCCTCGCCGATTGAGGATCTCGACTTTGAACTCAGAGGTTTCCGTGAATGATGACCGCCCTTCGGCGGCTTTTTGTTAAAATCATGGCATGGCACAGGATTTGAAATCGCTGGTGCAGGAGGTGCTGCGCGATGGCTTCGCAGTGAACCTTGGCGTTTCCGATGCGAGCGGCCCATGGATAGCGCCGGTGGTGTACGTCTTTGACGATGCCTTCAATCTGTATTGGATCTCGATCGCGGATTGCCAACACTCGCGCGCGATCGCCGAGAATCCGAATATCGCTGCCGTCGTAATCGCGACACATGATACGGACAAAGAGCGCGCGCTCCAGATGAGCGGCAGGGCGATGCGGGTCGAGGGAGCGATGTTTGAGTTGGAGCAGCGCTTGCAGGCGAAGCGCGGCATGCCCGCTCCGCAGTCGCCGGGCGACATCCTCACCGACGGCTACGAGTGGTACAAGTTTACCCCAGACCGTTTCGAAATCACCTACAACACGCTTTTCGGCTACGACCGGCAGACGTACAAACCCAACCCATGAGGCATTTCGAATAGCGAAGTGGCGCCAAGGGGCTTGCTTACCAACTCGATTCCTTGGAGTTCATGTTGTAGGAAGCTCCGGTTGTAGGAAGCTCCGGCGAGGAAGCAGTCGTGAATGCTTCCAGTAGGAATGGTTCGTGATCCACTTCGGGTCCGCCTTGTACGCCAGGTCCCGCAGAGCGCGCTTGCGACCTCCGGGGCTGAGTTTGGGGTCGGACTCCGCGTCGGCGATGGCGGCTCGGTGGGCGGCAACCTTAGGCGCGTCGTCCGCAGCCTTGAGGCCGATATGGATGATGTGGCCCGCTGTTGCCATCCATCCGTCCGCGTTGAGGATCACAAACGCTCCGACGCCCGCTTCGACATCTCCTGACCAGCGTTTGGTCGAGATGATCACGGGAAATGTGAACTGCTGAGCAATCTCGATCGCGGAGGCGAACACGATGGAGCGGCTACCGGACCGTGCGTTCGGGCCCTACCCGGGCGACGCGTTCGTCATGGTCGAGGTCGTTCTTCGATGCCGTATACGTCCGGGGGCCGCTGACAAGCCGATCCTTCTGCTCGTGAGCGTCGATCGGTGAAGGGGCGAAGCCAGCAGACGGAACCCACGGCGCAAGTTCGGTCTTGGCCGCCTGAGCCTCCGAGCGAGCCCACGCCTCGCTAACGTCGATCATGGCGATCCTCCGCTTCGGTACACAGCGTTCACGCCGGGTGCGGAGTGTACGTCCTCAACCCGCCGCTCGCGTCTCAGAGGCTCGAATTCGCGGTGCGCGAACGCCGCACGTGAGTGATCGCCCGTAGACTGGCCTCGATGCCAAGCCGACCACCACGCGGCGCCAAGCCCGAACCCCTGTTCCAGCCGCCACCCGGAGCACAGCCGCTCGCTGCCCGGATGCGACCGCGGTCGTTGGACGAGTTCGTCGGGCAGGAGCACCTTGTCGGCGAGCGCGGGCCCCTGCGCCGGTCGCTCGCCCGGGGCCATCTCGGCTCGCTGATCCTGTGGGGTCCGCCCGGCACGGGCAAGACAACGCTTGCGCGCCTTTTCGCCGACGCGATCGGCGCTCAGATGATCGCGATATCGGCTGTCTCGGCCGGAGTGGCCGAGGTCCGCGGGGCCATTGCCGAGGCTCAGGAACGGCTGGCGCTAAACGGGCAGCGGACCATCCTCTTCATTGACGAGGTTCACCGCTTCAACAAGGGCCAACAGGACGCCCTCCTCCCTTACGTCGAGGACGGCACAGTGATCGTGACTGCAACTACAACCGAGAACCCGTACTTCGAGGTGAACGCCGCGCTCCTCTCGCGGATGCGCGTCTGGCGGCTCGAGGCCCTGACCGATGAGGACGTCGCCGCCGTCGTCCGGCGAGCGCTTGCCGACCCCGATCGCGGTCTGGCGGGCTCGCTCGGACCCGCGGGCGGCGTTGCGCTGACCAGCGAGGCCTTCGACCATCTGGTCTCGCTCGCCGGCGGGGACGCCAGATCCGCGCTCAACGTCCTCGAGGGCGCCGCCGCATTGGCCGAGTCCGAAGGGATCCGCGACGCGGACGGCCGGGTCAGTCCGACCCTCGCCGACGTCGAAGCGGCCGCCCAGCATCGCGTCCTCGCCTACGATCGAGCCGGCGACGGGCACTTCGACACCGTCTCGGCGTTCATCAAGAGCCTCCGAGGCAACGACCCGGATGCCGCTCTGTACTGGCTCGCGGCGATGATCGCGGCCGGCGAGGACCCCAAGTTCATCGCGCGTCGCCTGATCATCAGCGCCTCGGAGGACGTCGGGAACGCCGATCCGCGGGCGTTGTCGGTCGCGGTCGCGGCCGGCCAGGCGCTCGACTGGATCGGGCTGCCCGAGGCGCAGTACGCCCTGGCCCAGGCGACGACCTACATCGCGACGGCGCCAAAGTCGAACCGTGCGGGTTCCGCCTACTGGGCTGCCGTCTCCGACGTGGAAGCCAACGGCGCCCTGCCCGTGCCACTCCACCTTCGAAACGCCCCGCACCGTGGGATGAAGCAGCACGGGATCGGCGTCGGCTACCGCTACACGCACGACTACGAAGGCGCCGACGTCGAACAGCAGTACCTGCCCGACGAGATCGCGGCGCGCCGCTACTACCTGCCGACGGACGCCGGTTACGAGTCGACGATCGCTGCGCGGATGGAGGCCCGAGCAGAGGCTCGTGCGGCGGCGAAGGCGGCCGGCAGGACACTGCGCGCCCGGACGCCGGCCCCGGAAGTCACGCACCACGGAGGCGACAGCCTGATGAAGACCCGCGAGACGAACCGGAAGAAGCTGGCCGAGACCGAGAAGCGCGACGCCGGCCCGGATCCCCTGGTGGACCGCACGTAGTGGAACGTCCGGACGTCCACTATGCCCGCGCCTCGGACGGAGCGTCGATCGCCTATCAGGCGTTCGGGGCGGGACGCTACGACATCGTCTACATGTCGGGCAACGTCACGCACCTGGACCTGCTGTGGGATAGCCCCCAGGAGGTCGAGTGGTTCCAGCGTCTGGCGGGGCTGGGCCGCGTGGTCATGCTCGACGTACGCGGGATCGGGCTGTCCGATCGTTTCGCCCCTGGCGAAGCCCCTCCGGTCGAAGTCCTGGTCGAGGATCTTGGGGCGGTCATGGATGCGGCCGGCGTGACCCGACCCATCCTCTTTGGGTCGAATGCCGCTGCTCAGCTGGCCTGCCTCTATGTGGCATCACACCCGGACCGCGTCCGGGGTCTTGCGACCTACGCCATGTGGTCGCACCTGGCCGGGCGACACCTACAGGAATGGCAGACGTATCTCGAATGGACCTCATCCCATTTCGGCTCCATCGAAGCGGCGCTGAACGAAGTCCGCGACGTCCAGCCGAGCCGGGCCGGAGACCCCGACCACCTCGCGTGGATGGCCAGACTGCAGCGGAGCGCTTGGTCGCCGGGCTCATTTCGCCCGATGGTCGAGGTCCAGATGTCGCTGGACATCCGTGACGTTCTCCCTACGATCACCGTCCCGACGCTGGCCATGTACCGACCTGGCTCGAGCTCCATACCGGTAGACGACATGCGGAGTTCGGCGGCGCTGATCCCGGGAGCCATCGTCGTCGAGCTGCCTGGCATGGACAACGAATGCTCGGCTGGGCCCATCGCTCCCATGATCGACGCCCTGGAGGGCTTCATCACGAGCCTCGACGGGGACCAGGTCCGGAGTTCCCGTCGCCTCGCGACCGTTCTGTTCACTGACGTCGTCGGTGCCACGGCGCGGGCCGCGGAGATCGGCGATGCAGCCTGGCGCGACCTCATCGCAGCGCATCACGTGATCGTCCGACGGGAGCTCGCCAGATTCTCGGGCACCGAGATCGACACCGCCGGCGACGGGTTCTTCGCGACCTTCGATGGACCTGCCCGCGCCGTCCATTGCGCACAGGCGATCGGGTCTCGCGTCCGGGATCTCGGGCTGGAGATCCGGGCCGGCGTCCACACGGGTGAGATCGAGGCGGTGAACGGCAAGGTCGGCGGGATCGCCGTCCACATCGGCGCCCGGATCGCGGCGCTGGCCGGGCCGTTGGAGGTCCTCGTCAGTTCGACCGTCAAGGACCTGACGGCCGGCTCGGGACTTGTCTTCGAGGACACAGGTGAGCACGAGCTCAAAGGCGTCCCAGAGCCCTGGCGGCTGTACAAGGTGAGCAGCTGACGCCGTGCACCGCCCTCGCGACGTCTGACGGAATCGGCCCGCGGCCCCACGCGCCCTGAAGTCCAACCGGTCAGGCGCCGCCTACTGGGCGGCGGTGTCAGACGTGGAAGCAGGTGGCGCGCTCCCGGTCCCGCGTCGCCCGAACCGAAGTTCGAGCGAGCGCACGATCCGCTGGACGGACGCCACGTTCCAGGACGCCGGGGCCGGAGGCGAGGTCGATGGCCGGCGACGGCCTCATGAAGACGCGCGAGGCGAGTCGCCGAAAGCTGGCCGACCAGCCCACCGCAAGTTATGAGGCGGTCAGACCCGACCTAGGCCGGCTGCGCAGCGGACGCGTTCCGGCGGCGTAGCGTGGCGCCTCGGCCCGCCTCGGCAGCGTGTTCGCCACGGCCGCGACCGGCGGGGGTCCGATCGGTGCCACTTTGAGCACGCCCAGGGCCCAGTCGGCATCGGCACGAAGCTGGGCGTCCATTCGTCGTCGCGCTGCGCGGAGGGCCGCCTGTGCGGCTTCGCGCTCGCCCGTGACGCCCGCGCGTGCGATCACCCGGACGGCAAATGCGGCGAGAGTCGGCACCTTGAGCCACGGCGTGACCGCTTCGATCGCCGCGGCGCCGTGCGCCGCGATCGCGTCCCGAAGGTCGATCCGGTTGGCTGGGTCGGCGCTCTCCGCACGGGTCAGCAGGTTCTCGAGTCCATCTTTCTTGTTGGGCATCCACATCTCCAGCCGGCACGCTCGGCGGCGCGCAACAGGGCAAGGATACTCCTCCGCTGCCCCGCGACGACTGCAAGACGCCGCGGCGCCATGTCGTCCACGCGCGACCCACACGTATCATGTCCGGGCGATGGCCAACCAGCCCGCCCCAGGTGAAGCTGTGACCGCGCCCACCGACCGTTGCTGGCGACCGATCTCGTTCGTCCACGGCGACTGGACCTCCGGTCGCTCGTCCCATGGCGGATGCCTGACCGCCAGCCCGACCACCCCATGACGGCGATCC
>JANPDO010000399.1:0-5366 GCA_031431535.1 Chloroflexota bacterium
GCGCGACCTCCTCGACCAGGTCGTCCCTCCGGGTGGCGGCCTGAGCAAGGCCGCGATGGCGCTGGCCAACCGCTGGGTCACCAATCGGCAGCTCGGCCTCCTGCTGGGGTTCCTGGGCACGCGCGTCCTTGGCCAGTACGACATGGCGCTACTGTCGGTCGAGGCGGCCCCGGGCCGACTCCTGTTCGTCGAGGAGAACATCCGGGCCACGGCACGCGCCCTGGGCGTTCCGCAGGAGTCTTTCGCGACGTGGATCGCGCTGCACGAAACCACCCACGCCTGGGAGTTCGAGGCGCATCCGTGGTTGCGCCCCTATCTCGCCGAGCGCCTCACCCGCCAGCTTCGGATCTTCTCTAACGACGTCCCTGGATTCGGGCGGGAGGCGCTGCGCGGGCTCGGGAGTGCTCTCCGCGGCGAGCGTGACGGGGACCACTGGTTGGAACGGCTGATGGGGGCCGAGCAGCGGGCGCTCTTCCGCGAGACCCAGGCGGTCATGAGCCTGCTGGAGGGCTTTGGCGACTACGTAATGGATGAGGTCGGGCGCGACCTGGTCCCCGACGTCGCCCGGATTAGCGCCCGGTTCCATGAGCGTCGGGCGCGTCGGACGCCGTTCGAACGAGCCATGCTTCTCCTAACCGGTCTCGACCTGAAACTGGAGCAGTACCGAAAGGGTGAGCACTTCGTCCGCGAAATCGCCACGCAACGGGGGCCCGCAGCCCTGGTTCACCTGTGGGCGGGGCCCGAGACGCTGCCGCGCGACGGCGAGATCGAGGCGCCGGATCGCTGGATCAGCCGGGTGATGGACGGATCCGAACGTGAGTGAGTCGGAACGGCGGCCGGGCCGTCCGACGGCCATTGCCTTGGCCCCAATTCTGTCGGCACGCTACCGATCCCGCGACCTTGAGCGGATCCGCGCCGCGGCACCCGGCGCCCGGCTGGTGATGGTTTCGGTGGAGGGCCTGGCCGATGGGCCGCTTGACGACGTCGACGTGATGCTCCGCGGCTGGCTCAGTGCCGACGCCTTCGATCGACTGCTGGTGCGCGCCCCGCGTCTCGCCTGGGTCCACACCGCAACGTCCGGCGTCGAGCGAGCCTTGACGCCGGCCGCTCGTGACCGGGGCCTGCTCGTGACCAATGCGCGCGGGGTCTTCAGCCGCCCGATTGCCGAATACGTCCTGATGATGATCCTCGCGGTCAGTCGACGTCTCCCGCAGCTCCTGGAGCTGCAGCGTGAGCGGACCTGGCAGCCACTCGAAGGGGCGGAGTTGCGAGACGTCACGGTGGGGGTCATCGGCTATGGCTCGATCGGGCAGGCCGTGGCGGAGCTGGCCTCCGCCTTCGGCTGTCGGGTCGTGGCTGTGCGCCGCCACGCTGGGCGGGACGCGGAGACCGCAGGCGACCCAGCGCATCCCGAGGTCCGTGGCCCGGAGGCCCTCCCGGACCTGCTGGCCGAGTCAGACTTCATCGTCCTGGCGGCCCCGCTGACACCTGAAACCGAGGGACTGATCGGCACCCAGACCCTGGCCATGGTCAAGCCCGGGGCCTGGCTGATCAATGTCGCCCGGGGTCGGCTGATCGATGAGCGGGCTCTGCTCCGCGCCCTTCGCGACGGCGAACTGGGCGGTGCGGTGCTGGACACGTTTCGCGATGAACCGCTTCCGCCGGCCTCGCCCTTCTACGATCTCCCGAACGTGATCGTGACACCGCACACCGCGTGGTCAAGCGGGCGGGTCCTCGACCGGAGCATGGAGCTGTTCTGCGACAACCTGCGCCGGTACGCCGCTGGCCAACCGTTGCTCAACATCGTGGACCCCGCCGCGGGCTATTGACGGGCCGGCATCTTCAGGACCTCATCGCCGTTACCATCGCGTCCATGCAGACTGCCATCGTCGGGCTTGCCGGTTCGGGCAAGACGACCGTCTTCAACACCCTGACCCGGGGCCATGCCGAGACGGGCGGGTACGGCGGCGTCACCCTCAACGTAGGCGTCGTCAAGGTGCCCGATCCGCGCCTCGCGGCACTGGCCACGATCTTCAAGCCAAGGAAGATCGTCCAGGCAGACGTGACGTACGTGGACATGCCCGCGCCGCCGGCGTCGTCCGAGGGGCACATCGGCACGGAGGAGCTCCAGCCAGATCATCTGGCGCGGCTACGCGACTCCGACGCGCTGCTCCACGTCGTCCGAACGTTCGAGGATCCAGCTAATCCCCACCCCGACGGGAGTATCGACGCTGCGCGTGACATCGAGCAGCTCGACCTGGAATTCATCCTGGCGGACCTCGCAATGACGGAGCGCCGCCTCGAGCGGCTCAAGGGCAGTGGCCGCCACGGCACGCCAGCTGAACGGGAAGCGGCTGAGCGCGAGGAGGTGGTGATGACCCGCATCCATGCCGGGCTCGAGGCCGGCTCGCCGATCCGCGACCTGGACCTCGATCCCGATGAGGAAAAGGCGATCCGCGGCTTCCGCTTCCTGACCCAGAAGCCGGTCCTGATCCTGCTCAATATCGGGGAGAAGGATCTCGCCATGGCAGCCGCCCTCGCGGAGCGCGTCACGGACGGGTACCGCCACCAGCACTCGATGGTTGGTTCACTATCCGCGCGGATCGAGATGGAACTGGGCGAGCTGGAGCCGGAGGAGGCGGCCGTTTTCATGGCCGAGCTCGGGATCGCCGAGTCGGGTCTGGATCGCGTCATCGGCCTGTCGTACCGATTGCTTGGGCTGATCTCGTTCCTGACGGCCGGACCGGATGAGGTGCGGGCGTGGCCCGTCCCGAGCGGGTCGACCGCCGTCGACGCGGCGGCAGCGATCCACACAGACCTCGCCCGGGGGTTCATCCGCGCAGAGACCGTGGCCTATGACGACCTGGTGAGGCTCGGTTCCATGGCCGAAGCGCGCAAGGCCGGTCGCCTGCGCTCGGAAGGCAGGACCTACAGGGTCACTGACGGGGACGTCCTCGAGATCCTGTTCAGCCGCTGACAAGTCCGGCCGCGGCACTGGACCGACTGTGCCCGGTCGGGCGTAGGCGTCCCGTGACGGACCGTGGCGTCGTCAGTTCAGGCGGTCGCTTCCGGTGTCGAATTCGGCCAGGACGGAACGGTAGCTACCGCGTCCAACACCAGTCTCGTCATCGTCGTCATCGTCGTCATTGTCGCGATCGTCGCGATCGTCCTCGTCCTCGGCCTCGGCTCGCTCGACCTCGAGTTTCGCCAGGAAGTTGTCACTCTCCTCGGTCGAGACATTGACTGAGGCCGTGAGCTGGTCGTCACTGACGTAGACGAACCCGTGGTCACGTTCGAGCTCGATCGCGATCGCCTCGACCAGGGTCTCATGGTGGTACTGATCCTGAACGCGCCGACGGATGGACTGGACGAGTTCGAAGAACTCCTGCGGCTCCCACTCCGATTCGCTGACGACGAGGACGTCCGAGTAGACCTCGTTGTCGCCCTCGTGCAGCTCAAAGAAGAACACGTCGACTCCCTGCATGCGGTGTGGCTGGGCCGGCAGTATACGACCGGCGTTGGCGCGGACCGTCAGCGAGGAGCCGGATGCCTCGGCTGGTACGAGCTGGCTGTAACGGGCGGGTCCGGAGCCAACCATAGTCTGCGGTTCCCCCGGCGCGTCTGATCAACCGACTTGGAGCCGGCGACGTATTTCTGGCGGCTCTGGTGGTCACGCCCGTGCGTCCGGATCAGACCGGCCGCCGGTCCGACCGACGCCGTAGGATCGACGTCGCCTTCGCCGCAGCGGCCGCATCCTTCGCAGTCGAGGAGCCGGATCTCGACGGCATGCCGATCCGAGCCCGGGTACTAGCGCGCCTTGGCCGCCCGGACGGCGCGGGCGAGGCTGCCGGCTAGCCCGGTCGCCCGTGCATTGTCGGTGCCGCGCCGGGGCGCCGCCGCTGCAACCGTGCGTGACGCCGGGCGAGATCAGTCTCGAGGGCAGGTTCGGGGCGCCCGAGACGACGACGTCGTTCGATCAGGGTGAAACCACGCGCAACCGTCGCCATGGCTGCGCTCCGGTCGCGGATCCGGTGCTCCTGGAGTTTCGCGAGCTCGATCGCGGCGAAGATCGCGCCGCGGCCGGTTCCGGCCGCCAGCGCGTCCCAGGCAGCGGCGGCATCGCGGTGGCGGCCAAGACGGCGCAGGAGATGGGCGCGGTCAATCGCGATCCGCTCGATCGTCCATGGTGCATCGAAGGCTGCGGTCCGCGGGGATCCCCCGAGATCCGGCAGCCGCTCGGGTCGGCCGCCGAAGTCCGCCGGCCGTCGTGAAGACCACCAGGGCTCATCGTCGGTGGCAATCGATTCGCGAGCGGCGATCTGCCGAGGGTCCGCGGATCCGTTGTACGCGCGCAGGAAGGCGGCCTCCAGGCATTCCAGCGCCTCGTCGAGTCGCCGGTCCTTCGCGAACGAACGCGCCAGCCCCGCTAGATCGCCTGGCGCCGCGCCGACCCGCCGATCGGGATCGCCGAAATGCGTCTCGAGATGCCCGAGGAGTCGGGCCAGCGAACGGACATCCTGGTCGTTGTGGCGGACAACCTCGGCGAGCGCATCGGCGCAACCGTCGCGCAGGAACTGGAAGTAGCGGGCGGGTATCTCCCAGCCCTCGACATCGCCGACCCGGTGCAGCCCGAGGACGTTCGCCTCCGCCGTGCGCAGGCGCGCATTGGCCATCCTGTGGCGAAAGAGCCGGCGGACGATGGGCAGCAGATCGAGGTGCCCGTCGTGCAGTGGCGCCGCTCGCCGTGCAAGACGGTAGCGCGCCACCAGCAACGGCCAGTCGAATCCGCGCCCGTTGTAGGTGACCAGCCACGCCGTGGGGGCGATGGTCGCGGCGAGCGCGGTCAGGAGCGCGCGTTCATCGGCGTGATCGGGTAGCAGCAACTGGACCTGGCGGAATCGATCGCCCTCCCACCAACCGAGCCCAACCAGGAAGGCCAGCGTGCCCGCCGCCGTCGCCAACCCGGTCGTCTCGGTGTCCAGGCAGACCAGGGGGACGCGCGCCGGCGGCTGGCCAGGCAGCGTTGCCAGACGTTCGCGATCCACGGGGATCGATCGGGTGGGC
The DNA here is from genome assembly GCA_031431535.1 of Chloroflexota bacterium. Classification (GTDB taxonomy): domain Bacteria; phylum Chloroflexota; class Limnocylindria; order Limnocylindrales; family CSP1-4; genus SPCO01. Next base: position 5,065 of record JANPDO010000399.1, read on the forward strand.
ACCTCGCAGCGAACGATCGTGCCCTCCCCGGTGGTGAGGACTTCTCCATCCAGTGCGACCGCGAGGCGGCGGGCGAGATCCAGCCCTTGTCCAGTGACCGGTCGCCGATCGCCGAGGACGGCGCCGCGCGTTGCCGCCCGGTAGCGTTCCAGGCGGTTGGCAAGCCGGCTCCCGGTGTCGATCATCCGACCGCAACGAGCGCAGGCACCGGAGCGCCGAGGTCCGCCAGGAGGCGCAGAGCTAGGACCTTGGCGTTCACGTGAGGCTCCAGGCGAGGTCCCGTGCAGGCCGGACAGCCTGCA
>JANPDO010000400.1:0-19013 GCA_031431535.1 Chloroflexota bacterium
CGCGAGTACAAGGTCTCGGCGTCCAACCCGGACCGCGTGGATGGCGCAAGCGGCCGAACGATTCTGCGGGTCAGGCAGCCATACGCGAATCACAATGGTGGTCACATTGCATTTGGACCGGATGGTTACCTGTACATCGGGCTCGGCGATGGCGGCAGCGGCGGCGATCCAGGCAACCGCGCGCAGAGCCTCGGAACCCTGCTGGGCAAGATCCTGCGGATCGATGTCAATGGTCGCACGGGCACCTTGCCGTACGGCATCCCGTCGACCAACCCGTACGTTGGGCGCACCGGGCTCGACCAGATCTGGGCGTATGGCCTGCGCAACCCGTGGCGTTTCTCATTCGACCGCGTTACATGCGACCTGTGGATCGGTGACGTTGGCCAGGGCGAGTGGGAAGAGGTGGAGCGGGCCCTGGCGGTGCGCGGTCGGAACGCCGGACGAGGCCTCAACTTTGGCTGGCGGGTGATGGAGGGGGCGCACTGCTTCCGACCGTCGAGCGGCTGCGTCCGGACCGGCAAGACCCTGCCGCTGACCGAGTATGCCCATGCCCGCGGCCGATGCTCGATCACCGGCGGCTACGTCTACCGCGGCGATGCCTATCCGGACCTGGCGGGTGCCTACATCTTTGCCGACTATTGCTCCGGCGATGTCTGGTATGTCGATCGAGGCGCGACCCGTGGTGTCATTCCGACCCTCGCCATGACCGCCGGATCACAGGTCACCTCATTTGGCGAGGGCGAGGACGGTGAGCTCTACCTCACCGAGGCCGGAGGGACCGTCTTCCGGCTGACGGATTCATGACCCGCGATCGCGCAACGCCACCGATTCCATCTGCGTGAATCGCGGTACCCTTCGGCCGTCACAGGCCTCCGGGATTGGCCCCGGGCAGGCGCAACCGGACATCGTCATGGAGGGCAGACCTGATGGGTGACAAAACGCCGAACCGACCGCCGAAGCCGAAGAAGCCGAAGAAGCCCGCGTAGCCGGGTGGTTAATGGATGGCCGGCCCGACCCTAGGAGGCGTGCCGGAGTAGCTTGCCGGCGATCGCGCCCAGTCGGAGCGCGTGCGGCGTGGCCGCCGGTTCGGGTTTGACAGTGGCGGGGGCAGGTTCGGGAACACCATATCTGTTGGCCATCGCGAGTTCGGCGATCGCGCGTTCCTGCGGTGTCTGCTCCGCTGCGATCGGCAGGTCATCGGGGTGGAGCGGCAGCGTGGTCGGTTCGACCGACCGCGGGCGCCCGTAGGCGGGCGCCCCATACAGGCGCGGGTGTGCGACGTGCACCTGTTCGGCAGACATGATCGTCCTCGAGATGATTGCTTTGGCCGGACACCCGACCACGATGAGTGAAACGCGAGGCTAGCCGAAAAGGTAGGGATGGACCACTGCCAATGGCCGTCTGACCGTACGAAAGTGTTGCGTGCGGGCACCCACAGAATCGAACAACCCGGGTCGACTGACAACCCGGGTTGTAACTTGCGCTGGTGCTGCGGACCTCAGCGGGTCCGCCATTGCAGCGGTCGATCAGCCTCGCTGGCTGCGGAAGCAGTCGCTGCAGTAGACGGGTTTGCCGCTGGTCGGGCGGAACGGGACCTGGGCATCCTTGCCACACGATGAGCAAGTGGCGCTGAACATTTCGCGTGGACCGCGGTCACGGTCGCCGTAGCCACCGCCACCACCGCCACCGCCGCCGTAGCTGCCGGCACCACTGGAGTAGCCGCCACTGGAGTAGCCGCCGCTCGAGCTGTACCCGCCACCACCGCCACCGCCCTCGCTGTTACGTGCAGCCTTGCGGCTGGCGCGACAGGATGGACAGCGGCGCGGCTCGGTGAAGCCACGCTGAGAATAGAAATCCTGCTCGGATGCGGTGAACACAAACTCTTGTGAACAGTCCGAACAGGTCAGGTTCTTGTCGTTGTACACGGGAAAACGAAACTCCTCTCGATGCCGACGCGATCCCTTCGTCGGGTTCTCGCGTCAGTCGTGAGAGGAGTCCGAGTTTGCGTCGTGCTTCGTATCTGGCCACGGACGTTTCCCGTGGCAACCCGGGGAGTGTATCCGATCCTCAGGCAAGATGCGAGGGCCAGATTGTCACAAGGGGCCAGATTGTCACGAGGGGTCAGATCGTCACCAGCGAGCACATGCCAATGACCTGTGCTCAGCCGCCGACTCCCGGGAGGGGCGGGGACGTGTCGTTGTCAGGCGCACATCCGGTACAGATCAACGTGAACATCTCCGACTTCCTGCCGGGGCTGTCAGAACTCGCACCCGCCCACGAAGAACCTGTCGCGATCCTGCGCCTGACGACGACACCCGGGCACCCTGGGCTGCCCGGCTCCGCCACTGACCATTCCCGGCCGGATCCAGCACAGGAAAGTGGACATCCCTGGGGACCCGCGGTTCAGCTCGGTGGCGGACCAGGTGACCGGGGTCTACTGGATGCGCGGCGGCTTCAGGTGCGGCAGCAGTCGAGCGCTGAGCGCAGGCTTCGGCAAGGCGCCAACGATACGATCGACGACCGCGCCATCGCGCATCACCAGCATGGTTGGAATGCTCCGCGCGTCGTACCGAAGGGCAAGGCCCTGGTTCTCGTCGACATTGACCTTGACCACCTTGATCCGGCCGGCGAGCTCGCGGGATAATTCTTCGAGGATCGGCCCGACGAATCGACACGGCCCGCACCACGGTGCCCAGAGGTCGACGATGACCGTCGGCGCCGCATGCGTCTCGATCTCGAACGTCGACTCGTCGGCGTTGACCAGCCAGGGCAACGGCTTGCCGCACGTGCCGCAATGCGGCGCCCCGTGCGGACTCGGCGTTATCCGGTTGGCGATGCCGCAGATGGCGCACTTCAGGACCGAGATCGGCCGTGGATCGCTCGAACTCATGTGCCAGAGGGTTCCATTTCGAGACCAGCCGCTCGAGCGTCCTCGGCGAGCGAATCGAGGGCTTCGTCGGTCCGCGCGGTATCCAGGTTCAGCCCCATCACCCGGCTGACGCCAAGGTCGCGGTAGGCAGCCAGGAGGTCGATCCGCGGGGCTCCGGTGGGGCGGAGTGGCTCACGCATCAAGTGGACTGACACCGGGAGCGTGGACGGGTCTCGGTCGACCTCCTCGCAGCGGCTCGCGATCACCGGCAGCGCTTCGGCCGTCTCCGCCGGCGTCAGCCCGTCGAGGTTGAGCTCGTCGGCGTAGCGCGCCGCCAACCGCCAGGTCACGTTGGGTCCATTGCCGCCGACCAGGACTGGCTCGCGCGGCCGCTGGATCGGCTTGGGCACGTTCCTCGCGTCGCGAACCTGCGAGTGGGTGCCCTCGAACGAGGCGTGGTCGTGCTTGTCGCCCACGAGCATCCGGGTGATCACCTCCAGGTCGTCGGCCAGGCGACCCAACCGATCCTTCGTGTCCGGAAAACCGTAGCCGTAGGCGAGCCATTCGTCCTGCTTCCAGCCCGTACCGATGCCGAGTTCCATCCGGCCGCCGCTGATCGAATCCATGGTCGAGATCATCTTGGCCGTCAGGGCCGGGTTGCGAAACCCGGTGCAGATGACGACGCGACCGAGCCTGACGCGGCTCTGCGTGGTCGGTCCATCGCGTCGCCGGCGGTCGGTCGCGACCGACCAGCCTCTAGCTGCGCGCTTTCGCCACGATCCGATAGCTCGCGGGGATCGGGCGGATCTCGGTGACATGCCCGTTGTCCCAGCGGACCTCGAACTCGACGTGGCCCTCGTGCGGAATAACGCGCAGGATTTCGCCTTGACGCGTCGGTACACCGACCTTTTCCGACTCCACGATGATCCGATCGCCCACTTGTGCGTCCATCGCTACACCTCCGGTCGGCAGGTCACCACCTCGCAAAGCTGCGGGGCGGTCAGCTCATGATAGGTCTGCCGGACTCGCCGGCGAGCCGGCACGCCGCAACCGTTCTTCGACTTCTGAGCGGCCCGTCGTGGGCTCGGGCGCGCGAACCGCACCGCTGCCAGCGGCGGACGTCGGCAAGGTTCACGCAAGGTCCACGCAAGGCGCATAACCGCACCAACGGACTGGTACGGAGACGGCCAGGCCGGGCGGGCGGGTCATCAGCCCAGGTCCACGCTCAGGTTCGTCCCGATTCTGGCCTGACTCACCCAATTCCGGACCCAGCGCCCCAGTCTTCGCTCCGTACCAGTCTCCCGGCGCGGTTATGCGGCAAGGTCCCACCCGTGCTGGGGAGCGTCAACAATGTCTTCGGGAATCACAGCGAGCGTTAGGGGCAGCGGATGCGGGTCACGCCTCGACGGCCCCCAGGTTCAGCCGGCGGCCAGGTGTAGCCGGCGGCCGGCCTGGTAGACGGCCAGAGGGCGCCCCAGGACGCCCAGGTCGCTCAGCGGATCGCCGGGAACCACCAGGACATCGGCGGACCTCCCGACCGCCAGACGGCCTGCGATCTCGCCGACACCGATCGACTCGGCCGAGGCGCTCGTCCCGGCCACGATCGCCTCCGACCGGGACAGCCCGGCGTCCGTCAGCGCATCCATCTCCAGCCAGCCGTGACCGGCCGGGAAGCGGCCCCAGGCGGAATCGGACCCGGCCATCAGCCGGGCGCCGACCTGATGCAGGCGGCGGACGCAATCGACCTTCTCGTCGTACGTCTGGCGCAGTTCGGCATCCAGCGCCGCATCCGACGGGCTGATCGGCCGCCCGGCCGCGCGTTCGTCCTCGAAGTGCTGGATCCAGCCGCGGAGGTCATGCATGGTCGGGTTGACCCAGGCGCCTGCCGCCACGATCCGGTCCGCCAGGTCCGGCCGATAGTGGTAGGTCCCGTCAGGATCGGACATGGTGGCGTGGATGATCATGTCCACGCCGGCGTCCAGGCAGGCTTCGATGGCCGCGCTTGGTACGGAGTGCGCCGCGGTCAGGCGATCCGCGCGATGCGCCTCGTCGACCATCGCTTCGAGCTCGTCGGGCGTGAACGCCGGCCTGTACGGGTGCGACGATCGCGTGCTGCCGCCCGAGGACATGATCTTGATGAAGTCCGCGCCCTCCTTGAGCAGCTGTCGGACGGCCTGGCGAACACCGACGACACCATCGGCCTCACCGCCGAAGTAGTGCAAGTGACCGCCGGTGATCGTGACCGCGCGACCGGCGACGACCATCCGCGGACCCTCGATGATCCCGCGCCGGATCGCTTCGCGAACCGAGAAGGCAACCCCGCGCATGGAGCCGTTCTCGCGGATGGTGGTGACGCCCGAGTGCAGGATCACTCGGGCATGGGCCCCGGCCCGGAGCAGGAGCAGGTCGTCGCCTTGCGCAGCCACGTCGTCGCCACGGGTCCCGTCGCCGATTCCGACCAGGTGGGTGTGGCCATCGACCAGGCCCGGCAGAATCGTCGCGTCGCCGTAGTCGTGGGTGGCGGCCGTCGCGCCATCGGGTGCCCGGATCTCGCCGCGCCGACCGATGGCGGAGATGACCTCATCCTGAAGGAGGACGGCTCCGTCGTCGAGCGATGGGCTGCCCGACCCGTCCAGGATGCGGGAGGCGGTCAGGATGGTGAACGCGGTCGAGTCGGGCACGGGCACCTCAGCGGGTCGAATGAGGGAAGATGGTGGCGCCCATGATCGAGCATGTCGAGAGCCACGTCATCTTCGACAACCCGAAGCCGATGCTCCGCAGCCGGCACGGCTACTTCCCGGGCGTCGTCGAGCTGCCGACGGGTGAGCTCCTGGCCCTCCTCGTCATCGGCGAGGCGTTCGAGTCAGTGGACCTGGCGACCCACGTCGTACGATCCGGCGATCTCGGTCGAACCTGGGAGTTGCAGGGTCCGCTCTACGACAAGGCCGGGGATGCCCGCGCAACCAGCGACTTCCTCAAGCCGATCCTGCTGCGCGACGGAACGTTGCTGGCGCTGGGCTATCGCTTTCATCGCGACGATCCGGAGCAGCCCATTGCCATCGAGGCGACCGATGGGGCCCTTCCGGGCGACGACGTGGTGTCATTCTCGTCCGACGACGGCCGGACCTGGACCGTCCCACGGGAGATTTCCAGGAGCACGCCGGAGCTACTGGAGCTGCCGAGCCGGGGCCTCCAGCTCGAGTCGGGTGACATCGTCGCCACGGCCGGCTTGTTCAAGATGCCCGACGGCACCAATCCAAGCGGCCAGTTCGGCCCGCTCGTCCGCAGCACGGACAACGGTCTGACCTGGGACGACCGTGTTCGCTATTTCGACACCACTGATCACACGGTGGCCGCCTACGAATCGCACCTGTGCGAGATGCAGCCCGGCCGAGTCGTGGCGATCTGCTGGGCGTACGAGATCGGGACCGGGCGCTACCTCAACAACCAGGTGACCGTGTCCCATGACGCCGGCCGCACGTGGTCTGCCCCGATCGATACCGGCCATAAGGCCGAGTCGTCCAACCTGCTGTATCTCGGTGGGGAGCGGCTGCTGAGCATCCACAGCCAGCGCGGCGCGGACGTCGGGCTCTACGTCCGGCTCACTGACTTCAGCGGGGATCGCTGGACGCCCATCGAGGAGCGGGTCATCTGGGGCGCCTCGGTCGGGCGGCAGACCAGGGACGGCCAGACCTTTCACGAGTTCGCCGGGTCCATCCGCTTTGGCCAGGGCTCCCTCCTGCGCCTGCGCAACGGCGACATCCTGGCGACGCATTGGTGCGTCGTCGATGGCCAGGGCAAGATCATCACGCACCGGCTGCGCGTGGCGTAGTGGCTTGCGAAACAGAAGTGACTGACGTAAGCTGGTTGACTACGCAACGACCAATGGTCTCAGGAGTCCTCATGAACCCCGAAGTCCGAGCAGCCCTGGCCCACGGACACGTCGTCGATATCACCACCACCGGACGCAGGACCGGCCAGCGGCGCCGAGTCGAGATCGTCTTCCACAACATCGACGGCCGCCTGATCATCACCGGCATGCCGGTCGCGGAGCGGAAACGGGCCTGGCTGTCCAACCTCGAAACGGATCCGCGGCTGAACCTCCACCTCAAGGGAGCCGTGAAAGCGGACCTGGCCGCGACGGCACGCGTGGTTACCGACAATTCCGAGCGGCGCTCGATCGCCACGTGGGTCGCGACGCACGCCTGGCACGGGCAGGACGTTGACGCAATGACGGCTTTCTCGCCGATGATCGAGGTCACCATCGACGATCTCGCCGCCTGACGGGATCGCGCGCGGCGGCCGCGAGGTTACGGCGCCGCGCGGAAGAACAGCCCGGCGGCCCCGGTGTTTAGCGTGAGGACGCCCGCATCGATGGTGTAGGTCGTTGTCCCGGACAGCGCCGCGATGACTGCGTTCTCGACGGCCATGGCGTCGGGTCCGCAGGCCATCTTGGTCAACCCGATCGCGCCGAAGGTCAGGGTGTCCGCCGTCACCTCGACCGTCCCGCCGCCCGTGTTGCAGCCGGATTCGACCTCGACGCTGCCTCCGCCGAACCGGATCGCAGCGTTGACGCCGACCGGCACGCTGGAGACGACGTCGCCGGCAATGATCCCGTCCAGCACCCAGGTCGTGCCCTCGAGCGGCAGGTCCGGGGTCGCCACCTCTTCGTCGAGCAGCGTGAGTCGAACGTCGTTGTTGAGCAGGATGAGCGTGTCGCCGTCCAGGGTGAACGTGGAGCCCGAGACATAGGTGGCCAGCCAGTCGTCCTGCTGCATCCGGGGCGGGTCGCAGGCCATCTCGGTCATCGACATCTGGTCCGTCACGATCCGGTCGCCGTCAATCCGGTAGGCGCCGCCCATCGTGTTGCAGCCGCCGTTGATGTTGATCGCGCCGTCCGCGAAGGCGAGCCGGATTCGTGTCCCGGGCACCAGCGGTACGACATCGAGGAGGGGGTTCGGGCTATCGAGCGAGATTGAGAGGTAGGCGTGACCATCGAGGTCGGAGGCCGGGGAGCCAGGATCGCCCGGGGAGTCTGAGGAGCCAGGGGCGCCGGCGGAGGAGCACGCGGCAAGAAGGGCGGCCGCGACGATCGCCACGAGGAACTGCTGAGGTCGTTTCATGGCGCCGGGACGACGACCCGCCGAGCCTGGTTCCGCCACCGGTTCAGCGCCGAACCGACTCCGTGCTGGAATCCCACACAGACCCCGCGACGGTGTCGGCCCGCTCGGTTCCTTCAGACCCCGAGGCGATGGCATCGTCCGGGAACAGGACCGGGGCCAGCGTGTCGCGGAGACGGCCACTGCCGTCCTCCTGGAACTGGCGACCCAGCGCCAGGTACTGCCGCTGGTAGCGCGACCCGATCCCTGAGCCATAGGCCTCGGCGGGCGGCTCCTGCATTCGCTCGAAGGTCAGCCGGCAGACCCGCTGCCCGTGCTCGAGCATGAACGGGACGTCGTGGGCGCGGACCTCCATGACGGCGGGCGTCCCCCGCGTGTCGCCGTCCACGTCGCCAAAGCCCGGATCGAAGAACCCGGCGTAATGCGTGCGTAGCTCGCCGCTGGTCGGATCGTAGGCCGCCATCTCCGCGGCGTACTCCGGTGGGATGCGGACCCGTTCCCGCGAGACCAGCAGATAGAACTCCTCGGGTTCCAGCACGATCCGCATGCCGCGTTCCGCCCGAACCTTGTCCCAGAAGTCGGTCGGATCGTAATAGGCGCTCTTGCTGAGATCCAGCAGCGCGCTGTTCCGTTTGGCTCGATAGCCGACGAACTCCTGGTTGGACAGATCGATGCTCAGGAACAGCCCGCCATTCAAGCGCAGATCGTCGGGGGGCAACGGCTCGCGCCCCACGAAGACCACCGGGGATGAAGCGTGCAGCCCGGCCAGGTCGTCGTCCGTGCATTGCACCGCGCCGACGATGAGCCGCAGCTGATTGAGCGCGTGCCCGGTCCGGACTTTGATCGTGAACGATCGCGAAACCACCTCGAGGAACAGCCGACCACGGTAGCCCGGAGGGATCTCGTCGAAGTGCTGGCCGTAGTCGGTCACCACGCGAGTGAAGATGTCGAGTCGACCGGTTGAGCTTCGCGGGTTGGTCCGGCCGCGCAGCCAGTCCGGGAGGGCAAGCTCCTCGATCAGGGGGATCAGATAGGGCCGGTTCTTCTCCAGGACCGCCCCATCGCGCAGATCGATCTCCTCCATGGAGTGTTCGGCCAGTCTGTCGTCGACGCTGTTCAGCCCCGGAAGGAAGCTGCTCCGCAGGCGAAACGCCCGTTCGCCCAGGTGAAGGTCGAGGCTAGCCGGCTGGACGTTGCGCTCCGGGATGCGCAGCCGCTCCGAGCGGACATACTCGCGCGCCAAGACCTCGTGGAGCGCCTGTGACGGCAGGACCCCGTCGCGTTGGGGCATGGCTTCAGGCGGGTGGTCCACCCGGAGAGACTACCGCATCGTCTCCCGTGCAACGGACTCGGGAGCTGCCCCGTGGGTGCGGGTCGACGAAACGGCGGGACGTCGAACGCCCACGGAGCCGTCATCATCTGCGGCATGGCACCGATCCCGCCCGAGCTCTTCCTGGGGGCCTATCCGCCCGGCATCCGAAGGGCGGCTGATCGCCTGCGCGCCGTCGTCCGGCGGGCCGTGCCCGATGCGATCGAACGGGTCCGGTCAGGCTGGCGGCTGATTGGATACGAGGTTCCGGTCGACCGGCGCTCGAAGTATTTCGTCTACATTGCGCCAGAGATGGAGCATGTCCACCTCGGATTCGAGTACGGCATCTGGATGGCCGATCCCGACAACCTGCTCCAGGGCGCCCACCTCAACCTTCGCAAGGTGCGCTTCGTGACCTACGAACCTGGCGACCCGATCCAGGAGGCGGCGCTTGTCGTCTACACGCGCGACGCCGCACGGCTGGCCATCATGTCTCCGGCGGAGCGCCTGGCGCGCGAGCTGGACCGGGAATGAGCTCGGCGATCGTACCGTCTCGACATGACTGAGAACCGGCTCGATCAGGCGGGTGAAGCCGCGCTCTATCGAGCGCTGCGCCGCTTCTGGCATCCGGTCGCGTGGGCGGACGAGCTGGTCGACCGACCCATGGCCGTTCGCCTGCTCGATGAGCCGCTCGTCATCGTTCGACTCGACGGTTCGGTGCGGGCGTTCAAGGACCTGTGTGTCCACCGCGGCACCGCGCTCTCGCTCGGTTGGGTCGAGGACGGCCGCCTCGTCTGCCCGTACCACGGCTGGCACTATGACCCCGACGGCATCTGCACGAGCATCCCATCGAGCCACGGGACGAACATCCCGCGCAAGGCCCGGATCACGCGGTACGCCGCGGCCGAACACGCGGGTCTCATCTGGGTGTGCCTCGCGCCGGGCGAGGCCGCGGCCGAGGCCGAGGGCGAGGCCGAGGGCAAGCCGGCCATGCCCCTCCCGGACTTCTCCGAGTGGCTTGACGACACCTACCGCAAGATCAAGATCCCGCAGTACGACTGGCATTGCAGCGCCCCGCGACGGGTCGAGAACTTCGTCGACTTCAGCCATTTCGCATGGGTCCACGAGGGTATCCTCGGCGACCGCTCGAAGCCGGAGATCCCCGATCACGAGGTGATCCGGACGCCGACCACGCTTTGGTTCCGGCTGGGCATCGAGGAACCTGCAACCGAGGTGAAAGGGGACGCCGCGGCCGGTGAGCGCATCCAGCGCGACCCATCGCACTACACGATCTCCATGCCGTTCACGGTGCGGCTGGACCAGCCGCTGGATGACGACCGTCATTTCGTCCTCTTCGCCGCGTCGTGCCCGCTCTCCGCGAAGGAGACGCGCAACTTCACCTGGAACGCGCGCAATTACGATCTCGATCCGTCGCGCGACCGGAGCTTCGTGGAGTTCCAGCAGCTGATCCTCGAGCAGGATCGCATCGTTGTCGAGTCGCAGCGCCCCGAGGAGTTGCCCATCGACCTGTCCGAGGAGCTCCACATCAAGGGCGTCGACCGCGTCTCGATCGATTACCGCCGCTGGCTCGGCGAGATCGCGGCAGGCGAAGGGAAGGCTGCTGTCTGAGCCGGACGTAAGTGCCGGTTGAGCTGCTAGTTTTGGCTCGCGCCCGTCGGGCTCGCGACCAGTGGGGGATACAATCGACACGAAACTCCCGTGATCAGCAGGATCATCTCGCTGGCCCTGCGCTAACCCGGCGGAACCACGATTCAAACTGATGCACCGCCGCTATTCGACTCCATTGACCCTATTCGAGGGGAGTGCTATACCGCTACGACGTCCGGGCATGGTTCGAAGGTGAATAGCGCCCCTCGCTGGGGCTGGAGGGATTGCGTTGCGGATCGAGTCTTCGGTTACGTCTGTCTCGTGGATTCCGTCTGAGGCGATCGAAGGATTCGCCAAGTTGCCGTTCGAGGCGGGCCTCACCCACTACGATCAGCCGCCCCCCGACATGCTCGACGACCTTGACGCCTGGCGCCGGAATGACCGCTTCCGCGAGGCGAATGAGCTCCGGGCGTTCATCGACGTCGAGGACGGCCGCATCGTCTCGTTCGGCCATCTCGGCAGGGGGTACCTCGGCTCGACGACCGCCCGCCTCGGGCCTGCCCACGTCACGTTTCCTGGCGTCGGTCTGCCCGACCTGCGGCCGGAGCCGGTCATCGGGCCCGCCTCGGTCCGGTTCGTCCAGACGGTTGGCGGGCGAATGGGCGTGCCGATGCCGCGACCGGTGCCACGAAAGCCCTACTTCCAGATCTGGTCGGCGATCGCCTGGACGACCCTGGCGCTCACCATCAATGCGGACGGATCGTCAGCCCACGAGCTCATCGGCGCGAGTCCGTTCCCCCGCCACTGGATCTACGACAACTCGGGCAAGCTCGTGGCGAAGTCGGGGACCATCGACTTCAAGACTTGGTTCAACGATTCGTTCGGGGAGCACACGCCATGGGGCGCCCATGACTCCCCGGCGTTGGCCACCGCGGCCGAGACGGCGCTCGAGCGTCAACTCTCCCAGACGATCATGGGAGCCGGGAAGAAGCCGGAGATCCGGGTCCTGCAGCCGGGAGAAACCCTGGTGCAGCAGGGTCAGGAGGGGCAGGAGCTCTTCCTGCTCCTCGACGGCGTGCTGTCCGTGATCGTCGACGGGCAGGAGATCAGCGAAGTCGGGCCGGGAGCCGTCCTGGGGGAACGGGCCTTCCTCGAAGGAGGCAAGCGGACCTCGACCCTGCGCGCGGTCACGCGCTGTCGAGTCGCGGTCACCTCCGCCCAGCAACTCGACGAAGCCGCACTGGCGGATATCGCTGCCGGCCATCACAAAGAGGAACCAACGAGCTAGGAATCGTGGCCAACAACGCGCTGGGGGGGTGATCCGGAATGGGCAGGCTCGTCTACTCGATGTCCGTCTCGCTCGCCGGCTCGAGCAGCGGAGCGATTCCCGTCCGGAAGATCGCCTGCCAATCGTATTGAGTGCGAACCCGGCGAGCAAGACGGACGGCCACGTTCGTCTCGAGGTGGGCTGCCACCTGGGCGGCGATCGCGGCGGGGTCGCCGTTGGGGTCCACGTAGAGAGCGTCGTCGCCGGCCAGCTCCCGCAGGACCGGGAGGTCAGAGCAGACGATCGGCAGACGGTGGATCCCCGCCTCCAGGATCGGCAGCCCGAACCCTTCCTCGTGGCTGGTCAGCAGGAGCGCGTCGGCGAGGCGGTAGAGATCGCTCACCAAGGCATCCGACGGCGTGCCACCAGGCTCCGCCGCCAGGAACCATACGACGTCGTCGAGCCCGAGCACGTGACGCAGGGCGAGCAGGTCGTCGACGTAACCGTCCAGGCCAACCCGATGGGGGTCGACCGGGCCGGTCACGACGAGGGCAGCGTTGTGGCCCGCCGCGCGCAGCGCGGCCACTACGCGCAGAGCCAGCTCGAGGTTCTTGCGCGGCGTCGCCCGGTTCGGGGCCAGGAAGAGCAACGCCGCACCGGCACGCTCGACCCGCGCCAGGATCTCCGCTGCCCGGGGTTCGAGCCGAAGGCTGGAGCCGACGTCAAGGCCGTTCGGGACGATGGTGATCGATGACGCCGGGATCCCGAGCAGGCTGGCCAGCTCGGCCTGTCTCGCCGCAGAGACGACGACTTGCGTGACGCCCGGCCACGGCGTCCGGAGGAGGTCCCACGGCAGGCCATCGTGGAGCGCCGTGCGGAACTGCGCAGAAGCCCAGGCCAGGTCGTGGTGCCAGAGGACGAGGCGAGGCGATCTCCGGTCCGCAAGACGCCGCAGCGCCGCTGTCAATGGGAGGTTCAGACCCAGCGAGCAGACGTTGTGAGCGATCACGACATCGACGCCCGTGAGAGCCTCATCAAGCTCCGCCCCGAGCGCGGCGACAACGTCGGCGAACTCGCCCGGCACCCGACCGGCGTCCAGCTCCAGGTGGAGAGGGGTGATCTCGGGATGGCGTGAGTCGATCCTGGCTATCTGGATGAACTCTATCCCCGGACCCAGCGTCGAACCGCGCCCGGCGACCACCCGGACCTCGTGCCCCGCTGCCGCGATGAGCCGGGCATGGCTGCCGAGGACGCGTTCCACGCCCCCCACGACGGGCGGTGCAGCGTAGTGGACGAGGGCGACGGAGACGCGCCCGATCCGCTCCACTGCGGTCACGCCGGACCGGATACGCACTCGGCGCGCAGCGAGCCAAGCCGCTGCTCAAGGATGGCGAACGAGAAGTGGCGGCGGGCCAGCTCGTAGTTCGCGTCGGCCCAATCGTCGGCCATGACCGGATCCTCGAGGAGGCGGCGGGCCTCGTGGAGCGCCGCGTCGCTGACGTAGCCATCCAGCTCGACCACCCGGAAGCCCCGCGGCTTGATGTCGATCTCGTAGATCGAGTAGCGGTTCACCACGATTGGCCGGCGGTGGTAAATCGCCTCGAGGAAGGCGTTCCCGAACCCCTCGATCGACGACGGGTAGGTGACCAGATCCGCCTGGCTGTACATGTCGTCGAGCGAGTAGCGGCGGTGGCCGGCCGGGGAGACCCCGCGGGAGACCGCGACACGTTCCGACTCGAACCGGACGTGCACGCCGAGCAGCTCGGCGAAAGCGCGAACCCGGTGCTCGTAGTCCCCGCCCTCGTCATCGGCGGCATGGGAGATCACCAGGGTGGCCGGGACACCCAGCCGTCGGGTCAGTTCGATGGCATGCTCGATCCCCTTGCGCTGGATCACCCGGGTCGGCTGCAGGATCAGGTATTCACCAGACGGGATACCAAGGTCGGCCCTGACTTCCCGGGCCACCTGATCGGGCGGCGCGGGCGGATGGTCGAAGTCCATCACGTTCGGGATCACGCGCGACGTGAGGCCGGTCCGCCAGGCCAACTGCTGCGCCTGGACCGAATTGAGCACAACGTGGTGGACGGACGGCAGCCGGGGTGGGAAGGCCGCCGCGATGTAGTCCCCGACGCAGTTCACGGCGAACCGCTGCCGCTCCCAGGGCAGGTCGTGATGGTGGGCGATGACCGGGATCCCGGTCTCGGCGATCAGTTCGGTCAGGGCCAGCCCAAGGGGCAGGTTCAGCGGGATGGCCAGGGCATTCTCGGCCACGAGGAGGTCGAGGTCGAAGTCGCGAACGAACCCATACAGCTCGCGTTTGAGGTGGGCGCGCAGCTCGTCGACCCGGCGGGTGACGGTCGGCGGCCTCACGTACGGGGAGAAGAAGTCACGGCGATGGACGGCCGGGTGCTCGGCGTCGGCCGTCGCGGTCACCTCCACGGAGCCTCCGAAGGCGACGGTGTTGATTGCGTCGATCTCCGGATGACGGTAGAAGGCCTCGGGCACGAGCCGGCTCCGTTCCGGGGCTCGATCGAGCTCGCCTGCAAAGTGGAAGCACGTGCTGCCCAGGCCCTCCAGGACCGCCTCCCACTTGGCCGACTCGAGCGAGACGCCGTCCGTGCCGGCGAGGCGCGTGGAAACGATGCCGATCCGCCGGGCGAGGTTCGGGATCATAGTGGCGCAACGGTACGCCGGATCCTGACCAGGGGTCCACGGATCGGTGCCGTGCGATCGGGTCTGAAACCGCCGTCGAACAGCCCGACCCGACGCCGGGTGGCGACATACGCGCTCACGCGCAGAGAAGCTGGGCGGCCCCGAAGCCGTGGGCCCGGCCTACCCCTCGCCGCCCACGTCTCGCCAAGCGTCATTCGAGGCGAGGCGGGCGCCGTCGTCTTCCGCGCGCGATCTGTCTGCGGCGCCGTCATCGACCCGTACGCCAGCGGCGACGCCCTCCCAGAACGCCACCGCGGCCCGCTCGTAGAGGAGGCCCATGGGCAGGGTCACCCCCCGCCAATGCTCGACGGTGCGCGCCGCTGAGTCCGGGCCATTGAGCATGCCCTCGGCGCGCCGATCGTCCTCGTAGCGGGCGAGGGCAGCGCGATGGATCGCGAGCTGCGCAACCGCGAGAGCCCGGCGGTCGTCGGTGGACCCCAGATCCGCGAAGAACAGCTGGAGCAGGCCGGCATCGCGCAGCTCAGTCGATTCCTGCGAGGGCTTCGCGAGCCATGCCTGGATCGCCGCGCGGCCGCGGGCGGTGATCGTGAAGAGCCGCCGCCGCCGGCCATTCGCCTCGCGCTCTTCCGTCAACAGACCCAGCTCGACCAGGCGCGGCGGCTCCTTGTAGAGAAGGGCGTGGGGGAACGACCAGAAATGGCCGATCGTTGCCGCCACATGGCGTTTGAGCTCGTAGGGCGTGGACGCACCTTCGCGCTCGATGAGGCCCAGCACGAGGTACGAGGTCGAGGTCAGGCGTGCGGGTGACGCGACTGTCATATCGATTGAAATCATCCAGACCATACCATACCATTGCGACGGTTCCGCGGAGATGATCGGACTAATCGCGCACGGCTGGCGGCATCGAGAAAGGCGTCGCGGCCATCGTGGCCGAGATCGCCAAGCAGTCGCGCCCGGTGGACAACCGCAAGCAGATCGCGGCCGTCGCGTCGATCAGCGCCGCCGATCCCGAGGTCGGCGAGATCATCGCCGAGGTGATGGACAAGGTCGGCAAGGACGGCGTGATCACGGTCGAGGAGGGCCAATCCCTGGGCCTCGAGACCGAGTATACGGAGGGGATGCAATTCGACCGCGGCTATCTTTCGGCCTACTTCGTGACCAACCTCGAGCGCATGGAAGCGGTCATTGAGACCCCGCTCATCCTCATCACGGACAAGAAGATCTCGAGCGTCAAGGACATGCTGCCGGCGCTGGAGCTGGCCGTCGGACAGAGCAAGCCGATGGTCATCATCGCCGAGGACGTCGACGGCGAGGCCCTCGCCACGCTGGTTGTGAACAAGCTCCGGGGCACCGTGTCGGTCCTCGCGGCGAAGGCGCCGGGCTTCGGCGATCGGCGCAAGGAGATGCTCCGCGACATCGCCGTCCTGACCGGCGGCACGGTGATCAGCGAGGAGATCGGGCGCAAGCTCGACTCGATCACGCTCGAAGACTTCGGCCAGGCCCGCCGGGTGGTGGCCACCAAGGACGACACCACGATCATCGGACGGCGTTCACCTCGCCGTGGTTTGGGGTACCGCGCCCTCCCGTCGAGATCCCACGGGGGGATCCGGCTGCTCGATCGTGTTCGGTGACCCTGCCTACTTCTTCGAGGGTTCGTAGTACGGGTTGGTGCCCGAGGCGTGGTCGGTCGTGTCCACCACGGCATGGATCTCCGGCACCGCCGATAGGATCGCCACCCTGATCCCCTGGCCGAGCGTCACGTCCACCTGGGCACAGCCCTGGCAGCCGCCACCGAGCTGGATGTACGCCGTGGCCTCGCGGACCTCGATGAGGTCGACGTAGCCGCCGTGCGCCGCCACTCCCGGGTTGACCTGGCGATCGAGCACGTCCTGGACGCGGGCGCTCAGCGGGTCCGTCCAGCCGTCGTTGGGGTTGACGATCGTGATCGCGCCACCGACGGCCGATGCGTCGAGATCCACGGTTGCTCCGCGGAGCCGCTCCGCGCTCGCTCGATCAACGTAGACCCGGGCATGCGTCGTGTCCACGACGATGTCGGATCCGGGTGCCTCGGCCGGGACCACGAGCCGGAGGTCATACGTGAACCGGCCCGCTCGACGACCAGCGACGACGATCCGCAGGCAGGCGTCCGGTCGCTGGCTGCTACTTCGCGCGGCCTCGATCTTGGCCGCCGCCGCAGATGTCACGCGGAGGAGGGGCTCATCCACGCCGCCATGGTACGCCGGGCCTGCGCACGGCCGGCAAACGCCACAAGGCGATACTCTCTGACCGTGACCCGTGTCCTCCTGCTCGTCCCGACCCGCACGTATCGGACGGCGGACTTCATGGCTGCCGCGGCGCGCCTCGCCGTTGACGTCGTCGTCGGCTCGGAGCGGCGCAACGCGCTCGAGGCGCTGAGCGCGGGCGGCACGCTTCGGGTCGATCTCAGGGACCCGGCCCGTGGCGCGGCCACGATCGTGGAATACGCACGGGACAGGCCGCTGGATGCGGTCGTCGGGGTCGACGACGGCTCCACGCTCGTCGCCGCAGCGGCCGCGGCCGCGCTGGGCCTGCCGCACAACGACCTCGACGCGGTTCGAGCGAGCCGCGACAAGGCCACGGCCCGGGCCCGTTTCGCAGCCGCCGGCCTGCCGACACCCCACCATCTCGTGGTCGAGGCGGACGCGGACCCTCGCGCCATCCTGGCCGCCGGACACGTCCCGTTCCCGTGCGTCATCAAGCCGATCGACCTGTCCGGCAGCCAGGGCGTCATCCGGGCCGACGACGCCGAGGGCTTCACGACCGCCTTCGAGCGGGTCGCGGCGATCGTCCGCTCGCCCGCTGTCTGTCCGCCCGGTACGGCTCCGCAGCGGCTCATCGTGGAGCGTTTCATCCCCGGCCCGGAGGTCGCCGTGGAGGGGCTGCTCCGCGGCGGCGAACTCGAGATCCTGGCCGTGTTCGACAAGCCGGACCCGCTCGACGGCCCGTTCTTCGAGGAGACGATCTACGTCACGCCGTCTCGGCTCGCGCCCGAGACCCTGGACAGCCTGGCGGCGGCCACGCGTGCCGCGGTCCGCGCCCTGGGCCTGACGGAGGGTCCGATCCACGCCGAGTTCCGGCTCGGTGCCGGCGGGCCGTGGGTCCTGGAGGTGGCCGCGCGTTCGATCGGCGGTCTGTGCGCCCGAACGCTCCGGTTCGGGGCCGGCCTTGCGCTCGAGGATCTCATCCTCCGTGGCGCCGCGGGCCTGCCGCTCCCGCCCCATGATCGCGAAGACGCGGCGGCCGGCGTGATGATGCTCCCGATCCCGCGCGCCGGCATCCTGCACGAGGTGCGCGGGCTGGCGGACGCGCGCGCGGTGCCGGGCATCGACGGCCTGGAGATCACGGTCCCGCGCGGGAGCGCGGTGGTGCCGCTGCCCGAGGGCGACCGCTACCTGGGCTTCATGTTCGCCAGGGGTGATACGCCAGCGGCCGTTGAGGCAACGCTCCGGGCGGCCCATGCCCGACTGGACATTCTGATCACCTGACCTCGTGGCGAGTGATCGCGTCGGCGAACGTACCGGTCACTGCCCACCTCCAGTTGCAAGCATGCCACGCAGATCCGCGATCGCGGCATCCACCTCACGACCCTTCGCCCCGATGATGTCGAGTAGCTCCTCCGGCGTCCGCGTGTCCTCGTTCGACCTGGCGTTCGGGTTAACTGCCTTGAGGTCGAAGTTCCGAGCCTCGATCTCGTCGCGTGACAGGGTCCACGATCGCTCCGAGTCGGCGCGCGACGGCAGCAGCTCGTAGAACGACTCGAACCGGTCCACGGTCAGCGGCTGCTTCTTGGTGACCTTGATGTCGGACAGGTCGTAGTACCAGACCCGCTCGGTCGGGCCGCCCTTCGTGAAGAAGAGCAGGTTCGTCTTCACGCCCGCGCCCGCTGATGAGAAGACACCGGGCGGCAACGACACGATGCACCACAGGTCGCAGTCGTTGAGCAGCTTGCGCTTGGTCTGGACGAAGGCCGTCTCATTGTTCCGGAACAGCACGCCTTCGTCGATGACCATCCCGCAGCGCCCGCCCGGCTTCAGCGAGTCGATGACGTGCTGGAGGAACAGCACCTGGGTCGCGCCGGTCTTGTAGGCGAAGTTGGTCTGGGCTTCCTTGCCCTCCTTGCCACCGAAC
>JANPDO010000401.1:0-1967 GCA_031431535.1 Chloroflexota bacterium
TGTCGCGGTTACGGAGGGGGACAAGGTCGAGGCGCAGATCAGGCTCGGCGTGACGGTAAACGGCTTCGGCGTCACCGACCTCGTGGGCGCCGTGAATAGCGTCTCTGAGCAAGACGTCGAGGCCACGGTTGGCGCCTACGAGGAGAGTTACGAGCTCGCCCCTTCGTTGCGCGCCGGTGGTGAAGCTCGGGGAGCGCTGCGCGAGGCCGCCCGGATCGAGGCCGGACTCCGGGCGATCCTGTCGGCCGGCGACTTCGGTGCCTTCACCGACACGTTCGAGGATCTTGACGGCCTGATGCAGCTGCCGGGCATCGCCGTCCAGCGGTTGATGGCCGATGGCTACGGGTTCGGCGGCGAGGGCGACTGGAAGACCGCCGTCATGGTCCGCCTCGTGAAGGTCATGTCCGAGGGCCTGCCCGGAGGAACCTCGTTCATGGAGGACTACACGTATCACCTCGGTCCCGAGGGGCCGAAGGTGCTGGGTGCCCACATGCTTGAGGTCTGCCCGTCCATCTCCGGCGACGGGGTCTCATGCGAGATCCATCCGCTCGGGATCGGTGGGCGGAACGATCCAGTCCGGCTGGTGTTCACCGCCGGCTCCGGTCCTGCCGTCGTGGCGGCTCTGATGGACCTCGGTGACCGCTTCCGGATCCTCGTCAACGAGGTCGATCTCGTGCCGCCGGACGAGCCACTGCCGCGACTGCCGGTCGCGCGCGCCGTCTGGAAGCCGCGACCCGACCTCCGCACGGCGGCGGAGGCGTGGCTGACCGCCGGCGGCTCGCATCACACGGTCCTGACCCGGGCGATCGGCGCCGAGCCTCTGGCGGACTTAGCCGATATGGCGGGGATTGAGTTCCTCCTGATCGACGCCGACACCAAGGTGCCAAGCTTCCGCAAGGAGCTCCGGTGGAACCAGGCCTACCACCACTTGGCGCGCGGCCTCTAAGAACGGAGCGGAAGCCCCATGGAGAACCGGTGAGGTCGAGGAGTACGGTCCTGCCGAACCACAGCTCGGTCACGATGAACGACATCGCGAGGGCGGCCGGAGTCGCGCAGAGCACCGTTTCTCGGATCCTCAACGACGCGCCGCTCACGATCCCGGTGGCACCCGAGACCCGGGTGCGCGTGCTCGAGATCGCGAAACGCCTGGGCTATCGACCGAACCCGCTTGCGCGCGCCCTGCGGGGAGCACCCACGATGCTGCTCGGGGCGATCGTGCGGGACATCACGGACCCGTTCTTCGCCGGCGCGATCGAGGCCGTCTCCGGAGCGGCACGGAGTCGCGATTACAACATCGTCCTGGGGCACGCCCACGCTCAGGCAATCGAGGCCCTCCTTCTCGCGAAGATGCTCGAGTCACGCCAGTGCGATGCGCTGTTGGTGCTGGGCGACCTGCGCGACCAGCCGCGCCTCATCGAGGATCTGCGGCTGTTGCACCTGCCGGTCGTCGCCATGTGGCAGGGATCCGAGCTGCACGGGATCACCGCCGTCAATGTCGACAATCGCGCCGGGATCGCCGCTGGGATGGCTCATCTCATGAATCTCGGGCACACCAGGATCGCGTTCGTGGGTGGTCGGCCGCTGGGTGACATCCGTGAGCGCCGGGACGCCTACCTGGAAGCCCTGGCACCGTCCGGCCTGGCCCGCGACGCCTATGTCCAGGAAGTCGCTAATACCCCGGGTGATGGCGTAACTGCGGTCCGGACCCTGATGGATCTTCCTGAGCCGCCGACGGCCGTCCTGGCGTCCACGGACGTGCTCGCGGCAGGGGTCCTCCATGGCGCCGCGGAACTTGGCCTGCGGGTACCGGATAACCTCTCCGTCGTGGGCTTCGACGACATCCCGATGGCGGCGTTCATGGTCCCCGCGCTCACGACCATCCGGATGCCCACGTCCATGATGGCCGCCACCGCGGTCGACCTCGCGCTGAGCTCGGTGGGCGTGCCGGTAGAAGCACGCGATCTGGG
>JANPDO010000402.1:0-16067 GCA_031431535.1 Chloroflexota bacterium
GGCGAGGCGGTCGCGCTGCAAGGCCGTGAACGCACGGTAGTCGCCGATGAGGTCGGCGATCGGGTCGGTCATCGAATCACCTCCGGCGCCATCGTACGGGCAGCATCGTACCGGTGTTGACTGAAGGTTGGTCCAGCGGACCTACCGAGATTCATCCCCTTGATGCACCTAGGTCCGCGCGTGCCCGACGGACAACTACCGGCGCGGAAGCCACGTGACCGGGAACTACTCGACGCAAACCTCTGCTGTTGGGCAGCGGTCTCCTCCGCATCGCCTGAAGCTTCTAAGCCTCGACCTTCGTGACTTCGACTCCAAGGCCCGTGGGACACGAGATCCCTGTGCTGTGATCGGGGCAGTAGCCATTTGGGTTCTTGTCGAGGTACTGCTGGTGGTAGTCCTCGGCGTAGTAGAACAGGCTGGCCGGGGCGATCTCGGTGGTGATCGGGCCGTAGCCTGCCGCGGCAAGCCGCTCCTGATACGCCTTGCGTGAGGCCTCGGCCGCGGCGAGTTGGCGGTCGTCGGTGGCAACAATGATCGAACGATATTGGGTGCCAATGTCGTTGCCCTGGCGCATGCCCTGGGTCGGGTCATGGTGCTCCCAGAACGCCTTGAGCAGCTCCTCGTACGAGACCCGCGCCGGGTCGTAGGCGATCAGCACGACCTCCGCCTGGCCGGTGCGGCCGGAGCAGGCCTCCTGGTAGGTCGGGTTCGGCGTGGAGCCACCGGCGTAGCCGACGGCAGTCGTGACGACGCCCGGCATCTGCCAGAACGTCTTTTCCGGCCCCCAGAAACAGCCGAGGCCAAAGACCGCCGTGCGGGTGCCCTCTGGCCACGGTCCGGCGAGCGGGGTGCCCAGGACCGTGTGGCGGCCGGGCGTCATGATCGGGTCGGTTCGCCCGGGGAGCGCTTCAACAGGGGAGGGAAGGGTCCGTTGACGGGGGGCAAAGAACTTCATGGCCGGAGTGTACGCAGGACCTGTGACGACGCGGTGACAATCGCCCGCCCGCCCCGCCCGGATACCATCCGCGGCACGATGGACTTCGGACTGTGTCTTCCCAACTTCCGTGATGGCGCGTCGCCCGAGGCGATCGAGGCCGCCGCCGAGGTGACCGAACGCCTTGGCTGGTCCACCGTCTGGACGACCGACCACGTCCTCGTGCCGCAAGAACACGCCGAGACCTACGGAAACGTCTACGACGCGATCCTGACCCTCGCCTGGGTCGGCGCACGCCATCCCGGTCTCCGACTCGGGACCAGCGTCATCGTCGTGCCGCAGCGAAATGCGGTCCTGCTGGCCAAGGAGCTTGCCACCCTCGACTCCCTGAGCGGCGGCCGGGTCATCGCCGGCGTCGGCGTGGGCTGGAACCGCGTCGAATTCGGGAATCTCGCTGCCGAGGATCGGTTCGGTGTCCGGGGCGCCTATCTCGAGGAGACCATCCGGCTCTGGCGCCACCTCTGGTCGGGTTCGACCGAACCATTTCGGGGTCGCTTCCACGTGATCGAGGACTATGTCTTCGGCCCGCTGCCGATCCAGGGCGCCAACCTGCCGATCGTCATCGGCGCGGATGTCGAGCGCGCCCTCAAGCGCACAGGAGCGCTCGCCGACGGGTACCACTCGAGCTCGGTTGGCCCAATCGACTACGCGGCGCGTCTGCCGATCCTGCGAGCCGCCGCCGAGGCCGCCGACCGGCTGATGCCCTGGCTCTCGGCGCGCGTTAGCGTCGAGTTCGACGGCGCTCCAACGACGGAGTACGCCATGCGCGGCGAACCGGAGGCGATCGCAGCCGAGATCAAGGCGTTCAGCAGGCTCGGCGTCACCCATCTTGCGCTCTGGTTCGGCAGCGATCCGGCCAGCCTCGTCACCGCCGCGGAGCGCTTCAGTCGCGAGGTCGAGCCACTCGTAGCAGGGGCCTGAGCCGCGCGCACATCGGGACCTGACGTCGCTCAGGCGTCCTCAGGGATTGAGTTCATCGAGGAACAGTTCGTCGACGTAGCACCAGACCCACGATTCATCCGGCTCGAACGAGCGAATGACGGGATGGCCGATCGTGCGGAAATGGGCCGTGGCGTGGCGATTCGGGCTCTGGTCGCAGCAGCCGACATGACCGCACGCCAGGCATAGGCGAAGGTGGACCCACGTCCCCCCAATGCGCAGGCAGTCCTCGCAGCCGTCGGCCGATGGCGTGACGTCAGCGATCTGCTCGAAGTGTTCGCAGGTTTCCATCTTCGAAGTTTGACATGTGTCGACAAGTGCGCGAGATCAGCGCCGTTCCGCTTGGAGATCCCGGTACTGTGGGTGACGCTGAAGATAAGCGGCAATGAATGGGCATTTGTTGCTGAAGGTCAAACCCTCGGCGCGAACGTCATCGAGCACGCGGGCGGCGAGTCTCGCGCCGATTCCGCGGCCCTCGAACGCCGGATCGACCTCGGTGTGCAGGAAGATGATTCGTCCGCGAACGCGACGGTAGTCGATGAACCCGGCGAGCTCGTCGTCCAGGCGCGCG
This sequence comes from Chloroflexota bacterium, assembly GCA_031431535.1. Lineage (GTDB taxonomy): Bacteria > Chloroflexota > Limnocylindria > Limnocylindrales > CSP1-4 > SPCO01. Next base: position 2,505 of record JANPDO010000402.1, read on the forward strand.
ACGTAGCGCTGCCCTTCGGGTTCGTCGACGATGACAAGCCCGCCGTTCCCGCCGTCCCCGCTGGCTGTCACGAGGTGAGCATCAGCGTTCGATCACCGACGGGGCCGTGACCCGCGGCCACGCCGATGGCCGTGACCACGCCGGCCTGGCGACTCGGAGCCACGGTCAGCGCCGTGTCCTGACCTGGGGTCACGATCCCCACGACCGAGATCGCCAGAAACGCCCCGAAACTGCCGTCCATTGACCAGCTCCCAGTCCGCGGGCCTCACGCGACGCCCTCGAGCAGGGTAGCGGAAGCATCTAATCGTCTGTGCTGGATCAGGCCGACGAGCCAACAACGGCGCCGGGCGGCCCCCGATGCCGCTCTCAGGCGCGGCTGGACGGGCAGGGCGGATCCGCCGGAACGTCGCTAGAGTTCCGACCCATGACCGACGGCGCGCGACAGGTCCAGCGGACCTACCTGCTGCTGACCCTGCTGACGACGTTGGCGACATCGTTCATCTGGGGGATCAACACGCTGTTCCTGCTGGATGCCGGGCTGACCAACACCGAGGCGTTCGCGGCCAACGCCTTCTTCACCGTCGGCCAGGTGTTGTTCGAGGTGCCTACCGGCGTTATGGCCGACACGCGAGGTCGCCGCTTCTCGTTCCTGGTTGGCGCCGCCACCCTCCTGCTGTCCACGCTCCTGTACCTTGTGATGTGGCAGGTTCACGCCCCATTTGTGGGCTGGGCCGCCGCCTCGATCCTGCTCGGACTTGGCTTCACCTTCTTCTCCGGTGCCACCGAGGCGTGGCTCGTGGACGCGCTCGCAGCGAGCGACTTCAAGGGCGATCTCGAGTCCGTGTTTGGACGTGCCCAGACCGTCGGAGGCGTGGCGATGCTGGTCGGGTCGGTGGCTGGCGGCTTCATCGCCCAGGCGACGGACCTGGGTGTGCCATACATCCTCCGTGCGGCGATGCTCGGCGTGACCCTGCTGATCGCCTGGCGGTTCATGCACGACCTTGGCTTCAGCCCGGCTCGAGGCGTGACTGCAGGGGCGGCCATCCGGACGGTGGTTCGGGGGGCCGTCGATGGCGGCCTGCGCAACCCGCCAGTGCGCTGGATGATGCTGGCGGCACCATTTACCGCTGGCGTCGGGATCTATGCGTTCTACGCCTTCCAGCCGTACCTCCTCGAACTCTATGGCGACCCGGGCGCCTACGGCATCGCCGGTCTGGCGGCGGCTCTCGTGGGCGCCGCCCAGATGGTCGGCGGGCTGCTGGTGCCCCGAGTTCGGCGTCTCTTCCGCCGGCGGGCCAACGCCCTGATCTTTGGTGGCGTGGTCAATGTCGTCCTGCTGGCACTCGTCGGGCTGACTACGAGCTTTGTGGCCGCCCTGGTGCTGCTGGCTGGGTGGGCGATGATTTTCGCTTTCACGCGGCCCATTCGCCAGGCCTTCATCAATGGCGTCATCCCGTCCGAACAGCGGGCGACCGTGCTGTCGTTCGACTCTCTGATGGGATCGGCCGGCGGGGTCGTCGCGCAGCCCTTCCTCGGTCGCACGGCGGACCTATTCGGCTACCCGGCCTCATACCTCGTGGCGGCGGGCGCCCAGGCGCTCGCGGTGCCATTCGTCCTGCTGGCCCGGAGGGAGAGAGCTCCGTCAGATGCGATCACCGACGGGGCCGTAGAGGCGGCTCCGCAGTCGAAGGCAGGCTAGAAGCTGGCAAGCTGACTGGGGGCCGGTCGGCGCCAGCCGCGATCGCCGGGATCGGCCCGGGGATTGGCGTTCGCGAGGGCCGCTAGCCGACAATCTTGAGGGGCTGCATTTCCGAGAAGAGCCCGGCCGATCTGGGTGCTGGCAGTTCCGGCTCCTGCGCCGGATCGGCCATTCGTGCCGCCAACTCGGCATTCAGTTGCTCGATCAGCGAGTGGTCGCTTTTCTTGAGGGCATCCGCGAACATCGGCGAGATCAGCTTCATGATCACCCGTTCCCTGGCGGTCTTCGGAGGCGCGAATCGGAGGTGGATGATCGTGCCATCGGTGGTCGGCTCAATTTCCATCGTCGATAGGAATGTGACCCGGCCGGCGGGCGTATTCATCGTCGAGCGGTCCGTCAGGTAGTCGTAGGGTCTGCCGTGTGGTCGGCGTGCTCGACGAGATCTTCAGCGCCTTCGACGCGCTCGCCGAGCGGCACAGCGTGGAGAAGATCAAGACGATCGGCGACGCCTATATGGTCGCGGCTGGGTTGCCGGAGCCTCGTCCTGACCATGCCGAAGTGATGGCCGACATGGCGCTCGACATGCTCGAGGCGCTCGAGCGACTTTGCGAACCGCTGGGGTTCGAGCTGGCGATCCGGTTGGGCATGGACAGCGGTCCCGTGATCGCCGGCGTCATCGGCCGCCACAAGTTCATCTACGACCTGTGGGGCGACACCGTGAACACCGCGAGTCGGATGGAGTCGCACGGCCTGGCCGGTCGGATCCAGGTCAGCGAGGCGACCTACCGTCGTCTCCGGAATCGGTACGAATTCGAGGACCGCGGCGAGATCGAGGTGAAGGGCAAGGGCCGCCGCCGGGCGTACCTGCTCGTGGGCCGCACGACGAAGACCCCACGGACACCTCCATGAGGCAGTCGTGACATGGGATGAGCTCGGACGGTCGTTGCCATATGGTCACCAATCCGTTACCGTAGCTGGCGATCGTCGAACCAGCAGAGGGGAGCAACCGACATGGCGACCGGCACCGGCACGAAGGCGGATCCGTGGGTCCTGAAGACCCCACCCGGCACCTCGGAATACACCATGTACCGCGACGATGCCTCCGATCCGCCGACGATCGTCTGCCAGGTTGGCGGGACGAAGCTGTTGTATGACGCACGGGCCATCAACGACCTGCACGCGATGCTGAAGGCCCACGGGGACTGGCAGCCCCTCGGTGGCACGGACGAGCAGAAGCCGGCACCCGAAGGGACGGTTGAGGCGTGGGGACGCTCGGATTCCAACCCGCTCGGCGGGTGGTATGGCCTCAAGAAGGGGCTCCGCGGCCGCTTCGGGGTCTACATGCCGCCGCTCATGGAGGCGCTCGGCCTCGCTGAGGTCACCCACGACGCCAAGGCCAACAAGATGCGCGCAATCTGATGAAGTCGTTTGAGGCCACGAGGGAGATCAATGCCACTCCCGAGGCGGAGCAGCCGGACTGATCCATGGCCGTCCCGCTGCCCGTCGGGGACCCATTCGATGCCCTGGGTGATCCGAACCGCCGCGCCATCGTCGAATTGCTCGGCGCTGGCCAACGGTCCGTCCAGGAACTTGCGGACGCCCTGCCGATCAGCCGGCCGGCCGTCTCGCGCCACCTGCGCCTGCTGAAACGCGCCGGGCTGGTTGTCGAGCAGCCCCGCGGGACCCAGCGGATCTACCGGCTGCACGATGAAGGCGTGGCCGCCGTCCAGGCGTACGTGGAGCGCGTCTGGGGAGAGGCGGCGGCACGCTTCCGGCTTGTCGCGACGAACACAGCCGTCGAGCGGCAGGACCGATGATTGAGATTGTCGAGCCGATCCGGCTGAGCTTCGAGGTCGACTGTCCGGCCGAGCACGCGTTCGAGGCCTGGGCCGGGCGGATCAATCAATGGTGGCCAAAGGATCATACCGTCTCGGGCGAGGCGAACCTGACCGTCGTGCTGGAGGCTCGCGCAGGGGGTCGGATCTTCGAGCGGCGGGCGAATGGCATCGAGCACGACTGGGGCGTCGTCACCGTCTGGGAGCCTCCGACGCGCCTCGGTTACACGTGGCACTTGAACCGCGATCGCAGCGACGCCACCGAGGTCGAGATCAGGTTTGTCGCCCATGGCGCCGCGGTGACGCAGGTGGAGATCGAGCATCGCGGCTGGGAGCGGCTCGGGGCCGACGGCGAGCGGTCACGCGATCGCGACCGCGGGGGCTGGGCGGGCCTGCTGCCGCACTACGTGGAGGCGACCAGGATCGGGTAGGCGAACCTCGACGCGCGCGGGCTTCGATCAGTCTCGCGCTGGATCTGCCCCGAGCGCCTCCTCGCCATGATGGCCACCTCGCTGACCGTCGGTGTACGGCCGGTTGCCGATGACGGGTCGCGCTTCGTGGTCTACGTCGATGGACAGGATGCGGGGCCAGGCCACCACGGTCAGGCCAACCATCGCTAGGATGGCGACGCCACAGCCCACGAGGACAGGGGTGGGCCCGAAGGTCGCCGCCAGCGCGCCGACCGCCAGGCTGCCTGCGATCGTCAGCACCTGGCCAATGAAATCGGCCAGCGACGCTACCCGGCCGCGCATCCGTGGCGGCGATAGTGACTGCATCAGGAACTGGGCGAGCGACGAGCGGGTCGAGCTGAGGAAGGCGACGCAGATCACGAGCACCACGGAGACGGCCAGCACCGACGAGACCCCCAGGGCAGCCATGCAGCACGCGCCGAGGCCCATCGTGACGACCACGCCGCGACCCCGCCGTAGTTGGATCCCGACGGTGTTGGCCAGCACCGCGGAGGCAAGCATGCCGATCCCGGACGTCGCGGTCAGCGTCCCAAGGCCGGCGGAACCCGCGTGGATCACGTCCCGCGAGATCACCCCGAGTAGCGGAATGTAGGCAAAGGAGAGGGCGGACGCGGTTGCGCCCAGGACGACGAGAGCCAGTGTGGCCGGGGCCCAGCGCAGCCACCGTACCGCTTCGGCCATCCCCTGTAAGGTGCTGCCGGAACGTCGATCCAGGCCCGCGATCCTGGGGAAGGTCAGGACCACCACGGCGCCCAGCACAAAGATCGCGGCAGTCACCCCGAAGGCCAGGCCGGCGCCACCGGCGCTGACCAGGACGCCCCCCAGCGCCCCTCCGATGATCCGCCCGGCCGCGTACTGCACGACCATGAGGGCGATGGCACTGCCCATCAGGCGAGGTGGCACGATCCGGGTGACAAAGACCAACGCCGGGATGTTCCAGAGGGCGTACGCCGCGCCGACCGAAAACGTCACGAGTGCCGCAGGCTCCAGCGCGATGGACCCGTCAGGCGATACGAGGGCGATGCCGCCGGCGCACGCAATCGCCGGCGCGGTCTGGCCAACGAACAGTAGCCAGAACGGGCCAATGCGGTCCGTCAGGAGCCCGGCCGGGATCGTCAGCAGCAGGGACGGCAGCGCAATGACCGCGACCAGGATCCCCACGTCGCCGGCCGATCCGGACTGGAGCGCCGCCCAGTAGATCGCGGTCTGGAAGATCCAGACCCCGACGCCGCTGCAGATGGCGGCTGCCAGGAATCGCTGGAACAGGCCCAGCCGCAGAACCTCGCCGACGCCGCCCATCGGGGCAGTCTAGGGTCCGCGACCCCCTGTCGGGCCGAGATCGGCGCACTGGGGAGAAACCTGAGATACGCCGCCCTCGGGCGTCGAGGTAGGTCGCTGCCGCCGTCTCGACCACACGTGGGCGCGTTCCGGGTGGTCATCGGCAAGGGTATCGGCGGGCGTCGCCGCGCCCTCGTGATTGCTCCTGCCGCGATGGGTCAGCCTGTCCTCTTGAACAAGCGTTCGAAGTGCGTCCGCGTCGCAGCGTCGGCGGGAAAGAAGAGCTCGAGGTGGAGGTCGCGGAGGGAGATCGCCTGGGCGGTTCCGATCTCGGCCGTCGCCGTGAACAGGACCAGTTCTCCGGCGTCGGATCGGACGCGAACCGGCAGGAAGGGATGTCGTTGAATCAAGTCGATGTCTACGGCTGAGCCCGCGACCACGGGATCGGCGGCCAGCCGGTTCGCGAGATCGTCGAGGCGAACGTCTCCGCCGGTGTGACGAGACTCCACGCGGAGCCGGGCGATCATTCCTCGCAGCGTCTCGGCGAGGTTGACGATCCGTTCGCGCAACGCGGTGTCGGCCAACACCAGCTCGATCGCATTGGTCCCCGCGGGCGACCCGCCGAACATCGCACGTCCCATCTCGTTGGCATCGACGATGTCCCAGTGGCGCGTGAACAGCAGGGCGGGGTAGGGGAGGTGGTTGCGCATCATGTGGACGAGGGCGTCGCGCACGGGCGCGAGCGAATCGTCATCGAGTGGAGCTCGACTGTAGACCGCCGCGAAGCCCGCCGCCTCGAGCAGGTCGTTCCGGTTGGCAAGCGGCGCCTCGAGCACCTCCGCGAGCCGCTGGATCATCACTCGGCTCGGCCGTGCGCGACCGGTTTCGAGGAAGCTGATATGTCGCGCCGACACGTCTGCCGACAGGGCGAGGTCGAGCTGGCTCAGCCGGCGCCGCTCGCGCCAGTCGCGCAAGAGCTCGCCGAAGGTCGTGTTCTGTCGGCCCGCGGTCTCCATGAAGCCTCCGAGACGCTGTGGGCTGACAGTAGCACCGCTTCGGTGTCGCGTACTTACCTCGCAGGTAATTGAATGACCTCGCGTGGCATGCGACGCTAAGCGCTGACAACCATCAAGTCAAGGAGACAGGCATGGATATCCCGATGTTGCGCAGGCTTCAGATCGTCGGCGCCGTGTTCATCGTCGTCGGGCTCATCTCGGCGGCCGCTGCGCATCCAGCGCTCGGTGCCCCGATCGGGATCATGGGCGACGTCATCTTCTGGCCGATCGACGGATCGCCGGTCGCGCCCGCTCTTCCGACCGAGCGGCTGTTCGCCGCGATCGCCGGCGGCCTGATGACCGGGTGGGGAGTCATGCTCCTGCTGCTCGGCCGGGGCGCGTCCGTGACCCGCGCCTTCGTGATCGGAGGTCTGGCCTGGTTCACCGTCGACGGGACCGGCTCGGTCATGGCCGGAGGTCCATTGAACGTCCTCGGCAATCTGCCCTTCCTCGCACTCGTCGTTTGGGCAGCGTGGTCCGGGTTTCGCAGTCGAACGAGCGGCTTTCGGGCCCAAGGCCTCGGCTCCCGCAATCGGCCTGAGCCGCTCGACGTGGGGTGACTGTGAACCCGGAAAGACGGTGTTGGCGCACGCTCGCGTCGGCCACCCACGTCCGGGGGTCCATCGGCCCCCGCGAAGGTGACCTTCGGCGGTGGCGACTCGCGTCGGGGCGACCGATCCTCAACTTGGCGTCCGGCTCCTGAATGTTTCTTGCCGGTGACGCCGGAAGGAGCACCGAGATGAAGCGCATTCTGGTGGCATACGACGGTGGCGAGCCGGCGCGCCGGGCGCTGGACACGGCGATCGAGTTGGCCAAGCCATTCGACGCCGCCATCACGGTCGTGAGCGTCGTGCCCTCGTATCCGAGGCGCGTGCCCGTCGACCCGTGGGATGACAAGGAAGTCCACGACAAGGAGATTGCGGAGGCGAAGCTGATCCTCGCCGGCCGTGGGATGACCGCCGAGTTCATGGAGCCGTTTGGCGATCCCGCGAAGACCATCGAGCGGATCGCCGAGGAGGGCGGGTTCGACACCGTCGTGGTCGGATCCCGCGGACTCGGCCCCGTCTCGCGGTTCCTCCAGGGTAGCGTGTCCGAGCATATCGCCACGCACCTCGACGCAACCGTGGTGATCGCCCGCTGACTTCAGAGTGCGCCCCGCGCGAGCGCTCGAACGCCGGTTCGAGCGTGGCGCGGGGCGCGCGATTCGACATCGAGCCAGCGCGGTCGTGGCCGACCGCGATCCGTTAGGCGCGTGCGACCGCTCCGAGCAGCTCGTCCACGATGTTGACCTCGGCCCGTCTGCCACATCCGTGGTGAAGGCGACCGCAGCCTCCGACTCCTCGGATCGTCGTGAGAGAGACCCGCATCGCAGGCCCCGCCGAAGCGCCGTTGAGGAATGGTTACCGGCCGCCTCGGTCAGTCTCACGGGCTGGCTTGGCGGTCACGCGGCGGGGTGTGGATTCGACGCGACCCTGCCCTGACGGATCTCGGGATACGGGGCGCGGTTCAGCGGTAGGCCCCGATGGTCCGACGTCGCGGGGCAAGGCCCGCAAAGGCTCGGAATCGAGCGATCAGCTGACGATCGGTGAGCGGCGCCGACGGCTGGCAACTGATGATCCGGGATCGCCGCTGGTGCTCATCGCGGGCGCGAACGTGATGCTCCAGGCGCTCTCGCACCGTACCGGGACCGATGATCAGGAGGTCGTCGTCCGGGGTCAGGCGATCCGCAATCGCCTCCACGAAGCGCTCGAGATGCTCGAGGCGGTGCGGCTCGCCGGCGGTCTGCGCCCCCCCGCCCCCGTGGCGGATCCCGGGGTCGTGGCGCACATGGCCTGTGGAGCGATGGTGTGCCGGTACTTCGGAGTCAATCCGCTCGAGCTGGGCATCGTCGTCCTGCCAGCGGACGATAACGGCCTCCCGTGCGTCGATCCAGACCAGCGTGCTCGGTCGAGTCATGTCGTCTCCCCTGGTGAGGTTCACGGGGCGGTGCGGTCAGGTGCGCGCCCAAGCGGGCCGACTGTCGTCCTGAACGGCCAGGTCCGCATAGACCACATCACATGCTCGCTCCCAGCTCGCGCGCTCGACGCGCACGCTGAAGCGATGGCTTCCGGCGTTGAAGCTGATCTCCGGGTCATCCCGCACGGCGTAGTCGGCGTACGACGCGAGTCCGAACAGCGAGCCAACGGCGGGCATGGCGCCGACTTCGCAATCGGGCGCCAGGGCGGTCAGCTCGGCCTCCGAGAGCAGGCGAACGTCGCCCGTGCCGAGAGCTCGGCGGGCCTTTTGGAGGTCGAGGTGGTCCGTGGCGTCGAGAACGATGACGATGTTGCGATCATGCGGAGCGGCCACGCCGACGACCTTGGCGAAGGTGCGTGGATCGACCCCCTCCGCGGTGGCCGTCGCATGGGCCGTGAATGCGGGCTCGTGCTCGTGAACTTCATACTCGATATGGTGGCTGGCGAGCCAGTCCAGGAGGCCCGGATATGGCCGGCCGACTGTGGTCGCTGCGCTCATCCGTCGTACCCTCCAGCGGCGCGTTCGTACCTCCTAGCGTCATCCGAATTGGCGTGCCGCACACCGGCCATTTGACGCCGTGACGAAGTGCCGAATGGCCCGAACGGGGGCGCCTGTTGAGAACACTTGGCGCAGTTGGGCCGTGCGACCCGGCGTTTATGGGTCGAACGGCACTCGCCTTCGGTCAGGCAGGGCATGACACTGCTTGGTGCTGCGCGGGTCGGTTGCATGTCCACCGACAAGGCGGCTTGCCGACCCGCCTGTTGGCTGGAGGTGTCCAGATGACACTCATGCGGCGTCCATCACCGCTCGCCGAACTCGTCTCCTTCCGGGATGCGGTGGAGCGAATGTTCGATGACCGGCTCTTTCGCCCGATCTGGACCGCGACCGGAGAGCGCGAGGCCGTGCCTGCGCTCGATCTCTACACGACCCCCGAGGCCGTGATCGCCAAGGTGGCGCTGCCAGGCGTCACGCCTGAGGAGGTCGACGTGACCATCGGCGACGACATGGTCACGATCACCGGCTCCTTCAAGAAGGAAACGGAGACGACCGAAGCCGGCTACGTCCACAAGGAATTGAGCCACGGCTCGTTCATGCGCACTTTCGCTATTCCGACCGCCATCAAGGCGGAGACCGCCAAGGCGGAGTTCAAGGACGGCTTGCTGACCCTGACGCTCCCCAAGAGCGAAGAGGTCAAGCCGAAGCACGTCAAGGTTCAGGTCGTCTGACAAGCACCCGACCGCGGTGAACCGAGGTCGAGGAACACCAGGCGGAGGGTCCCGCGCCCGAGGGGAGGGGACCCTCCGCCGCTTCCCGCTCCCGGCTGCAGCACGAAGCTCGCCGGCGGTAGGTTGCAGCCCTACCAAACGACCCGGAGAAACCTCCGCCATTCGTCGTTGATGCAATCTCAGACGTGCCGTCCGTTGATGCAATCGCTGGACACCCCCTCCGTTGATGCAATCACTGGATGGGCTGGCTGTCGACCTCTCCGGGTCAGTTGACACTATGCACCGCGCCGTGTGCAGCCGGTAGGGCCGAATGGCCTGATCGCTCGTCATATCTGGACTCGGGCAGGCCATCGCGCAGGGAACGAACGTGACCGACGGCCCTACCCAGGCAAGGCGTCCCGGCAGACAGTGAGCTGAGATGGTGCCCAGCCAATCATCGATAGAGACGATGGCAAGCATTGTGAGGTGGTTCTGATGATGACGGTACGTGACGTCATGACCCAGCCGGTGATCTCCGTCCGACCCGGGACGCCGCTCAAGGAGGTCGCTCACCTCCTGGTCGACTGCAAGATCAGCGGCCTGCCGGTCGTTGACGAAGGTGGTGTGGTCCTGGGGATCGTGTCCGAGGCCGACTTTCTGATCAAGGAACAGGGTATCGAGGCAGTCCGTCGGCGCCGGCTTGCGCGGATCATCGGAGAGTCGCGCGAGTCCAAGTCCCAGCTCGCCAAGATCGGCGCGCTGACGGCCGGCGAAGCGATGACGGCTCCGGCCGTCACGATCTCGGCCGGCAGTCGCATTGCGCAGGCTGCCGCGGCCATGACGAGCCACGGCGTCAAGCGTCTGCCGGTCCTCGAGGATGGGCGCCTGGTCGGCATCGTCACCCGGGCCGACCTCGTTCGCGCCTTTGTCCGCTCGGACGAGGAACTTGCGAGAACGATCCGCGAGGACGTGCTGTTGCGTACGCTGTGGCTGGACCCGATCCTGTTCAATGTCACCGTCAAGGATGGCTCGGCATCGATCATCGGGCACGTGGAGCGCCGATCGACGGCCGAACTGATCCAGCAGGTCGTCGGAATGGTGCCCGGGATCATGACCGTGCAGGCGGAGGTGTCGTGGTCGTTGGACGACAGCCGGGTTGAAACTCCGACCATCGACTCCTATTTCCCGTTCAGCCCGCGATGAGCGTCGTAAGGCGGGGCGTCGAAAGGTAGGCGAGGTTCCCTACGTGTTTGTCGACCGGCGCGATGCTGGACGCCAGCTCGCTGACCGTCTCGCCAGCTACGCGACGCAGCGGCCCGTCGTCGTTGCGATGCCGCGCGGCGGGGTGCCGGTTGCGGCTGCGGTCGCTGACCGTCTTGGTGCGCCTCTGGACATCATCGTCGTTCGCAAGATCGGCTGCCCATGGCAGCCGGAACTCGGAATCGGCGCGATTGCTGAAGCGGACGTCCAGATCGTGAACGACTCGCTCATCGCGGAAATGGATGTGAGCCCCGAGGCGCTCGAACGGGCGACGGCCCGCGAGCGGGTCGAGCTGGCCAGACGGGTTCGCCGTTATCGCGGAGATCGCCCTGCGATTCCCGTCCAGGGACGGGTCGTGATTCTCGTCGACAACGGGATTGCGACCGGGTTCACCGCACGGGCCGCCATCGGGGCACTCCGGGCCAAGGGTGCTGCCCGAGTGATCCTGGCGGCTCCGGTTGCACCGGAGCACATTCTCGATTCGATGCGCTCGTTCGCGGACGACGTGGTCATCGTGGACGCGCCACCCCGGTTCCTCGCGATCGGGGAGTTCTACAAGAACTTCGCCCAGACCTCGGACGAGGAAGTCGTCGCGCTGCTCGAGGAGGGCGCCGGGGTCCGGCCGGCTAGCTGAGCGCAGTGCGCAGGAATCGACACGCACGCAGGTGACCGGCCGTCCGGCCGGATCCAGTCACGTGGATCATCACGAGGATCGAGCCGGTCGGTTGGAACTCCCCACCGCCTCGGGTTCCCGGGACAGCGCGAGCCCCTCCTCGAGCGCCTCCAGGTTGCCCTTGATTAGCTCCGGATGATATTGCCCGAGCAGGTCCCCCAGCGCTGCTTCGATCGAGGTGGGCTTGACGATCGGCCGCCTGGCGATCAGGGCGCCGAGTGCCACCATGCTGACCAGTCGACCGTCGCCGGCGGCACGAGCCAGCGCCGTAGCGGGGACGGCCACCCAGTCGATACCGTCGCGCGTCACCTCGGTCTCGATGAGTGTCGAATTGAGCACGATCAGTCCGCCCGGGACGACCTGCGTCTCGAATTTGGCCAGCGACGGCGGATTGAGGGCAAGGACGCTGTCCACCTCGTCGACGACCGGTGAGCCGATCGGATGGTCCGCGACGATGACCGTGCACGAGGCGGTTCCGCCCCGCATCTCGGGTCCGTAGGAGGGCATCCACGAGACATCGCGACCCTCAATGACCGCGGCCTGGGCCAGGACGTGGCCGGCAAATAGCAGCCCCTGACCGCCGAACCCTCCGAGGATCGTGGTGTGCTCCATCGTCAGTCTTCGGGCTGGTGGCCGTCGGGGAGCTTGATGCGGTCGACCAGGACTCCCAGCGGATAGGTCTGGACGACATCCCGAGCGAGGTGCTCCATGGACTCGGTGGGCGTCAGGTCCCAGCCGACCGGACAGGTCGAGAGGATTTCGACGATGGATAGGCCGCCGCCGGCCAGCTGTACCTCAAACGCCCGTCGCAGCATCGTCTTCGTGCGGCCGATCCAGCCCGGATCGGCGATCGAGCCGCGAGCCGCGTAGGACACGCCCGGAAGCAGCGCCAGCATCTCCGTCATCGGGAGCGGATAGCCAGCCAGACGGCCGTCGCGGCCGGTCGGGCTCGATGTCGTTCGCTGGCCGAGGAGGGTGGTAGGAGCCATCTGGCCGCCGGTCATCCCGTAGATCCCGTTGTTGACGAAGATGACGCTGATCCGTTCGCCCCGTGCGGCGGCGTGGATGATCTCGGCCGTCCCGATCGCAGCCAGGTCGCCGTCGCCCTGGTAGGTGAACACGAACGCGTCAGGGCGGACGCGCCGGATGCCGGTTGCGACAGCCGGAGCCCGGCCGTGGGGCGCCTCGACAAAGTCGACCGCCAGGTAGTCGTAGGCGAACACGCCGCAACCGACCCCGGCGACTCCGATCGCCTTCGGGCCAAGGTGCAACTCGTCGAGCAGCTCGGCGACGAGACGGTGGATGATTCCGTGACCGCAGCCCGGGCAGTAGTGCGTCGGCCGATCTGCCAGCAGTGCCGGTCGTCGGTAGATGAGGCGTCGCGGGTCCGGCGTCAGCGTCGTCATGGACAGGTTGCCGTCAATGCCCAGGCCTGCCGCACCGCATCGACGACGGCGCCGGGGGTCGGGACCATCCCGCCCGTTCGGCCATGCAGGAGGACCGGGGTTCGACCCTCGACCGCCAGGCGGACGTCCTCGATCAGCTGCCCGGCGGACATCTCCACGACGACGATGGCTCGAAGCCTCGACGCGATGGTCATCAGATCACGGCCCGGGAACGGCCAGAGGCTGATGGGACGGAACAGGCCGAGACGCAGGCCTTGCTCGCGGGCCCGCTCGACGCCGGTGCGCGCGACGCGGGCCGACGTCCCGTAGGCGACGATCGCGATCTCGGCGTCCTCCAGGTGCTCGCCGACCCAACGTACCTCGCATTCGGAGATGGCCGCGAACTTCGCCTGGAGGTGGCGGTTGTGCGCCTCGAGGTCCTCGGGTCGGAGGTGCAGCGAGCGGACGACCCGTGGCGCCCGGCCATCTGCCCCGGCGACCGCCCAGCTTCGCGGTTGGTCCGGGGGGTTCCGATACACGGGGACGACTGGCTCCATCGCCTGGCCCAGGACGCCATCGGCCAGGATCATGACCGGCGTCCGGTAGCGCTCAGCCAACGCGAAGGCGTCGGCCACGAGTTCGACGGCCTCGGCGATCGAGGATGGAGCCAGGACCGGAACGCGGTAG
>JANPDO010000403.1:0-1647 GCA_031431535.1 Chloroflexota bacterium
TACCCGGCGCGATGCCAAGTCCGTCGCGTGGCGACCACCCTGCGGGTCGATTGCCCGGGTCAGTTGCCCTGGCCGTTGCTCCCGTTGTTGCCCCCGCCGTTGCCCTGCGACGAGCCCGCGCCATTCCCGGTCGGATCGGACGGTGGGCCGTTCGGGACACGGCTCGGCCTGGGCGACTTGGTCGTGGTTTCGGCGGGTTCCGGGCTGGGCTTGTTCGGGTTCGCGGTTCGGTCCGGTTTGCCGGTGCCGTTCGGCTGTGGTGCTGGGTCTCCGGGGGACGCCCCGCCCGGCCTCTCGTTCATCGTGTCGAGCGCCGCGCCGCTTCGTTCGATGGCCCGCCGGATGGCATCCTGCGCCCTGCCGGGCAGATCTCGCCCGGCCAGCACCGTCAGGACATCGATGTTGCTGCGGACTCCGGTCTCCAGGGTCGCAGCCGCGGATACGTCATTCCCAGCGTCCTCGGTCGCCTCGTTGACGATCGACTCGTACGCCTCGAGCGCCGCATTGGCCGCATTGGTGTTGCCCGCCGCGGTGGCAGCCGCTGCTTCGCTGAGTCGATCCTGGAGGCGTCGAAGCTCCGCCAGGGCGCGCTCGGCGGCGGAGGAAGGAAGGGTCAACGACTCTGTCCAGATACGGACGCTATACAGCGGGCCGCCTGGCTGTGCTGCCGCGACCGAACCCACGCCAAGCGCCAGGGTCAGGGATGCGGCGAGGAGCAATGCCGCGGGGCGGCGCCAGGGTGAGCGGCGGCGCTCCAGCCGGGCCGCCGCAGTCTCGACCTCAAGCTCTGGCCGCCCCTGCGCTAGGGCCATCTGCAGGACCAGCGCCCGGATCCGCACCCGTGCCGCACCGTCCGGGGACAGGCGCGCCTCCGCGTACGCCTCGAGGCGTCGCGCCAGCTCGTCGTCTGTCGATTTCTGGAAGCTCATCGGCTGATCTATCCGTCCAGTCCTTCGTCTGACCGTTCCCGGTTCTCGCCCCGGGTGTCCGGTGCGCGTGGCTCGCGTATCCCAAGTTGTCGGCGGAGTGCGGCGATGGCGCGGAACTGGAGTCCGCGGATCGTTCCTTCCTGGCGCCCCATCACCTCGGCCGCCTCGCGGGCAGAGAGCCCGGCGAAGAACCGGAGCGCGATGGCCTCGCGTTGGTCCTCGGTCAGCGCAGCGAGGGCGGCGCCGACCTGATCCAGTTCGTTTCGGATCACCGCCACCTCTTCCGGTCCCGGGTCCGCTGACCCACGAAGGGCCACGGCGTCCAGGTCCGCGTGTTGGTGACGAGTCCGGGTGAAGTCGACTACGGCATTCCGGGCCAGCCGAAAGAGCCAGCCCCCGAAGGGCACGCCCCGCGACTCATAACGCGGGAGCGCTTCCAGGGCCTTGACGAACACGATCTGCGTCAGGTCCTCCGCGTCCGCCGGGCTGTGGACGCGGCTGATGATGTAGCGGTAGATCGGCAGGTGGAAGTGATCGAATAATTGCTCGAAGGCCGACGCGTTCGCCGACCTGGCCTGATCCACCAGCCGCTCGATCGCAGCATCGTCGAGACTCACAACGAATCGATGGGCGGGCCGTTAGGACCGGTCCGGGCGGGTGGGGGGATCGGCACCGCGATTCGATCACCGCCGCGCCGGAACGTCAGGACCTCGAAGCC
>JANPDO010000404.1:0-7910 GCA_031431535.1 Chloroflexota bacterium
GCGGCCGATATGACCCATGCAGCCCAAGCAGCGCGACCCAAGCGATCGCGTAAGCCAACAGGAGCAGCCACGCCACGCCGACTGACGTCAGCCACATCGCAGGCCATTCCGGACCAAACCGGATCGCAGCAACCAGGACGAACAAGGTCATCGCGACCAGCGCGTCCACGATCATCATGAGCAGCCGCAGGATCTGGCCGTGGCGACGGATCACGTCTCGGACTCCCGCGATAGCGGCAGCAGGGACCCCGGAACCGCATTGTACATCGGCAGATCCGGCGCCAACGCAGACACGCGACCCCTCCTCCACATGTGCGCAACGCCAAGCCGGGCCGCCTTCTTCGACAGCCCAATCCAAACGTGTTGCGCGCTCGACTTGACCCATCCGGCTCGACCTGATGGGGGACCCGAACGTACCATGTGGGTACTGCCGTTGTATCGCCACCGAGGCACGCGAACGCGATTCCTGTTGCCCGGGTGCACCAAATTGGGGGCCGTCGGGCACCGCCAGGCGTCCACGGGCAAGTACCATGCCCATCCCAGCCAGCGATACGAATGGAGGCGACGAATATGAAGGAGAGCCGACGATGACGATCGTCGACCGGCCGCGTGAACCAGGCAGGATCGAGCACCGGGACTCGGGCCGGTTCGAGCGTCTGGCCTCAGCCTACCTGGCCGATCTGCAGGGCATCCTCTCAACCCTCGACCTCAATGCCATCATTCAAATCGTCCATCGCCTGCAAACCGCCAGGGATGCCGGTCGGACCGTATTTGTAGCCGGCAACGGTGGGAGTGCCGCCACCGCCAGCCATTGGGTCAATGACCTCGCCAAGGCCACGAAGCGTTCCGGTAACCGGCCGTTTCGCGTGATTGGCCTGGTCGACAACGTCTCGTGGTTGACCGCGATTGCCAACGACGAGGGCTACGAGTCGGTCTTCTCTGGCCAGCTCGAGAACTTCGCCCAGGCGGGGGACGTGCTGGCCGTGATTTCGGCCAGCGGCAACTCGCCCAACGTGCTGCGCGCGGTGGACACGGCGCGCGATCGGGGCGTCACCACGATCGGCTTGGTTGGCTTTGACGGTGGGCTGTTGCGAGACCGGCTTGATGAGTGCCTGTGGGTCCCCACGGCTCAGGGGGCCTACGGAATCGTCGAGAGCGCCCACTCGGTGGCCTGCGACATCGTAACAACGTGCCTCATCGAGGACATCGCGATCGAGCCGTTCGCCCCGGTCCGTTGAGCTTCGCTGCGGTAGACGGCCCCCGCCAGGCCGTAGTCCTGGCCGGCGGGCGCGGTGAGCGCCTCAAGCCGCTGACCGATACCCGACCCAAGCCGATGATCGAATTCCACGGGCGCCCTTTCCTGGAGTACCTGGTCGAGCTGGTTCGCGATCAGGGTTTCGAGGAGGTCCTGCTGCTGCTGGGCTACCTGCCCGAGCCGATCCAGGCGCATTTCGGGGACGGTTCGCGGTTCGGGATCCGGGTCAGGTACGCGGTCACGCGGCCCGAGCATCAGACCTCCGCTCGTCTCCTGCAGGCGAGGGACCAGCTCGATCCGCTCTTCCTGATGCTCTATTGCGACAACTACTGGCCGATGCCGGCGAACCGCCTGTGGGCGCGTTACCAGGAGTCCGGAGCGCCGGCGCTGGTCACGATCTACCGCAACACGGACGGCCAGTCGCGCGACAACGTTCGCCTCGATGACGGGTTCGTCGTTGAGTACGACGGCACTCGGACTCGCCCGGGCTTGCACGGGACGGAGATCGGCTACGCCATCCTTCGGCGCGATCTCCTCGATCGGCTCGCCGACGGGTCGATGCCGATCGAGAAGGGCTTGTATCCCCTGCTGGCGCGCGAGCGACGTCTGGCAGCATTCGTCACCGACCATCGCTACTACAGCGTCGGCTCGCTGGAGCGCCTGCCGATCACGGAGCGGTTTCTGGCCCGCCAGCCGACCGCCTTCCTCGACCGTGATGGCGTGCTCAATCGTCGCCCTCCGGTCGCGGCCTATGTCGGGCGACCCGAGGACGTCGAATGGCTGCCCGGTGCCCTCGACGCAGTTCGTCGCCTGACCGAAGCGGGCATCCGGCTGATCGTCGTCTCGAACCAGGCGGGTGTTGCTCGTGGCGCGATGACCATGGGGGACCTGGCCGCCGTGGAGGAGCGCATGCGAGCCGACGTGACGGCCGCCGGAGGCCGGATCGAGTCCTTTCTCTATTGCCCGCACGGTTGGGACGACGGCTGCGACTGTCGCAAGCCCCGACCCGGGATGCTCTACGAGGCGCAGCGGCAGTTCGATCTCGATCTGTCGCGAACGCCGTTTGTCGGCGACGATGAGCGCGATGGCCAGGCGGCCGAGGCCGCCGGCTGCCCATTCCTGCTCGTCACCGACGATTGCTCGTTGTCCGACCTGGCCACGCAATTGATCGCGAGGGGGAAGCTTCTGCCATGACCAAACCACAGCGCGTTCTCATCACAGGTCACGAGGGGTACATCGGATCGGTCATGGCACCCGCCTTCCTGGCCGCGGGTCACGACGTTGTCGGCCTCGACACGGGCTACTTCCGTGAGTGCACGCTCCTCCCACCCAGCGGCGCGATCCCGACCATCGACAAGGACATCCGCGACCTGACGGCGGCCGATCTCCACGGGTTCGACGCCGTGGTCCACCTTGCGGCACTGAGCAACGATCCGATCGGCAATCTCAACGAGGGCTGGACCGCCGAGATCAACGATCGGGCCTCGTTCCGGCTGGCCGAGCTGGCTCGTGCGGCCGGCGTCCGGCGTTTCATCTTCTCGTCGTCCTGCATCATGTACGGGATGTCCGATGGCGGGGTCGTCAACGAGGACTCCCCGCTCGACCCCCAGACCGAGTACGCCCGATCGAAGGTCCGCAGCGAGCGGGCGATCGCCGACCTGGCGTCGGACGACTTCTCGCCGACCTTCCTGCGCAACGGGACCGTCTACGGACTGTCGCCTCGAATGCGCTTCGACACGGTCTTCAACAACCTCATGGGCTCGGTGGCGACAACAGGGCGCCTGGTGATCCACAGCGACGGCCAACCATGGCGACCGGTCGTCCACGTTAGCGATGTCGCACGAGCGTTCCTCACTGTGCTGGCCGCCCCGCTGGTCGACATCCACAACCAGGCGATCAACACGGGTGCCGACCAGCTCAATCACCAGGTGATCACCCTGGCCGAGATCGCCACGCGAACCGTGCCCGGGGCGACCCTGGAGGTTCTGTCGCGTCCCGACGCGGATCAGCGGACCTACCGCACTGACTTCTCCAAGTTCGCCCGGATCTTTCCGTCGTTCGAGTTCCGGTGGACGCCGGTGGACGGTGCCGAGGAGCTGCTGCGCGGCTTCCGCAGCGTCGGATTGACGGAGGATCTGTACACGGACGCGCGCTTCACCAGGCTCAAGTGGCTGCGCCACCTGCTCGACACCGGTCGGCTGGATGGCGATCTGCGCTGGGCCGAGCTGGCTTCGGTGGTGACGGCGTGATCGACGGGGTCAAGATCGTCCCGCTTCGCCAGATCGTGGACGAGCGCGGCAAGATCATGCATATGCTCAAGGCCACAGATCCGCACTTCATCGCCTTTGGCGAGATCTACTTTTCGTGCGCCTGGCCGGGGGTGGTCAAGGCCTGGCACATCCACCAGACGATGACGGTCAACAACGCGGTCCTGTCCGGTCGTGCCAAGCTGGTCCTGTACGACCTGCGTGAGGGTTCGGCCACACGCGGCGAACTCCAGGAGATCTACCTGGGCGAGGACAACTACGTCCTGGTCCAGATTCCACCGGGGATCGCCAACGGCTACAAGGCTTACGGGGACAAGATGGTGATCCTGGCCAACTGCGCAACGGAGCCGCATCGCCCCGAAGAAATGCTTCGCCTGGACCCGACCAGCCCCGAGATCCCGTATGACTGGGCACTCAGGCATGGATAGCCGGAACCTTCGGCGGCAGCCGTCGCTGGTCATCAGCCGGACGCCGCTCCGGATCAGCTTCACGGGAGGCGGAACGGACCTGGCGGCCTACTACGAGCGCGACCACGGAGCGGTCCTGAGCACCGCGATCGACAAGTACATCTGGGTCACGGTCAAGCGCCACAGCGAGATCTTCGATGAGCCGATCCGACTCAGTTACTCGCGGACGGAGCAGGTCAACACGGTCGACGAACTGCGCAACGACATCGCCCGCGAATCTCTTCGCTTCATGGAGATCGAGCCACCGATCTACATCAGCACGGTTGGCGACCTGCCGGCCTCCACCGGCCTGGGCGGCTCGAGCAGCTTCGCGGTCGGGCTGCTCAATGCGCTGCACGCCTTTCGCGGCGAGCGGGTGTCGGCCAGTCAGCTGGCCGAGGAGGCCTGCCATATCGAGATCGATGTGCTGGGCCAACCGATCGGCAAGCAGGACCAGTATGCCGCCGCGTTCGGCGGGCTCAACCTGTTCTCGTTTCGCCCAGGTGGCGCCGTCATGGTCGAACCACAGCGGGTTCCCGACCAGATGATGTCCACACTGTTCGACGACGTCATGCTCTTCTGGACTGGCCACCAACGCGATTCGGAATCCGTCCTGACCGAGCAAAAGGCCAACACCGAGCGCCGGCTGGCCGATCTCGACGCCATGCGCGAGCAGTCGTACGAGCTACGGGCGATGCTCCAGCGGGGTGACCGGTCCGCATCCGACGTCGGCCGCCTGCTCGATCGCGGCTGGCAGCTGAAGCGAGGACTCGCCAGCGGCGTGACGAGCTCGCAGATCGACGACTGGTACGCCAGGGCGCGCCAGGGTGGAGCGCTCGGCGGCAAGCTGTGCGGGGCGGGCGGCGGCGGGTTCCTGATGTTCCTGGTGGAGCCACCCTGCCAGGATTCCGTTCGAACCGCCCTCGGCGACCTGAAGGAAGTGTCCGTACGCCATGAGGTGCACGGCTCCCAGATCCTCCTGCCGTACATTGACTGACCGGGACGGATGTCGATGACTGAGGCTCGACCGCGCTTGAGCATCGGTCTCCCCGTGTTCAATGGCGAGCGCTACCTCGCCGCAGCGATCGGCTCGGTGCTTGACAGCTCGTTCTCCGACTGGGAACTGATCATCTCCGACAACGCGTCGACCGATGGGACACAGGCGCTTGCGCAGTCGTTTGCCGAGCAGGATGCGCGGATCCGCTACCTCAGGAATGCAACCAACATCGGCGCCCTGCCCAACTTCAACCAGGTCGTTCACGCATCGCGCGGCGAGTACTTCAAGTGGCTCGCGTATGACGACCTGTGCGGTGCGGACCTGCTATCACGCTGCGTCGAGGTGCTCGATCGGGACTCCACGATCGTCCTATGCAGCGCACGCTTCGTCGAGATCGACCAACATGGCCAGCCACTCGGGGAGCAGCCGTACCGGCTTGACCTCTCCTCGACCGTTCCCCACGTCCGCCTGGGTCGGCTTATGCACACGCCGATGGGGCACGCGATCATGTTCGGGGTCATCAGGGCGAGTGTGCTCCGGAGAACCGGGCTGTTGGCGACCTATCACGGATCGGACCGGGCGCTCATTGCCGAACTGACGCTGCACGGGCGTGTCTGGGAGATTCCGGAGGCACTTTGGTCCAGCCGGGATCATCCCGATCGATCCCCGTACGTGCGGACGACGCAGGCCGGCTGGGACCCAGGCCGCCATCGGAGGGCGCCGCTCCACTTTGCGATCGCGGCGAACATGGCGCGGATCATCGCGACCGCTCCGATCAGTCGAGTGGAGCGGGTCAAGTGCGCCGGCGAGCTGATCGCGTCTCTCGCCGGGCGGTCGCGAGATCTGGGCCCGATCTTTGTTCGTGAACTGCTCGACGCCGGGCGTGGCGCCATGCGCCGTCGGTCTCGCTGACGATCCCGCCCCGCCTCAATGTGCGGGTCGCCGGGCGAGGACCAGGTACTGTGACGCGACCGCGGCAAGCCATCGGTCCCCGCGTTCAGCTCGCGACTGAAGTCGTCGCTCCAGCCCGACGCCCAGGCGATCCGGCAGGAATTGCCGACCAAGTAGCGTGAACGGACCGTAGCCAAAGCCCTGGCTGCTGATCAGGTCGAGCCCGTGTGACTTCAGCCGGTCGGCGAACTCGGCGGGGCGTGCGAACCCGATCGGGCGCGGACGTGGAGCAAGGGAGTCCGGCCGGATCGCCGTCAGCCGTTGCCGCACGGCGTCCCGGAGCGGTGCCAGCATGGGCAGCCGAACCGGGTCCGCCATGACATGGAGCGGGGAGCGGTTGTTGATGCTGACGATCAGATGGCCTCCCGGCACGAGGACGCGGCCTAGCTCGGAAAGAGCCGCCTCGGGCTCGTCGATCCACGGCAGCACGCCGAGCCCGACAACCAACCTGAATCTCTCGTCGGGGAACGGTAGGGCGTGGACATCGGCGGCGCTGACGCGCATCCGAGCGGTCTGGCCTTCTCGGTTCGCCGATTGGCGGGTCATGTCCAGCATCGCCTCGGACGTGTCGGTAGCATCGACATCATGTCCACGCGACGCGAGTGCGACCGACAGCAAACCTGCACCGCAGCCGACTTCGAGGGTGGATGACCGCACAGGCAGGCGTAGCCGGTCGACCCAACGGAGAGCCAGGTCCCGTCGATATCCATGGATCATCGCGAGCACGTCATGCCCGGCGTAAAGGTCCTTCCAGAACGTGGCCTCTGTACCGAAATGGGCATCAAGCCGACCCTGACGAGTCGGATGCGCCGTCATCGCCGTCCCGGAGTGCCGGTTTCCAGAAGCGGCGTCGAGGTGGCGCCGGCGAGGTCGACGCGAATGTGATCGCGCCTGCCGCCGCGGAACTCCCACCACCACAGCACGATGCCCAGCAATTGGGCGAGCAGGTATCCCAAACCCGCACCTGCCAGCCCCGCCAGTTGCGCGCCGCTGACGCCGCTGGCGAACGAGAGGACAGAGACCAGGGCGGCCGCTCGCAGGGTTCGTGGGGCGGCAGCCAGGGCGCGCAGGCCGATAGCCGCGCCGGTCCCAAGATTGATCGCCGCGAACGCAAGGCCCCAGATCGGGACCACCGAACGGGCGGGATCCCAGACGTCGCCCATCAAGGCCGTGCCGAAGTCTCGAGGGATGAGCACGAGGGTCACCGTCCAAGCCACGCCCACGGCGCCAAGGGCCAATCCAGTTGCGACGCAGAACTGGTTGAACCGGCGATCGGACGTACGCAGGATCCTGACCGCCTCCGGGACAGCGACTAAGTACACGCCCTGGGCGACGACGTAAAGTGGCCCTAGCAGGATGTGCGCCCCACGCATGGCACCAACCGCGGGAAGCCCCGCGACCAGCCCAACCGCATAGAGCAACAGCTGCCCGGCGAGGATATTCGCTGCGACCTCGCCGACGTATGGTGGGAGCAGGTCTCGGTGCTCGCGCCACCAGCGTCGAACGGCAAGCGGCTGCGGGACCAGGCGCGCCTGCGCCATGCCAACGAGCGCAGCCATTGTCGCCGCTCCGCCCCAGGCGATCACTGCCCAAAAGACAGTGCCTGCGCCGAGGGTGATCGCCAGGAACAGCATCGAGAGTTGCGCGATCGCCCAGACACTGTCATTGACGAACGCGGCCCGACCGCGAGAGCCGGCGAAGAATGCGAACCGCCAGGCATCCTGGACGACGAGACCAGGGAGCACTAACGCGAGAGCGAGGAAGGCCGATCGAACGGATCCATCGGCTACCAGCGCGATCGACAACGCGACGATTGCGGCTGTCGCGCCGATCAGGAGCGCCATCCCGGTCGCGGCCGACGCGCCACGGCGCCAGTCGGAGTTCGAGACGTCGCCGTACCGGATCAGGAGCGGCTGTGCAGTGACCGCACGGGACAGGCCCGCCACAATAAGATAGGCGGCAAAGGCGAGGCTGAACGCCCCGAAGTCCGTCAG
>JANPDO010000405.1:0-4461 GCA_031431535.1 Chloroflexota bacterium
CAACCGGTTGACGGTCAGCCCCCCAACCTCGACCGGGAGGCCGGCGAGTAGCACGGCCATGCGAGCCACATCCCGGTTGTCCTCTCCCGCCTGGTTGGCGCAACCGAGAAACACGTCCTCGATCACGGCTGGATCGATCCGCGACCGGTCGACCACGGCCCGGATCACCGCGGCCGCGAGATCGTCGGCGCGAATGCTTGCCAGGGCGCCGCCGTACCGGCCGATCGGCGTCCGCAGGGCTTCGACGATCCAGGCATCGCGGAGCGGGCGATGAAGGTCGCGGGTCATGAACCCGATTGTACGGCCGGTCGGCCGTCGCGCCGCGCCCCGCCGGTTCGTTACGCCCCGCCGGGTCGTTACGCCCCGCCCCCGCCGGCCGCTCGCCGAGATTCGCTCCGCCGCGCCGGGGCCCTCCTCGACTCGCCTCAGAGACCGGGATTGACCCCGGCGAAGACGACCAGCCGACCATCGACCAGCTCGAAGAGGCGTCGATCGATCGGCTCATCAGCGCCACCCGACTGCTCCAGGACGAAGTCCGCAAAGAGAGCCGCGAACTCGGGGTCGTTCGGGCTCAGAGAACCGGCCGTGAGCAGGTGACGCTCCGGGATTCCGACCAGGATCCGGCCGAACGGTCCGAGTTCCGTGGCGAACCGCGCCACGGCCTCGGGCAGGAGCAGCCTCGCGGCGTCCCAGCCATCGCCCGTCTCCGAGCTGAGCAATCGCCGGTTCCCGGATGTCTCGCTCGTCCACGCGGCGCCCGCCGACCACCTGGCCAGGTTCGCGAGCGCCGCATCCTGGATCGCCGCGGGATCCACCGCCCACGACAGGAGGTGATCGCCATTGACCACGATGTCGAAGCCGTCGGCCGAGATCGTGTAGACGATCGGCAGTCCACCTGGGCCCTCATCGATGATGGGCTGCGCGTGGCTCTGGGCCGAATGCGCCGTCAGTGTCGCCAGATTGATGGAGTCGAGGGCGAGCCCCTTGGTGCCAACCGGGCGGAAGGCGGGGTATATGACCCGCTGTGCGTGGGCCCAGTCGTGTTCCGGAGCGTCGGCCGCGCGGGCGGACGATCGAGCTGGGGGCGTATGTCCGCCGACGGGTGCGGATGCGTCGAGCGGGGTCAGGTAGTCGGGCGGCACGTCACGAATGGCCGGCGACGGCTCATCGCCAGGGTCGCGCTCGAAGTCGCGCCCCACGTCATGTCCGCCCAGGTCGCTGTCCATGCGGGTCGTCCCTCCTCGGTCGTGCGCTGTCAGCGACCCGACCAGGTCGGGGAACGCTTCTGGATGAATGCCGCCATGCCTTCGCTCTGATCGGCGGTGTCGAAGAGCCGGAAGAATGCCTCGCGCTCGCCGGCGAGGCCGGCCCGGAGGCCGTCTTCATGGGCGCGGAGGACCGCCGCCTTGGCGGCCCGAACAGCCAGCGGCGGCATCGCTGCAACCCGTGCGGCGATTTCGAGGGCGACGTCCAACGTGGTTTCGGGCGGCACGACCCTGGTGATCAGGCCGACGGCCTCGGCCTGCCGGGCGTCAATCGGCTCGCCGGTCAGGATCATCTCCATCGCCCGAGCCTTGCCGATCGCACGGGTCAGACGTTGGGTGCCGCCGGCGCCCGGCATGATCCCGATCCGGATCTCCGGCTGACCGAACCGTGCGTCGTCGGCCGCCACGATCATGTCGCAGATCATCGCCAATTCGAGACCACCGCCCAGCGCCATCCCGCGGACCGCGGCGATCATCGGCAGACGGATTGCGGCCAGGCGATCCCAGG
The DNA here is from genome assembly GCA_031431535.1 of Chloroflexota bacterium. Lineage (GTDB taxonomy): Bacteria > Chloroflexota > Limnocylindria > Limnocylindrales > CSP1-4 > SPCO01. The sequence continues at coordinate 1,774 of JANPDO010000405.1, forward strand.
CCTCGAACCTTCGCCCATCCCGCAGTGAGGCGTAGGTCTGCGTAGCCAACTCGCGAATGTCTGCGCCCGCGGCAAAGGCCCGGCTGCCGGAGCCGGTGATGACGATCGCGCGACAGGCCGGATCGGCGTCGAGCGTCTCGAGGGCGGCGGCCAGGTCGTCGAGCAACTGGAAGCTCAGCGCGTTGAGCGCCTCCGGCCGGTCGAGCGTGACGAGGGCGACACCGGGGAGGGCCGTCGGCGAATCGCCGGAGCCCAAGGCAGACGCGGGGAACGCGACGGAGACCAATGGCGGGTGGCTCTCGGACGAGCGATCTGTCGGCGTACTCGCAGGCTGTGCTGACATTGGGCGAACGCTCCTCGGAGGTGGTCCCGACAGTATCCACGAGGTGGGAAGGGCCGGCACACGATTGTGCGATGGGCCAGCCGGACCAGCCTGCCGGATCAGCCTGCTAGCCCTCCGGCTTGCCCTCCACCCTGGCGCTCGCCGACTGCTGAATGCGCAGGTACTGGCGCCGGTAGTAGAGCAGCGGCATCGGATGGGGTTCCTCGCTGCCGAGCGCATCAACTCGTCCGATGAAGAGGTCGTGGTCGCCCGCGCCGAAGGTTTCAGTGACGGTGCATTCGAGGTGGGCGAGCGCCCCGTCGAGGAGCGGCAGGCCGGTTGGACCGGGTCGCCAGGCCGCCCCGCAGAACGCATCGCGGTCAGGGGTGACCGCGGCGCCGGCGAAACAATCGGACAGCGCCTGCTGGTCCTCGGCGAGGACATTGACCGCATAGCGGCCGGTCTTCGAGACGATAGGCGTCATGAACCGCCGCCGGTCGAGGGCGACCATGACCAGGGCGGGCTCGAGCGAAACGGAGCTGAGCGCATTGACGGTGATCCCAACCGGTCGCTCGCCATCGAATGCCGTGACCACGGTGACTCCCGTCACGAAATGACCCATCACTCGGCGGAAGAGGTCGGGCTCGATCGTCGTCGCGGCCTGCATGCGCCCGAGTGTACGGCGAGTGGGCAGAATGGCGTCCCGGACCACCCGCGCCCTACAATCCGCGGATGACCGGCGCCGATCGTCCAGCCACCCGAGTCGAGCGCGATTCGATGGGCGAGATGGAAGTTCCCGGGGATGCGCTCTACGGCGCTTCCACCCAGCGTGCGGTGCTCAATTTCCCGATCTCAGGTCAACGCTTCCCGCGCCGGTTCATTCGGGCGCTGGCGTTGATCAAGCTGGCCGCCGCCGAGACGAACGCGGCACTCGGGCTCCTCGAGCCGGACGTCGCCGCCGCAGTCGCGGCCGCCGCCGACGAGGTCGCTGCGGGAGCGCACGATCACCAATTCCCGATCGATATCTACCAGACCGGCTCTGGCACCTCAACCAACACGAACATGAACGAGGTGATCGCCCATCTCGCCACGGACCGACTCGGGCGGAAGGTCCACCCGAACGACCACGTCAACCGTTGCCAGAGTTCGAATGACACGATCCCGACCGCGCTCCAGCTGTCGGCAGCAATGGCAATCGAGGAGGCGCTGATCCCCGGATTGGAACGGCTCCACACGGCCCTCGTCGCCCGCGAGCAGGAATTCTGGCCGGTCGTGAAAACGGGCCGGACGCACCTCCAGGACGCCACCCCGATCCGCCTCGGACAGGAATTTCGGGGCTATGCGGGGCAGCTCGAGGAGTCGCTCCGGAGGGCACGCGCCGCACAGGCCGAGTTGCTGGTTGTGCCCCTCGGTGGGACGGCCGTGGGCACCGGCATCAATGCCCACCCGCAATACGCCTTCCGCGCCTGCGGTCGACTATCGTCGTTGACCGGCCTGGCGGTCCGTGAGGCGCCCAACCACTTCCATGCTCAAGCGACGTTGGACGCGCCGATCGCGGCCCACGGCGCGATCCGGACGATTGCGCTGAGCCTCTGGAAGATCGCCTCGGACGTTCGGCTGATGGGGATGGGCCCTCGCGCGGGTCTTGGGGAGCTTGCGCTGCCCGAGACGCAACCGGGGTCGAGCATCATGCCGGGCAAGGTGAACCCGGTCATCGTCGAGAGCCTGACGATGGTGGTCGCGCGAGTGATCGGCAATGACGCCACGGTGGCGTTCGCACAGACCGGCAGCTTCCTCGAACTCAACGTCATGATGCCGGTCGCCGCGGCTGCGATCCTGGAGTCGATCTCGCTGCTCGCGGCCTCGGCAGACAACTTCAGCGCGCGCTGTATCGAAGGGCTGGTGGCCACGGACCGAGGACCACGACTCGTGGAACAGGGCCTGATGCTGGCGACCGCGCTGGCCCCGGTCATCGGCTACGACGCTGCCGCGACCCTGGCCAAGGATGCCCTCAAGAGCGGGCGAACGATCCGGGAGTTGGGCCTTGAGCACGGCCTGGATGCCACTGAGCTGGACCGGCTGCTCGACCCCGCCGCCATGACCGAGCCAGGCCTCGGGACCGGGGCCGCGGGCGGGGGCTAAGTGATGTTCCCCGGTGACGTTGGGCCCGATCAGCCGGCACCCGCGCCATCACGCGCCATCCCCCGCCATCACGCGCCCATCCCCCGCCATCACGCGCCATCCCCCGCCCTCGGGTCCTGACAGTACCGGATTGCGGATGAACGTCTCGTGGTCCTGCCAGAAATCGACACAACGTGTCGAATCTGCCAGGGGATCACGTTCACTCGTGGGGAACGCGGTACGGT
>JANPDO010000406.1:0-32752 GCA_031431535.1 Chloroflexota bacterium
AAGAGCTCGCTCATGGTCGGTCTCGGCGAGGAGCGGGCGGAGCTCCGGGAGGCCTTTGTTGCCCTGCGCGAGGTCGACTGCGACATCCTGACCGTCGGCCAATACCTGCGGCCCTCGCTCGATCACCTGCCGCTGGAGCGCTACTACCACCCGGACGAGTTCGCAGAGATGAAAACCGAAGCCCTCGCGCTCGGGTTCAAGCATGTCGAATCAGGTCCGCTGGTGCGCTCCAGCTACCACGCGCGCGACCAGGTCCCCGGCGCGATGCTCAAGCGGCTGCGCCGGCAGGCAACGATCGACGCCGACGGCCGGATCGTCCCGCTCGCGGGCTGAGTTCGCTCTCCGAGCGGCCACGGCCCCGGGTCACGTGACTCAGGTCGGGTCGACGACGAAATACGTGAAGTCGACGTCGGCAGATGCGGGGCCTCGCAAGAAGACTGTGAAGCCAGTGCCTGGATCACGGGTTACATGGGAAACCGCCGCACCGGCGTCGCCAAGGAGCGTCACAGATATGTGGCTCGATTCACCGACGTGCCCGTTCGGAACCGGCCCGCTGTCGACATTACCCATACCGATCGCCCCGCTGCCGACCGAGCTGAATTGGAGGCGGCCAACAGCGTAGATCGCCGATCCTGTTCCGCTGTCGGTCTTAATCGCCCTGAGGGCGTGGCCGTTGCCGGCGCCTGTTCGAAGGACGACCGCGCCATCCCCTCCGCCGTCACCTTCACGAGTCACGTGAAGCCCGTGTTCGTCCGCTCCGCCGCTCGCGTTCTCGATCCAGGCGCCCGCACCGCCGCCATCGGCATCGCGTCGCGCCCATAGCGCGTGACCGTACCCGGCGCCACTCCGGTGCGCCGCGACGGCCTGCCCGTCGAACTCGCCCTCGCGGCTCGCGTTGAGGGCATCGCCGTTCTCGCCGTTGTGGCTGGCTCGAACGCCGAAACCGCTTCCGGCGCCCGAGCGAATGCCGGTCACGCCGTCGCCGCCGCCGCCATCCTCTCGGGTCCCGTAGAGAGCAGACCCGCCTCCGTCGCCGACTCTGCTGGCCGACACGGCGTTTCCGCCCGCACCCTCGCGCAAAAACCAGCCGGCCTCCGGGCCCTCGAAGACGGAGTCGTTGTGGGCCCCGATCGCGCTCCCGTCGCCGTTACCGCCTCGATGGGCGAATACGCCGTAGCCGGGTCCGTCCCCGGTGCGGTCCCCGGTCAGGCCGTTGCCGGCGCCTGCGTCGAACCGTTCTCCGCGGATGGCGTCGCCGTACACGAAGTCGGCGTGGCGCTCCGCCAGGACCGCGTGCCCGTCTTCGTCGCCGTCCCGGACGGCGTGGACCGCGTGGCCGGGACCCCCGGGGTCTCGGGTCGCGAAGATCGCGTTGCCGTCGCCACTACCTCCGCGAACCGCGTGCACCCCGTTGCCGCCACCGCCGTCCCGGCGTTCGCCCCCAACACCGTGACCGTAGCCCTCGTCGCCGTACCGGAAGCCCGCGACTCCGGATCCGGCGCCGACGCTTGTGTTGATGCCCTGGACCCCGTCGCCGCCGCCCACACCGTCCCTATGGCCGAAAACTCCGTGGCCATCCGTTTCGGCGAGGTGCGTCGCGTGGACAGCCTCACCGGTGCCCGTGCTCCTGGCGCGGATGGCCGGCACCGAGGAATTCGTCGAGAACAATCCCAGTCCGGGCGCGGGCCCCGCAAGCACGGCCGCGGGTGCCGCGAGTGCGACCGCCGCCGCGCCGGCTCCCGCGCCGGCGATTGTGGCGAGGAACGCCCGGCGATCGCGCGGTGGATGAGACCCACCAATCAGCGACGTAACTGGGGCATCCGGCGCATCGGGACGCGTCGATGGAGTTGCCGTGCTGGACACTCGTGTGCTCCTTCCACTGGGTTCACGCCGACGTTGGCCAGTTGACGCCCGGAAACGGAGATCGTTACGCCCGCTGGCTGGCGCTGCGCAGGTCTAGCAGGCTCGCGATCCGATGTACAGCCGACAACGAGAGTCACGCCTCGAGATTCCGGTGCCTCGGTGCACCGACGCCTCTCCAGACGCGAATCCACATCCGCTCGACCAGTAAGCCCTCCACCCCGCTGACGACCGCCCGGTATCCTCCGCGCACATGGTGAATCATCTATCTCGCGGACAAGTGACCTTCCACGCCGATGGCCGGATCGTTCCGGTGGCGGGCTGAATTCGCTCTCCGATGAGCGCCGGATCTGAACCGCGCGTCAGCGTCGATTTCGAACCGGTCCTCCTCGGTCGGCGTAGCCGGCGGACCGATCCCATCGCCGTTGGCCTCCTGGTGGTCGTCGTCGCGTTGACATTGGCCGTAGCCAAGCCATGGCAGGGTGAGAGTGTCGCGGTCGCGGAGATTCCCACGACCGCTGCGCTGCCGGCCGCGCCGCCGCCTTCGCCGCCCCGCCCGCCGTCCAGCCTGACTGCCCCGCTGGTCGTGTTACCCGCGCAAGTGCCGCCGCCGACCTGGGCCGCCGTCGTGCCGGCGATCTCGCGTCGCGAGGTATGGGGGGTTCGAGCTTTGGTCATACCGCCTGGCGTGGAGGTCTCGCGCGGTGCACCGCCCTATGCCGAGCGCTGGTTCTCGGTCGCTCCGTCCGGCAGTGGCGTACGGAACCTCGTCGTCGATACCAGCGGAGCCGCAATCGTCGCGCTCGGCGTCACCACTCCGCGCGACGAGACACCGCTGGCGGTCCGAGTCTGGCTGTACCACGCCGGCGGTGAGCTCGAATGGATCGACGCGCAACCGCTCAACGGCGACCCGGCTCAGGGCGCCTACCTGTTCGTGCGTCCGCCCGGGGCGACAGCTGCACCCGCACCCGCGGCGACCACCTTCTGGGAGCCTGGCCGATATCGTGTCGATGTCCTCGTCGGCGACGGCATCAGGCGCATCGAGATCGAGATCGTGAACCGATCCGGGGTCGTGCCCGATGCCGAGCCATGGATTCGATCGTCGCCGTCGAGCTTCGTGGAAAGTGGATTGCCGCTTGGTGCGCTGCCGGTCGGCTTCTTCGCGGTCGTCGATGATGACCTGATCCCGATCGACTCCACGCCAGGCGCGGCGCTCGACGAGACCGGTGCGTGGCTCGACATTGACCGGGAGCCGCCTGACGGGTCGTCCCGGTCATTCACCGCCCGGACGTATCAGCCTGCCGCGAGCTGGCTCAGCGTCGTCCTCCCGCCCACGTTTCTGGTCCGATCGGCCAGTCTCCGCCGACTGGCGCCGCACGGCGGGCCAATCCAGTATCTGGGCGAGGCGTCGCTGGGCCCCGTGCCGGTCGTCGGGTTCCGGCCCGCAGGCGGCGGCACCTGGCCTCCGGGGGTCTATGCCTTGACTGTCGACTGGCTGGACGGCGGCAGGGCGCAGCAGGGGACCTGGCATGTCGAGCTGCTGCCGGGACCGCTTCGCGAGGAGCCCGTCCTGTTGACCGCGACGCGAAGCTGGGCTCGTCATGTCGGCTCGACCGGCATCCTCCTCGGCACCCCCGAGAACTGGGCCCTGTACGAGGGGTTCGACGGGTCGAACGCGATCGGCTGCGGCAAGACCGGCATCCGCGGGCGACCGACCGTGATCGGGTTTGTCGGGCCGGGCGACGCGGTGCTGACTCCGGTGAGCTCGACGATGCTCTTCCCGTTCGCCGACGCCGGGCCGCTGCCGGTCCTGACAGCATCGGGCTCGGTCCCGGGTCTGACGATCGTGGCGCCGGTGCTCACGGCGGCGTTCGACGGCCCGGCATCGTACGGATTCCGGGCCGGGACGACGGACGCTGCGCCCGGCTACACGGTCTGCATCGGGCTGGTCGCGCCAGCGGGCTGAACACTGTTTGTCCGGCCGCCCGGACCGGCCCGGACCTGGCCGGACCGGGCCGCTCGCCTGGAGTCCGCTATCCTGCACCCACGATGCCCCGACTGCTGTCGCGCAAGACCCCGCTCGCGGAACTCCACTGCCACCTCGGCGGTGCGGTGACACCAGCGATCATGTGGGGGATCGCTCACTCCCAGGGGATCAAGCTCCCGACCAAGGACTACTGGGAGTTCCGCAACATGATCACGGTCTCGCCGCGGCGGAACCGATCCTTCGACGGCTACCTCCAGCTGTTCCACTGGACCGAGATGATCCAGAGTTCTCCGCTCGCCGTGGAACGTGCGGTCTACGAGGTGGTGGGCGGCGCGTACCGCAAGAACAACGTGACGACGATGGAGCTGCGCTTCAACCCGATGAAGCGAAATCGGGGAGGGGAGCAGGACCTCGACCACATTGTTGCGGCCGCGGTCCGAGGGATGGACAAGGCGAAGCTGGAATACCCTATCAAGCCCGGGCTGATCTTCTGCCTGGACCGTGCCTTTCCGTACGAGCTGAACGAGATCATCGCGGAGAAGGCCATCGCCTGGCGTGACCGGGGCGTGGTCGGGATCGATATCGCCGGGCCGGAGTCGTCCACCTTCCGTGTCGCCGATTATCGACGGCTCTTCCGTCGCGCCCGCCAATTCGGGCTTGGATTGACCGTCCATACCGGCGAATCCGGCCCGGCCGATGAGGTCGCTCGCGTCGTGGAGCAGCTCGAGCCGGACCGGATCGGTCATGGCGTCAAGGCCGCCTACGACCCCCGCGCGATGGCCATGATCCGCGACCGGGGCATCGTCCTGGAGATCTGCCCGACCTCCAACCTGAACACCCGGGTCGTTTCCGGCTGGGACGAGTTCCGCTGGATCCTGGACACCTTCAGACGAAACGAGGTCCGGTTCACGATCAACACCGACGGCCCGGAGATGCTCAAGACCTATATCCGCGACGAGTTGGCCCAGCTGGGGCGTCTCGGGATCCTGTCCGTTGCGGACCAGGAGATCGTTGCGGCGACCTCGCTAGCAGCGTCGTTCGTCCCGAATGTGGGTGACGTCGCTGCGCCCCGCCTGGAGCCTGCGTCGCGCCTCGTCGTCGAGCGCGAAGAGGCGTGATCAGCTAGTCGCCGGCCCGCTCGGAGATCCGGTAGGAACAGCAGCGATCGCCGGATGCGATGTGTCGCTCTCGCACAACGTCTGCGCCGAGCACGTCCCGGAAGAGTTCCAGCTCCGCTCGGCAGGCGGCCGGCGAGCTGGCCGCGACTTCGAAGATCGCGCAGTTATGTTCCTCCAGCCGGATCGAGCCGTCCCAACTCATGGTCGAGTCGGCCAGGTAGCCGTTCGTGGCCTGGATCACCGCGAGTTCACGCACCCGATCGAATAGCGTCGCGCCGTCCGGGAGCCGTTCCGCGAGCTCGTCCCGGACGCGGACACCGAGCTGGCGACGGCGCGCCGCGAAGACTTGGTCAAGGAGGTCGTCGCCACCAATTGCCCCGATTGCGGCGAGGAGACCGGCGGCCAGCCCGTCATAGTTCTGCGGGAACTGGCCCTGCGCATCGACGGTGATGTCGTACAGGTGCCTGGGCCGACCGACCCCGTGGCGCACGGTCTGGCGGGTGACCAGGCTGGACTCCTGGAGCGCGCGGAGTTGCTGGAGGACACCAGTTCGGCTGGCACCCAAGCGTGTGGCCAGGTGGTCGGGCGAGGTCGGACCATCGAGTCGGAGGCGCAGCAGGATGTCGCGCCGCAGGGTGGAGATGCCACTGCCCGGCGCGCCGGACAACGGCGCCCACGCGGCCTTGGGAGGCGCTGCCGCTGATCCCACGTCCGAGCGGTTCGACGCGAAGGGCTCCGCCATGGCGACAGGCTAGCACTGGGTGGGTTCGAACGCTCTTGCGCGCCACGTGTCTGAGGCCGTACGGTTCGCTTCCCAGGCCTGCATGGCTATTGAGTGGCGCTGATGGTTCGCTCGCGACGGCTCGGGGCGTTGGTCGTGCTCCTCTGCCTCGTCACGTTCATCGCGCCCGCCCTGACCCAGGCTGGGACACCCCGGTCGGGAAGACTGGGGACCGGCCTGGCTGCCTTAAGCCAGGGCGAAGCCCCGGACCGTGGCTTCCTGACCCGTGGGACGAACCGTGATCTGCAGATCGGCGTAACCGTGGAGCTGGTCGCCGACCCTGGCGGTGTCACCCGGGGCCGGTTGCGGGCAGCTGGGCTGGATCTGGCCGGGTCGTGGCGACGGTCGATCGAGGGCTACGTGCGCCCACGGGACCTGGAGCGGCTCGCGGCCACGCCCGGGGTCATGACCGTGCGCGCGATCCGCCTGCCGATCACCGATGCTTTTGTCAGTCCGGCACCGGCCCTCCATGGTGCGACACCGTGGCATCAAGCGCAGTTCAGCGGCAACGGGGTCAAGGTCGGCATTTTGGACGGCGGATTTGACGGATTCTCCGCGCTACTCGGGTCGGAGCTCCCGGCGACCGTTCAAGCTCTCTGTTTCCCGGAGCTCGGCATGTCATCACCCAATATCGCCGACTGCGTGACTCCCGGCGAGACCCACGGGACCGCGGTCGCCGAATCGATCATCGACATGGCTCCGGCGGCGTCGCTCTATGTCTCGAACGCGGGTTCTCCAGCGGATCTCGCCACGGCGATCAGCTGGATGACGGCGAGTGGGGTCCGCGTCATTAATTATTCGCAGTCAGGGGGGCTGCAAGGTATGGGAGACGGCCTCAGCCAGTACTTCGATTCAGACTACGCCCTCGTCGATCTCGCCGTGACTAGAGGTGCACTGTTCGTTGCTTCGGCGGGCAACAGCGGTGAAACGAGTTGGATGGGTCCCGCGACGGACGCCAACGCGAACGGCTGGCTCGACTTTGCGCCTGGTGTCGAGGCCAACAACCTCCAGGTAAGCGAAGGAGATGAAATCAAGGTCGCCATCCGCTGGGCCAGCGCCGCATCCGACTACGACCTTTCGATCCGGCAGGGCGATACGCTCCTGGCCGAGTCGGCCGACGCACAAACGGTCACCGGGGATCCGATGGAGTACATCGCCTTCACGGCGCCGGCGCTCGGCACCTACGAGATCAGCATCTCGCATGTCGGCGGCCCGGTTGCCCCGACGATGCGCCTGATGGTTCACGGGTCCGTGACCGCGCTGACCTATGGGACAACGTCCGGCTCTCTCCCGACCCCGGCAGATTCGCGCAACCCGGGGATGGTCACGGTCGGTGCCGTCCGCTACACGACGCCGAGTGTCATCGAGCCGTACAGCTCCCAGGGCCCGACGCTGGATGGGCGCACGAAGCCTGATCTTGTTGCGGTGGACTGCGCTCCGACAACGGTCGATCCGGTCTTCTGCGGCACCAGCCAGGCCGCACCATTCGTGTCCGGAGCGGCCGCCCTCCTCCTTGAGGCGGACCCATTGCTCACGCCGGCCGCCCTCGCATCGTTTCTGAAGCGGCGGGCGATTCCGACCGGAGGTCCTACGCCCAACAACGTTTTCGGCCACGGGCTGCTTACCCTGGGATCGCCTCCAGTCCCGGTCCCGGCGGCGGCATCACTCCTTGCTCCACCGGCGTCGGGCACGGCGGGTAGCCCCCTGCTCGGCCAGCCCACGGTGGCGGTCGTCGACGGGGAAGGGCGGGTCACGACGACCGGTCCCGGGGCGACGATGTCGGTGACTCTGAGCCTGGCTAGCAACCCTGCTGGCGCCACGTTCACATGCGTCGGAGGCAATGTTCGGGTGGCCGTGGCGGGGATCGCCGCCTTCAACGGCTGCTCGGTTGATAGCGCCGGGGTTGGCTACACCCTCCGTGCCGATGTTGCTGGGCTGACCGGGGCGACATCATCGCCCTTCTCGGTCATTGCGCCGGGCACCGCTTCCCCAATCTCGATGACACTCACCCCCACAACGGTCGCACTGGGCAAGGCCGCGGCCGGCACCGTGACGGTCGCTCCGCTTGGCGTGCCCTCGGCCCCACCCGAACTGGAATGGTCAACTGATGGTCGTGTCTGGACGGCGAGCGGCGCCGTCGTTCTCGGCGCCGCGGGCACGGGTGCGTTCACGCATAGCTCAACCACGAACCGCTGGCTGCGGGCGCGGATGGCGGCAGCCGATGGCACAGTGGACGTCACCATCGCGATCCTGCTTCGAGTGAATGGCACCGCCGTGCTGACCTCGTCCATTCCGACCGGCCGGACGATCCTGCGGACGACAAGGATCACCCTGATTGAGACCATTCGGCCGATCGGAGCCTCCGTCGCCCGGGGTCGGGCACGCTTCGACCTATTCCTGCGCGTCGGTACGGCATGGGTTCGCAAGCGAACGCTCTACGCGAATGCTGACCCGGCCACCGGACGCTCGCGACTGGTGACGACCCTGCCTACCGCCGGCAGCTGGTGGATCCGCTCTCGCGCCGAGCCGACCGCCACGAATGGAGCTTCGGCCTGGACAGCCGGCTACCGCTACCTGGTGCGCTGACGGTCGGGTCCCTCGCCTCAGCCTCCGGTGCCCGCGGCAGCGGCCAACCCATCGCGCAGCGCACGCTCGAACTCGGCCCCCCATGGTCCCTGGCTGGCCACCACGAAGGGCGATTCTTCGATGGTCTCGAACGTCTCGCGATCGGTCACAAAGCTGGCAGCACACGAGTCGACGGCCGCCCGTAGCCGTTCGAAGGCGTCGCGATTTCGGAAGACGTAGAGGTAGATGCGGACATTGTTCTGCTGGTCGAGCCCCTTCGCGTCAAACGCAATCGCCGTCGGTGTTAGGACCGGGTCGGGACAGCCGGCATCGCCCGATACGAAATGGTTGACGCGCACGCCCTGCTTGGCGAGGGCAGCGGTGATACCGGGGAAGTCGGCCGGCGTGGCCGCAGGTGGGGTGGTCGACACGAGCCCGCAGCCCTGCACGGCCAAACCGGCCAGACAAACGGCCGCGACGGCGCGAAGGACGGACGCCCACGAATGACCGAGCACGCTGCGAGGCTAGCACCACCGAAGCCCGGGCTACCTGCTCACGCCCCGTGCGCGTCCAGGTTGGCCACGGACGCGATCAGCGCTGGCGGGCTCGACGCTTGGCTTCCCGAAGGCGTTCGATCGTGTCCGCCGACGGGCGCGGCGGCTCTGGGCCGGACGCTCGCGACGAGTTCGCCGCCCCCGTTGCCGTGGAGGAGGCCACCGCGCCCGGGGCCGTCGACGGGGCCGGCGATGACCGCGGGACGGACGCACCCTCGGCCAGAGACGACGGCACGACTGTCGCGCCGGTCGGGTCGGCTGGAGCCGGCACCGCGACGGGCGCCGGAGCCGCCCGGGGTTCGGAGCTGGCAAGCATGGCGGCACGGGCTTCACTCGATCCAGCCCGCTCCCGGGCCGCCAGGAGGCCCTCGCCGGTCGCCGAACGACGCGCCGTGGCTCGGCGGCGACGCCCGATTCCGGCGACCCAGCCCCGCGCCGCCGAGAACTCCCGCCGGCCAAGGGACATCCGGCGAAGCGCGATGTCCAGCGGCCAGAGCCCGAGCGCCAGGACGAGCAGCTCGGGCCAGAGCTCGGTGAATCGATCCGTGGCCGAGAGGTCATGCCGCCATGGTTCGACGGGAGTCACGATCGCGGTGCCTCCGCCGGCGGCACGCAACGCGGCCAGGCCAGGCCCGTTGGCGCCCAGGACGCGGTATTCGGCCGATGTCGGGGCGACGAGACCCACGGTGCGGCCCAGGGGAGAGGATCCGGGCCGGGTCTGCGTGATCCGTACGGCGTAGGCGCCCGGCTCGACCTCCCCGAGGGGTGCCTCATACACGCCGGGGGCCACCTGGACGAGATCGATCGTTCGGGGTTCGAGGTCGGGTCCAACAACCACGGCACTGGTCGAGTAGAAGTCGCGCGGTGATCCGTCTGCTTCGACGCTCTCGACATGCAGCAGATTGGCATCGCCGGCGCTGGACTCGAAGGTGGCTTCGATGCCGCCGGTCTCCTCGCCCGGGAACGTCCAGCTCACGAGCTGGCTGAAGAAGCGGTTGAACCCGGGCCAGGCCACCCAGTCCTTGGCCCAGCGGCCGGTCGCATCCGAGGTCCACGCCACGGACCGGCCAAGACCGTATTGCCATTGCGCGAGCAGCGGGTCGTCACGAGCGGTGACCAGGACGACCTGGGCGGCCGGCTTGATGGTCGTGCCGTTGTAGCCACGGAGCTGCGGGAGTCCTGCCTCGAGACCGCGGAGGATCGGCGACGAGGACGTCTGGATCGGAAAGAACGCCTCCTCCACGATCTGCTGGCCCGACACCTGCTGGGTCTCCTTGAGGAAGATGTCCGGGATGCTCCCCGGATTGGCCGCGTTGTAGAAGCGACCGCCGCCCTGCTGCGCGAGCCCCTCGAGGAACGGATTCGAGCCACCACCGGCACCGACCGTCGAGAGGGTGATCCCGGCCGCCTTCATCCGCGCCAGGATCTCGTCGTATTGCCCGGTCGAGGACCAGCCATCCGTGAGCAGGATGATGTGGCGGCGCGTCGCCGCGACGCCCTCCAGCGATTGGACCGCCTGGTCGAGCCCGGCAAAGATGTTGGTCTGGCCGTCCGGCTGGATGGCCGTGATGGCACCCTGGAGGTCCTCGACCCCCCCGAGCGGCTGCGTACGGACCACCCAATGGGCCGTCTCATTGAACGCGACGACGCCGAGTTCGTCGCGTTCGGTCAGGGCCGCGGCGGCCCGCAGGATGGCCTCCTTCCCGATGTCCACCTTGCGCACTCCGGCCATCCCAGCGCCGCCCTGGTTGAACGTGTTGCAGTGGCAGGCCGCCATCGAGCCCGACTGGTCGATCACCACCACCAGGGCGATGTCCGGCTGCTTCTGGCGGTCCCGCACGCCCATGTCGACCGGCAGCGTCTCCTCGAGCGGCGTCTTCTGGTAGCCGCCCGCGCCGTAGCTCCGGGGCCCGCCGATCATCACCAGGCCCCGCCCCAGGTCTCTCACGTAGACCTGCAGCGCGGCGAGTTGACGGTCGCTCAGCCGCAGCCGGGCGACATCGGCCACCACGATGCTGTCGTATGTGGCGAGGCTAGCGAAATCCGTCGGCAGCGCCTCAGGGATCATCGTGTCGACGACCTGGCGCTGGCTCTGCAGTGCGGCGACCAGTTCGACGGCGACGTTGTCATCGCCGGCCAGCACCAGCGTCCTTGGCTCGCCCTTCACGATGGTGTTCGAGTCGGCGCGATCGTTCTGGCTGAACGTGTCGCGCCCGGCTTCGACGACGACGCGGAACGTATGGAAGCCGGCCTCGGTCGGCACCACGTCAAACGTCACCCGGGTCACACCGGCCTGCAACTGGAGCGGCTGCGTGGCGACGAGTGCCCCATCGGCGAAGAGCCGGACCGTGGCCGGCTGGGCCACGCTTGATCGGATTTCTGCGACCGCCCCGACCGACTCGCCAAGCGTCGCTGTGGACGGGGTTGTCAGGCGCTCCACGAGGACTTCGTCCACGTTTCCAGGCCCGATCTGACGGGTCTCGACCTGGACACCCTGCGACGCGGCGAGTGCCGCCTCTGTCTGACCGCTGCCCGCCGTGTCGTTGCCATCGGACAGCAGGACGATCCGCTTCTGCGAGTCATCCGGGAAGAGAGCGGTGGCAAGCCGCAGAGCGGCTCCGATGTCCGTGGCCGTCCTGACCGGTCTCGACGCGATCGCTTCGATCTCGGCGAGATCCGAAGGCAGCCGCTCCACCAGGGCCTCGCGACCGAACGCCACGATGCCGGCGACGTCGCCCTCAGGCTTCTGCAGGAGGGTTTCACGGAGGAAGGCCAGCGCTTCCTCGCGGCCGGCCGTTCCGACCGAGTCGGACAGGTCCACGACGAAGACGGTCGCCAGCCGGTCCACCGGGAGGACCAGCTGCAACCCCGCCAGGGCGAGCACCAGGGCACTCAGCAACACGCTACGAACGGCCAGCGCGAGCCTGCGCCGACCGGCGCCCAGCCGCCGCCGCGAGGCCAGATGCAGCCCGAACGTCAGGGCGAACGCGGGAACCAGTAGCAGCAGGGCCAGCGGTGCCTCCAACGCGACGCCCATCAAGCGGCTCCGTCGGCCGGGCCGCGTCCACGTCGAGCCGTGATGGCCCGTCCGATCCGGATCACCGCATCACGGTGGTAGATCGCCCACTCCAGCGAGAGGATCAGCAGCACGACCAGGACGATCGGGATCCAGAGTTCATCGCGGGCGAGCGGGCGCTCGGTCGCCGGGGTCTCGCCCGGCGCTCCTTGTGGCGTGGCCGCCGCGCCAAGGGCCTCGATCGTCGCGCCGGACCCCGGCGCAATCGTCGATTCACCGACATCGAACAGCGCGACTGCGAACGAGACCGGCGCAAATCGATCGATCGTCGGGGCGGCACTGGCTCCGGCGCTGGCGCCGACGTCCGTGCCGGCGGTCGGCACCCGGGTCGCGACCGATCCGCCCACGGCGCCCGTGGCGGCCGGCCGCGTCTGTGGGGTCACGGTATACACGCCCGTCTGGTCCGTTCCGGCGAACATGACCGATGCGGCCAGCCCGGTCCCGGGTACGAGCTCCATGACCGAACCGTCGGGTCGAGTGACCGTGATCCCGAGTGCGCCCGTTGGAATCGTCAGGTTGACCGGAGTGCCGGGCTGGACCGCCTGAAGCGGGGCAGCGGAACCGCCCATCAGTTCGCCGGTCAGGTTGGCGAGCAGGATGGGGAAGGCGACCTGGAGCGGGAGGTCTGACCGACGCGGCTCGAAGGCGAGGACCGCGGTCGGCAGGCCGGCACGAACCCCCGCATACAGGAGCGGCGCGCCGCGCGGTCCCAGGATGACGGGCCGTGCCCAGTCGGGGAGGACAAGGCGCGTGGCAGATGCGACGTGCGTGGTGGAAAGATCGACGTAGCGCAGGACCGGCTCATCCGGGCTCAATGACCCGATTCCAGGGTCCTTGAGTATGCCCGTCACCTCGCCCAGATCGCTGCTGGCGGCTGGCGCAATGGCCAGGATCGGGGTCCGGGGCAAGACCTCGGGGAGCGGCCCTTCGAAGATCACGAGGTCCCACGCCCGCCCATCCGTCCGTTCCGTGGCCGGGCCATACTCATCCGGCGTGACCCCATACAACTCGACGTTGGGCAGAAAGGTCAGCGCCGTCTCCAGATACGGGTCACCCTCGCTGACCAGCAGGATGAGGCGTCGAACATCGGGCGGAACGATGGCCCAGGCGCGATCGTCGGTCGCCAGGTCATCCGCCGTTCCTGCCACGGCAGGATCCGCGTCGACCAGCCGCACTTCGAGGGTCGCCACGTCCGATGGAACATCATCGATGACCACGTCCGAGCGAGCCTGCGGGTCCAGCAGGAGGTCGCGGATCTCGAGCAGCCCGCCGTCGCCCCACAGTTCGAGCCGGCGACGAGCCTCTTCGAGGTCCAGGTTGGCGACGCTCACAAACACGGACCGGGTCACCGCCGAGGGCGCAGTCCGAACCGCCAGCGCAACAATCGCCTGGTTCCGCCCTGACCGCCCGACCGACAACACCTTGATCGGCGCGTCCACAGAAGCCGTCGGGGCCGTGGCCAGCGCCCCGTCCGTGGCGACCAGGATCTGGGCGTCGCCCGACCGTGCCGCGAGCTTGCCGGCCAGCTCCAGGGCGTCGCCAAGATTTCCCGCAGCGCTCGTCGGCCCGATCTCCGCCAGCGCCTGCCGCACCCGACTGAGGTCGGTCGTCTCGTTGACCACGATCCGCGCGGTCCGGTCGGCAGTCACCAGACTGACCTTGCCGCCCGTCGGGAGTTCGCGCAGCGCTGCGAGTGCCGCAGCCTTGGCCGCTTCCAGGCGGTTCGGTGACTCGTCCGTGGCCGCCATGCTGGCCGACGTATCCAGCACGAGCACCACATCCCGCGCCAGCCCCGCCGGCCGCTCCAGGAAGGGCCGGGCCGCCAGCAGGGCCAGAAGCGCGACCAGGAGCAGCTGCAGGAGTAGCAGAAGCGATCGCCGCAGCTTCTGCCACGGAGCATTGGCCTCGACGTCCGAGAGCAGCTGTGTCCAGAGCAGCGTCGAAGGGACCACCCGCTCATCACGTCGAAGCTTGAGCAGGTACATCGCCACGACCGCCGGGATGAACAGCAGGCCGAGCAGCGCGAGCGGCGTCGCGAATGGCACGGGCGCTACCCGAGGACCCGTCGGCGGCGAAGCTCGTTGAACATGAGCTCGGCCAGGTTGGCGTCGGAGGGGAGATCCACGTAGCTCGCCCGACGCTTTGCCGCGAGGTCCGCGAAGCCAGCTTTCCAGTCCGCCAACCTGGCCTTGTAAGCATCGAGCGTGGCGAGGTCCACCGTCACGTCCACGCCCTCGCCGGTTTCGACGTCCACCAGCCGCAGGTCGCCCTCCAGCGTCGGATCCAGTTCGTCGGGCGACAGGATGTGCAGGACGATCAGTTCCGAGCCGGTCGCGGCCAACTCCCGGATCACCCGCTCGGCCGCCGGATCGAGCAGGTCGGACAGCAGGATCACGATCCCCTTGCCGTGGAGCTGGGCTCCGGCATGGCGGGCTGCCGCGACCAGGTCCGTGGGTCCGTCTGCCGGTTCGATCGACGACAGGTCCGCCAGCAGCCGAAACACTCGTCCGGAACCACGCATCGATGCGCGCCGACGGGCGATCCTACCCGCCAGGGCACTGACCGTCACCCGGTCCTCGCTGGCGAGCCCGATGTACCCGAGCGCCGCCGCCGCACGCTTGGCGAAGAGCATCTTGGGCGGTCGCCCGGCCGCCATCGACGCCGAAGCATCCACGAGCAGCGTGACGGTAACGTCCTCCTCCTCGATAAACAGCTTGACAAAGAGCCGTTCCAGGCGGGCGTACACGTTCCAGTCGAGCTGGCGCAGGTCGTCACCCGGAGTGTAGTCGCGGTAGTCCGCGAATTCGACCGACTGGCCGCGCTTGACGCTGCGCCGGCCCCCCTTGAGACCGCCGCGGACCGGCGAGCGCATGAGCACGAGTAGGCGTTCGAGTTGACGGAGGAATCCTTCGTCGAAGACCGTCGGGTCGATCTCGCTCGGCAGGAATGCCTGGCGCGGGCCGGTCGCCGTCAGGGGCTGTTTCACGGATCGAGCCGCGGTGGTCGCGGCAGCTATTCGACCGAGGGCGCGACGACCGCGTCGAGGACGGCACGGATGACCGCCTCGGTCGTGATGCCCTCGGCCTCGCCCTCAAAGTTGAGGATGATCCGATGGCGCAGCGACGGGAGTGCTACCGCGCGAACATCCTCGATCGACACGTTGAACCGACCATCGAGCAACGCATAGATCTTGCCCGCGCTGACCAGCGCCTGGGCGCCGCGCGGAGAGCCGCCGTAACGGACGTAGTCGCGCACCAGGCCCGGGGCGCGGGGCTGGTCGGGGTGGGTGGCCGCCAGGACGCTCACGGCGTACGCGGTCACGTGCGGCGCGATCGGGACGGCGCGGACGAGCCGCTGCATCTCGACGATCTCGGTCGCGGTGCAGACCTTGCCCGCACTGACCGCCTGCGTCCCGGTCGTTCGATCGATGATCGCGATCAGGTCCTCCTCGGACGGGAACGGGACCAGGACCTTGAACAGGAAGCGATCCAGCTGGGCCTCGGGAAGGGGATAGGTGCCCTCCATCTCGAGGGGGTTCTGCGTCGCCAGGACGAAGAAGGGGGCGTCAAGCGCGAACCGCTGACGGGCCACCGTAACCTGGTGTTCCTGCATCGCCTCGAGCAAGCTGGATTGCGTCTTGGGCGTCGCGCGGTTGATCTCGTCGGCGAGAATCAGGTTGGCGAAGATCGGTCCGGGCTGGAACCGGAAGACGCGCTGGCCGCCCTCCTCGATGAGGATGTTGGTGCCCGTGATGTCCGCGGGCATCAGGTCCGGCGTGAACTGGATCCGGTTGAAGGCGCAATCGATGACGTCGGCGATCGTTCGGACGAGGAGCGTTTTGCCGAGACCGGGGACCCCTTCGAGGAGCACATGGCTGTTGGCGAGGAGACCCGTGAGAGTCTGGCGCACGAGCGCTGCCTGACCGACGATGACCTTGCCGACCTCGCGTTCGATGGCCTGGGCGCGCTCCGCAAACACCTCGGGCGCGAGACGTGCCGTGGCCGGGTCTGTCGTGGTCGATGCGCTCATGGTGCCTCCGTTGGCCGTGCTAGTTCGAGGGATCGAGTGAGCTGAAATAGCTGCGGACGTAGTCCTTAACCGATAGCGGGATGTAGCCGCGGTCGAGCGATGTCTGGGCGTAGCGCTCGAAATCGGCGAAGACCTGCTGGTACGGCGTGAGGACCCCGTTGTTGGTGCCGCTACCGGTCTGGTTGCCCTGCTGGGTCTGGCCGTCGCCGCCGGTCCCCGCGACGTAGGAGGGGTCACCCGGTCGCCCGAGACGATCGAATGGCGCATAGACGGACGACAGGTCCTCGCCGAGTTCGGATGGCCGGTTCGGGTTCGTCGGGCCTGCCGGCAGGCCGTTGCCGCCTGTGCCAGAACCCAGCGACCGGGCGTTGGAGCCGCCGCCGCCGATGGCGCCCTGGCCCTGACCCTGCCCTTGACCCTGACCGGTGCCAGGGCTCTGGCCGGCGCCCTGTGCCTGCCCCTGTCCCTGACCCTGCTGCGGACGGCCGGCATTGGCCAGGTCCCTTCGCGCATCCTGGAGCCGCGAGGCAGCCGTCGCCAGGTCCCGGACCGTGGCGACCCGCTCCCCGGCGCCCGTCAGCGACTCGCCCAACCGGTCAAGCGCGGCCCGTGCACCCGCGGTGTCGCCCTGGGCCAGGCTCTGGGCCGCCTCGCTCAGCGCGGTCCCGGCAGCCCCGTCGGCCTGCGATGCGATCCCTTCCAGCTCGGCCAGTTGCCGAGCGAGGTCGCGCTGCTCGGCCGCGGTGATGTCATCGAGGTTCTCGGCCAGCCGCGCAAGATCCTCACGGGCCTCACCCGCGGCGCCGTCCCGGTTCGCATCCGGTCGGCCCGTGGCAGCGCGCGACAGGGCACGGCTCAACGACGCCAGCGACGCCGCGCGCTGCTCGTTGGCTGGGTCGATCTGGGCGCGGACCTCGTCCTCGATCGCGCCGAGCCGCGCCAGGTTGGCATCGAGGTTCTCCGGCTCCTGGCGCAGTCGAAGCGCCAGGTCTCGAAGCTCCTGGGCGAGCCGGGTACGCGGATCGTTGGCGTCCTCGCCGCGTGCCTCGAGATCCTCGGCGACCCGGTCGATCCGCTCCGCCTGGCGCTCGGCCGCCTCACGCAACGCCTGTTGCTGGGCGATGACGACGTCCTGCTGGTTTGGCAGCAGGAGGACCGGCGCGAGCAGCAGCGCGGCGACCAGCGTGGCAGTGATCGCACTACGTGACCAACGTGGTGCAAACAGTGAGGGCGATACGAGCCTCGCTGCCGCGAGGGCGTCGCGGCGCTGGCGTCGCACAAATCGATCCGTTTCGTCGCGTTCGTCAATGGCTGGGTCGGCGTTGACGCCAGGTGGGTCCACCTCCGTCGTCTGGCCGGCATCCGGGCCGGCCGAGGCGGGGAAAGCCACGGCCAACTCGAGGGCGCTGGAGAGTCGATCGCCCAGTCGCCCTTCTATGTCGAGCGCAAGAGCGGTCGCACCCAGGCCCGGCCGAGCCCTGATCCCAACAAGGAGCCAGCCAACCAGACCGAGCAGCGGCAGCGACGCCCCGATCACCGGTGCCAGCGGCAGCGGGACCAGGCGCGCTAGCGTCCAGAGCGCCAGTTCCGCAAGCGCGACGGCGGCAATGGCCAGCCATGCTCGGCGGACGAGGCGGCGCAGCCACAGGCGGCGCCGATGGGGGATGAGTGAGGCTCGCAGGTCCAGCAGGAGCGGATCGAGGGGCCCCGCCAGGGTCGCGCGTGGGTCGGGTGGAAGCAGGTTGGGCGGCCCTTCTCCCGCAGCCGCGCGGAGGCGCCGAGCCACGGCAGACAGCAGTGTGCTCATGATGGCGACGCCGGTTCACGTCGTGGAAGGCCAAGGCGCAGGCGACGACGAAGGCGCCAACGTCGGGTCGGGGAGACGAACTGGACCGTCAGCACCAGCAACACGAACGACGCGACCAGCCAAGTCGCCACGCTCTCGGGCCAGAGTGAGTCGCGCCCAACCCCGAAATCGGCCACGGCCGGGACGGCGAATCCAGGATTTGGGAAGACCTCGACGACCCCGTCGCCGCGGAAGCCTGGATCCACCAACGGCATTGGAGCCGGAACCGCCTGACCCTCGAATACCGCGACGTTCTGAGGCTGGAGCAACCCATTCCTGATCGAACACCAGGTGCCAAAGGTGCCTTCCGTCCCGCACAGCACGTCGACCTGGGCCAGGAAGGGGTTCAGGTAGGCAATTGCCTCTGGCGGACTGCCCTTGATGGGCCCATTGCCCCGCCCACCGTCCGCGGTGGCCATCGCCTGCCAGAAGATCAACACGAAGATGGACCCGATCGTCATGGTCAGGACGCCGAAGATCGTGATCGCCGTCGCTGCCTGCGTCCGCTTGACCAGGCTCGAGCAGAACAGCCCGAACGATCCGAGTCCGAGCGCGGTCACGACCAGGACAAGGTAGCCGCGCAGCACGTCGTCGGGCGCAACTCCGCCGTAGACGAAGACCACGGCGGTCAGGGGAATCGAGGCGGCGATCAGCAGCCAGACGTAGGCGAGGGCGCTGACCAACTTGCCCAGGACGATTGCCAGCGACGTGATCGGGGTCACCACGAGGAGTTCAAGCGTTTGCTTCTCGCGTTCCATGCTGATCGCGCCAGCCGTGGCCGAAGGGGCCAGGAATACGACCTGGAGCGTTTCCAGCATCATCAGAGCGGCGAAGATCCCCTGGCCGATGGCCGCGGTGGCGAAGGTCCCGCTACCGCCGAAACCGGAGGTGTAGGTCCGCTCCAACACGAGTTCGACCATCCAGGCGAAGCCGGCGAGGAGCAGCAGGTAGATCGTCAGGATCACGAACGCTCGCCGGCCACGCATCCGCCCGCGCAGCTCCTTGACGCCCACCGCGCCGACGCCGCTGGCCGTCCTCGACAGCGTCGCCAGCGGCCCTCCCCAGCGACGCGTCCGCGCGACGGCCCCGCCGGGTCCTGCAAGTTCGGGAGGGTCGCCGATCCTGGTCATCGAAGGCTCCTCAGGCTACGTCGAGTGTCGCGCGGTCCGGCGCGGTCACCTGGAGGAAGAGTTCCTCGAGATCGCTCGCGGCACGGGCGAACGTGACGATCGGCAGGCCGGCCGCGATCGACGTCGCCAGCAGCCGAGCGGTCGCCTCGTCGTCCCCGCGGAAGCCCAGTTCGATCGATCCGTCATCGAGGATCGCCGCCGACGCCACGTCCGGATCCGCCCGGAACCGGTCACGAGCCGCCTCGAGGGCCTCGCCGTCGAGCAGCAGGCGAACGCGCAGGACCGCACCGAAGCGCAGCCGCCGCTCGATGTCCGAGATCCGACCATGCGCCAGTACCTTGCCGTGGTCCACGATCGCCACGCTGGTGCACAGTTCCTCAAGCTCGGGCAGGATGTGGCTGCTGATCAGGATCGTCTTGCCCAGCGCGCGCAGCTCCCGGAGCAGTTCGCGCAACTCCACCCTGGCACGCGGGTCCAGGCCGGAAGCGGGCTCATCGAGCAGCAGCACCTTGGGGTCGTGGACGAGGGCATGGGCAAGGCACAACCGCTGCTCCATGCCTCGTGACAGCGTCTGGACGTAATCGTCACGCCGGTCGCCAAGGTCGACCAGTTCCAGGAGGTCGGCGATCATCCGCCGTCGCGCCGCCGCCGGAAGCCCGTAGCAGCGGGCGAAGAAGTCCAGATATTCCCAGACCTTCATGTCGTCGTAGACGCCGAACACGTCGGGCATGAAGCCCAGAACGCGACGCACTTCGTCGGGGTCCCCGGTCACGGACCAGCCGTCGATCTCCGCGGTCCCGGCCGACGGACGCAGGAGGGTGGCGAGCATGCGAAGGGTGGTGGTCTTGCCGGCGCCGTTTGGCCCCACGAGCCCGAAGATCTCGCCGGTTTCGATATCCAGGTCGAGGCCGGCGACCGCCACCGTCCGGTCGTAGCGTTTCACCAGCCCCTGTGAGCGCACGATGGCCGTCATTCGACGATCCCGCTGATGGACACATCGACGCTGAACCCGACGCCGTCCATTCGATCGTTGACGAAGCGCAGCAGCACGGTCCCGGTCACCGGATCAACGTAGCGGGCAGGATCCGCAAGCGAGTACCGCGTTCCCGAACCCAGATGTGGCAGCCGCTTCCATTCCTGGCTCGACCGGTCGAACAGGTCGACCTCCGGGAGTCCATCGAACACCAGCGCGCCACACTCCGGGGTCGGCGGATTGGGGCAGCGCGGTGGCATCGACGGGAGCGGTTCAATCTCCGTCGGCTTCACATCGAGGGTGGGGGCGCCGCCGAAGTTGAGGCTGATCCCGATCCCGGTGGCGGCCAGCGCCCCTTCGAACGTGGTCGGCCGGTAGGCGATCGTCGCGGAGCCGCGTCCAAAGTTGATGCTGTAGGGATCCTTGCTGAAGAACGCCGCATCGGTGTCGATGACGCTCGAGCGGATCAGGTCCGACTGGAATGTGGTCGCGCCGTGGATCGCCAGCCGGGCTGGCAGGTAATACAAGACATTCCCGAGTCTACGAGGCTCCTGACCCTCGATCTCGAGGTGGAGCAATTCGCGCGAGCTCCAGGCCAGGATGACCGGGCCATCCGTCGAGAGCTGGCCAGTCGAGCCGAAATTCGGATCCCACGTCAGCTGGTCGACCATCGAGTGGCGGATGTTGAGCGCGATCGTGTCCGCGTTGACCCGCCCGTCGCCAAAGAAGATGGGGCCGACGACCTTGTCTGACAAAGACTGCCCGAACAACACGTTCTCCAGCCTCACGTCGACGGTGGCCACGGCCCCGGGCGCCAGGTCGACCAGGACCGCGACGCTACCGCCCAGCACGACCGCCGGCCGCTCCAGGATCTCCTGTGACAGATTGGTGACCGTCCCCACGAGACGTCCGGCCTCGAGGCGCAGATCGGTCGCGATCAGCGGCACGCTGACCGGCGTCTCGGCGCGGATGGTGCGCAACGAACCAAAGCCGACGGCGAGGTTGCGCACCCGCGACGGGTCACCCTGGAGGAGGTCGAGCTGGGTCACGCCGCCCGGCCCACCGAAAAAGTCACTGATCGGAGCCGACAGGAGGGCGCCCCCCGGAACGCTGACCTGGTACTGGCCGCGCGAAGGCGAGAAGATGCCCACGTAGACCTGGCCCGAGCCGTCCGTGGCACCTGGCGCCCCCCTGACGATCGCGATCTCATTGACGATGACTTCGTCGCCGCGCAGCACGGACCCGATGCCGTACGAACCGGCCGTGAACGCCACGATCAGGATGGGCATCGTGACCCACGCCCATTCACGCCGGTCAAGGCGCCGCAGCACCAGGTAGTTGAGCGGTCCGATCAGGACGATGTAGGCGCCGAGCAACGCGACGAGCCCGCCGATCGGGGGCAGGGCCAGTGAGGGCAACTGGGAGACCGCGCTCACCAGCATGTTGTCGTCCGAGAAGACCAGGTTCCCGGAGCTGCGGGGCGGCAACAGTCGCCGCCACATGCCGTCAGCCGCCGTCGCGTCGGCGATCCAGTCCGTGGTGGGATCGAACCCGAGCAGTGTGACGACCCCCGTGCCATAGCTCCGCTCCGCCGCGACGACGCGATCGCCGACCACGGCCAGGGCTCGACCATCCACCAGTTCCCCTGAGAGTGCCGGCACGTCTGCCGCTGCCGCCGGGACCTCGCCCAGGAGCCCGCTCAGGGCGGCGGGCGGGACATCGGTGGTGGTCGTTGGGCGATACGGCAGCAGGACGTCCGGGAAGGCCGACAGCGACCGCGGTCCGGTGGTGCCTCCGACGATGACCAGTCGCCCACCGCCGGCCACCCAGCCGCGCAAGGCATCGAGCTGGGCAGCGGTCAGGCGGCCCGCGTCGAGGTCCTGCCAGACCAGCCGGTCCAACATGTTCCACGCTTCGACACGCTCGGGCAGGTCCTCGGGCGCGATCGACATGACCAACGGGGCGACCTGGTTCTGGTTGGGCAGCAGGCGCAGGTTGCCCACGATGCCTTCGGGGCGCTCGGCCACCACGGCCACTACCAGTTGGTTGACATCGTGAATGGAGAACTTCGCCTTCGTCGAGGCCACCTTCTGCTCATCCGCGGCGAGGACGATCTCGAGTTCACTTCCGAACGCCGGCGGTTGGGCGTACACCAGGTAGGTCTTGTCCGACTGGGTGGGCAGGTCGACGGCCCGCCCAAAGCGGGTCTGTCCCTGGCTGCCGCCGGCGAGGCGCAGTTCGCCGCTGATGGCGGGCCCAGTGTTGACGAGGTGAACCTCGATGGCCATCCACGACCCGATCCGGGCATTGCCGTTGAGCAGGATCCGCGCCTCCATCGTCAGGCTGTCCGCGGCCATTGCCGGGGAGGTTGCCGGACCGGCCCCGCCCAGCACGACGCCCACGACCACGAGTGCCCGCAGCACCTGCCGGCGTCCGCGCGAACGGGTGATGCTGCTCGACGAGGCGGGACGAAGGGGCACGGAGACTCCAGCTGGTGGTCTGGACGCGATGGATCCCAGCATGGACGTCTCGGCTCCCCCGAAAGTTGCACGATCGCGGACGTTGGTGCGGTGGCTATCGTACGATGCGGGGGTCCCCGAGCCCCTCGGCCAGCGTGCCGCCACCTGAGGGTTCCGTGCCCGAGATTCGCCCCTTTCGCGCGCTCCGTTTCAATCCGGCGACCATCGCCGACCCGGCCCTTGTCGTGGCGCCGCCCTACGACGTCATCGACGAAGCGCAGCGACGGCGCCTGCTCGCCCGTCATTCGGCGAATGTCGTCCGCCTGGATCTGCCCGGCATCGAGCAGGGTGACGAGGAAGACGATCGCTATCGTCGTGCCGCCCGAACCCTGGCCGCCTGGCGCTCGGACGGGACCCTGCACAAGGACCCGCATCCGTCCATCTACGTGTACGAGCAGTCATATCGGGTTCCCGGTTCGGAGGTCTCGCGGGTCCAGCGAGGCTTTCTTGCCCGTCTCCGGCTTGAGGCCTTTGGACCTGGGTCGGGCGTGCTGCCCCACGAACGGACGCTTGCCGGGCCCCGCGAGGACCGTTACCGGTTGCTGCGCGCCACCGGGGTCAACACGAGCCCCGTTGTCGCCCTCTACGACGACCTCGATGAAACCGGCCGGCCGGTGCTGGACGCGGTCATGGCCAGACGCGCGGATGTGGACCTCAATGACGAGGACGGTGTTCGTCATCGACTCTGGGGCGTTCCTGCCGACGGGGACCACGTCGCTGAGGTCGCGCCGCTGCTCACGGCGGCCGGCCATCATCCGGTCACGATTGCCGATGGTCATCATCGTTACGAGACGGCGCTGCGCTATCGCGATGAACGCCGGATGTCACGCTCGTGCGAGGAGGATCCGCCGTTCGACTACATCCTGGCCCTGCTGCTGGAGGCGAGTCGCCAGCCGCTGACCGTCCTGCCCACGCACCGCGTCCTGCGCGGCCTGGGGGAGGGCGGCGTTGCGGTCCTGCACGCCCGGCTCGACGAGCTGTTTGCGGTGCGCCGAGGCGTCGGGTCGGCCGAGCTCCGCGAGGTGTTCGAATCGATCGCCCTGTCGCCTGGCGGGGCCGGCCGGTTCGGCCTTTGGACGCGCTCGGGCGGCACGCTCCTGACCGCGCGGCGAGCCGCCTTCGAGCCATTCCTGCCGCCCGGGGGGTCTGCGGTCCGGCAGCTGGACGTGACGCTGCTTGGGGTGGCCCTGGAGCGCCTCGTCGGGATCACGGCGGATGCCGTCGCCGGTGGTGCAGTGACCTACTCGAAGTCGGCAGCCGATGCCATCGCGCTAGTCGATGATGTCAACGCCGGCGCGGACGCGGTCTTTCTCCTGGAGCCGACTCCGGTAGCCGCGATCTCGGCGGTCGCTCGCGACGGCGACGTGATGCCCCAGAAATCGACCTACTTCTATCCCAAGGCCCTGACCGGCCTGGTCATCAACCCACACGAGCAGTGAGCGGCATGTCGGACACTCCGGATCAGATTCTCGAGCGCGCCCAGGCCCAGTCGAACAACGGCCGTCCCATCCGCAAGGATGAGATCGAACTCGACGAGCGCGGGATCTACATCGAATCGTGGCTGCCGGAGCGACGGTCGCGCCGGAAGCCGCTCCTGTTCGTCCACGGCGAACTGGCGGGCTCGTGGGCCTGGGAGCGCTATCTCAACTACTTCGCGGCGCGGGGCTGGGAGAGCCACGCGGTCAACCTGCGCAACCATTACTGGTCGCAGACGGCGGACCCCGCGACCCTCTCGTTTGACACCTATGTCGAAGATGTCGTCGGCTCACTTGAGCGGTTCCCGGGCGGCGTGGTGCTGGTCGGACACGGGATGGGCGGGCTCCTGGCGCTCAAGGCCGTTGAGCGGATCCCGGTCGCCGGGCTCGTGCTGCTGAGTGCGGAGCTGCCGCGCGACCTGCGTCCGGCGGTTCGGCCGCACGAGCTACGCGAGATCCCGGAGGTCTACGGTCGGGCGCTGATCGGGTGGGAAACCTTGCCGGAGCGGTTGTTGCGCGACGACCGGGACCTGACCCTGGCGGACATCCTGCGGGTTCAGCACATGCTGGGCCAGAAGCCCCACGAGTCTGGCGCCGCCCGACGCCAGATGTTGTCAGGCGTGCCGATCGATCGGCGGAACCTGGAGGATGTGCCGGTGCTGGTCGTCGGGGGCGGGCTGGATCGGACCGTGCCGCTGGTCGACACAGAGCGTCTCGCCGCATGGCTTGGCGCCACATTCGAACCGTTTGCGGCGCACTCACACTACGGCCTCGTGCTCGGCGAAGAAAGCTACCAGCAGGTCGCCGATGCCGTCCGTGGCTTCCTGGACATGAACCGCCTCTAGATCA
The DNA here is from genome assembly GCA_031431535.1 of Chloroflexota bacterium. Classification (GTDB taxonomy): domain Bacteria; phylum Chloroflexota; class Limnocylindria; order Limnocylindrales; family CSP1-4; genus SPCO01. The sequence goes on from JANPDO010000406.1 coordinate 24,763, forward strand.
GCTGTAGTTCACGCGGACGTTGTTGACGCTCCCAGACGGGTTGGCGACTTCCGCATAACCTTGCCGTGGGACTGGTACGGGGAGGAATCCGGGTGCAGCGGGCCAGAATCGAGCGCAGCCGGCCGGAATCTTGACCTGCTGAGCGTGGATCGGGGGCGACGCCCCGGACGACCAGCGTGAGCTTCTCCGTAGCAGTCCGTGCGTGCGGTTATGCGGACGGCGTGGACTTCGCCCACTCCGTCAACAACGTATTCGTCAATCGCGCCTAGCTCCGCGCGGCTCGCGGGTCGGACGCGGTCGTCCTGAGTCGGACGCGGTCGTCCGTTCGGTGCGCTGCTATCATGCCGACCGGCCCGGGCGACGGTTCACCCCGGCCTGACGGGGCCGCATTCGTCTAGAGGCCCAGGACACCGCCCTCTCAAGGCGGAGATCACCGGTTCGAATCCGGTATGCGGTACCAGATTTCGCCGTGCGCGGCCGGGCCTCCGAGACCGTGCGGTTTCCGTAAACTTCGTTGATGCCGACCCCTGACCGCCGCCGACTCGTGATTCTGACCGAAGGCCAGTTTGGCGCCCACAGCGCGAAGACCGCGTACGGCGTCATTCGCTACGGAACCGACGACATCGTGGCGGTGCTGGACTCGACCAGAGTCGGCCAGAACGTCTCGGCGTTCATGCCGGCCCATGACATCCCGATCGTGGGCACGCTGGGCGATGCGATGGCGTTGCCGGTCAGGCCGAACGTGTTGTTGATCGGCATCGCACCGACCGGTGGGCGCCTGCCGGCGACGTGGCGATCGATCATCCTCGAAGCCATCGCTGCGGGTCTCGACGTGCATTCGGGTCTGCACACCTTCATCGGTGACGATCCCGAATTCGCTGCAGCGGCCACCGCGCGCGGGACGGCCATCGTCGACTATCGACGGCCGCCTGATCGGATGGAGACGGCCGTCGGGCGCCGCCATCTCCCGGGCAAGCGGGTCATCCTTACCGTCGGCACGGACTGCGCCGTGGGCAAGATGTCCGTATCGCTGGAACTTCGGCGTGCGGCTCTGGCGGCAGGTGACTCGGCCAGCTTCGTGGCGACCGGCCAGACGGGGATGATGATCGAGGGTTGGGGTGTCGCGGTGGATCGCCTGATCAGCGACTTTGCACAGGGCACGGTCGAATGGCTCGTCGAGCAGGGTGAGGCGGCCGGCGACTACGTCATCGTGGAGGGCCAGGGCTCGCTCGACCATCCCGCCTACTCGTCGGTCACGCTCGCGTTGATCCACGGAGCAACGCCCCACGCGATGGTCATGGTCCACAAGCCGGGGCTTGCCGGCCACGACTTTGACCACCTGCCCGAGGCCTCATTCCCGATCGCCGCACTGGCGCCCTTCATCGAGCTGCACGAGCGTGTCGCCGGGCTCGTGGCGCCATCGCGGGTGGTGGCCGTGGCCCTGAACACGTCGCTTTATCCGGACGACGCCGACGCACGGCGGATCATCGCCGAGATTGCCGAGGAAACCGGATTGCCGGTGGACGATCCCGTCCGCTTCGGCGCGGGTCGCCTGTGGCCGGCCGTGCGCGATCGGGTCGATGCGCTGCCGTGGGTCCGCGGGTCATGAGCCTGCGGCTGACCCACGAAACCCTCAAGCTGGAGCTGCGTGACCCGCTGCGGATCGCCAGATCAGATCATGGCGAGGGTCGCCAGGTGACCACGGTCGTCGTCGAGGTCAGCGACGACCGGTTTCCGGGCCTGGTTGGATTGGGGGAGGGCTACCCGGATCGGTTCTATGGCGAGACACCCGAGACGATGGCGGCGGTCTTCCCGCTCCTGATCGAGGCCGTTGGCCCGTTTGATCCGACGCGGGACGGGGTCGATGCGATTCCGCTCGCGATGGACCGGGTCATCCGGGGCCACGGCGCGGCCAAGTGTGCCCTTGACATTGCCCTCCATGACTTCGCCGGCAAGGTGCTCGGCGTGCCGGTTCACGTGCTGCTCGGCCTCTCGGCAGACCTGCCGCCGACGGACTTCACCATCGGGATGGACGCGCCTGATGTGGTGGCAGAGCGCGCCGGTCGCGCGCGCGACTTTCCCGCCCTCAAGATCAAGCTCGGCGGTCCAGGGGACCTCGCCACGCTCGAAGCCGTCCGAGAGGTCTTCACGGGTCCGATCCGGGTGGATGCGAATACGGGCTGGACCCCGGACGATGCGCTGGCCATCCTGCCTGATCTCGAACGGCTCGGCGTCGAACTGATCGAGCAGCCGTTCCCGGCCCGCCGGCTGGACCAGTTGCGCTGGCTCCAGGAGCGATCGTCGCTGCCGATCGTGGCCGACGAGAGCTGCGTCTTCTACGAGGATCTCGAAGGCCTGGTCGGCGTGGTTGACGGGATCAACGTCAAGCTGGCCAAGTGCGGAGGGATCGGGGCGGCTCGGCGGATGCTCGATCGCGCCCGAGAGCTTGGTTTCCGCTCCTTCCTTGGCTGCATGGAAGAGACGTCGGTCGCCATCGCCGGCTCGGCCGTCGTCGCGTCACTGGCCGAATGGATTGATCTGGACGGCAGCCTGCTGCTTGCCGATGACCCGTTCGAAGGCCTGGAACTGGATGCCGGGCACCGCTGGATCCTCGGTCCCAGACCCGGCTTGGGCTTGTCGCGACGGGGCTCCTGAGCGCGGAGGCCCGTAACCTCCGAGCCTGTGGATAACTTGGTGGACGAAGTCGTGGACAAGCCACCTTCCGGGTCGGGCGCAATCGGCCTACCATGGACGCATACCGGCCGACCGAGTCCCAAAGGGAGGGGATCGGCCGAAGGCCAGGAGACCAGAACCGGTCGCAGGGCACGCATCCGCCCGACCGCCGGGTTGGGTTCATGCCGCGATTGGGCCGACGATCGGGACGACCGAACGCGCCCGCAAGACGAGGAGGGCGCGCCATCGATGTTGGGTCCACGCACAACGACGTCACGTGCCCCATACCCGGAGCGTGCGGCCCATCCCGACGCGCTGGAGTTCGTCCGCTTTTGCTACAGCCGCCGCCGGGTCGGATGGCCTGAGCTGTACGACGAGATGTGCGCGGTCGCGGGTCGTGGCCTGTTCCGAGGTCTCAGCGCGGATGACCTGGCTGGACTTGGTCTCGGGTTCAGCCTGTTCGACATGCCGGCGTTGGCCGGACTGGCTTCCCGGGTGGTTGCCGAGGAGGCGGCCAGGCGGCGACCCGTGACCGTCACGATCACGGATGCGATAGCTTCGCCTGCGCCGATTCCCGCCGTCGTGCTTCCGTCCTCAGCGCCCCCCGACGAGCGAACGTTCGACGTGCCGAGCGGGCAGTCGCTCGCCACCATGGGGGCCTGACAGCCTCGTCCTGTTTCTGTCGGTATCGACAGCCACGACCCTCGTCGTCATCGGCGGGGGTCGTTCGATTCAGGGCGCGGATCGTTCCATTCAGGCGCGGATGTGGCGCCGCGACATCTCGCCCTCGATCTGGCGCTCGGCCTCGACGTATCGGTCGATCTGCTCGCGGAGCTGGTTTGCCTCGGGCGTGTAGAGGTGGACCTGGCCCTGAAGGATGTACGACAGGCGCCGGCTGGTCATGCGGACGTGATCGAGGTTCTTCATCAGGACCAGTGGATCCATCGAGGCCAGGTCCGACGCGTGGTACATCTGCTGCATGGCCGCATTCTAAAGGGAGCGCAGAGCCCTCGGTGGCCAGGACCAGTCGATGTCCATTGCCGCCCCGGCAAGGGCGCGCCGGCGACCCGATTCGGTGGCCCCCAGGATCAGGATCCGATCGAGCTTTGTCGCCTGGCCTGCCTCGGGCCCCCACAGCTTGGTCATCTTGCGGCTGGCGGCAACATCGTCCAGGACGACTCCGGCCAGCCGGTAGCCTTCGGGCTCGGCCGCCGCTTCCCACACGCGTTCCGCGAGTCCGACGCCACCCCGGATCGATCGTCCGCGATCGGTCAGCACGTCGCCGATGACCAGGACCACGACCGCGTCATCGGTCAGGACGGACCGGAGCCCCGCAAGCGTGTCGCGCAGGAACGCCAGATAGGGCTTGCGATGGTGGGCGTCGTCGAGAGTAGCGTCGATGACCCGGGCGTCGAAACCGAGGAACCAGGTTCGCAGCCAGTTGTAGTACCCGTACTTGACGACGCGGAGATAGGGCGGCGAGGTCACGACGAGGCGGGCTCGATCCGGGCGACCCGCGGCACGAAGCGCCTCACGCGTTCTGAAGCTGACGTCGCGGGCATCTCCCAGGAGCGCGAGCCCCTCGGTCCGCGGCGGTGGCTGCCGGAACAGCCGGTCGAGTTTTTTCGACAGGCCGTCGAAGACGTCTCGATCCGGCGAGGCGAAGTTCGTTCGAGCGGCGAAGTCACGCACGTAGCGCGGCGCCATCGAGAACGTGTTTGGCATCAGCTCAGACAGGTAGCTCGCGCTCTTGCCGTGCAGGATGCCGGTGATCGCTGCGGCCAGGAACCGATCCGTGCGGTCATCGAGCTGGAGCGCTGTCCTGACGAACAGGAGTTGGGCGAGCGTCCGCGGGTGGAACGCGAGGGCCACCTCGAACGGAACTGATTCGCGCCCGTCGGAGGGCGAGGCGCACGAACCCGCGATCGGGACGACGGCGTCTGGCGCCACCGGGTCAGCCGCGACGGTCGCGCCCAGGGCGAGCCATCCCGCGGAACCCACGTTCCAGGCCAGTCGAAGTTGCGTCAGGCGGGTCGCTGCCTGCGCCCGCGTGGGTGGTGCAACCTTTGCCGCGGTCAGCAGGTGCGCGAACGGGTTGAGGTCGTTGCCCACACCGATCCGCCCTTCGGCGCACGCCTGCAATGATGTTGTGCCGCGGCCGGAGAACGGGTCCAGGACCACATCGCCCGGCCGCGAGTAGCGTGCGATGAACGCATGGGTGAGGGCGGCCGGGTAGCTGGCAAGGTACGAGCACATGGGATGGAACGGATGACCCCACAGCCGGGGCTGGTCCTTCCATTCGGCCGGAAGGCCGATCGCCGGCAGCTCGAGCGGCAACTCCAGCGCGAGCTGCTCGGCCGCGGTTGCGCTGGTGCGATGTGCGGACATGGGCGGATCGGGCTCCGGGGACCCTCGGCCGGGTGACGCCCGGCTCGATGGGCCGCGGAGTGTAGCACGCTCGAATCGCGCGCTCAGCGCGCGGCGACGACGGCACGGCGGGTCGCGCTAGACTCGCGCCTGGTCCCCGTAGCTCAGTGGACAGAGCAGCCGCCTTCTAAGCGGAAGGTCGCAGGTTCGAATCCTGCCGGGGGCGCCACTGTCGGGCGCGAAAACGCCTCTCCCGTGTCGAGGGTCGCGCCGGTCCAGCCGGTGGTCGCCTCGGCGGTCGTGATCGTCACGCCGCCGACGCCAAGAGCTTGTCGAGACGCCCGAGCCGATCCGGGCCCGGGGCAAGCGCGGCAGCAAGGCCCTCGTGCCGGCGGCTGGCCCCCACGGCGACGCCGGATAGACCAGCCGCGACCAGCCGACCCTCGGGCCCCGGGCGCCAACTCGGTGCCCTTCCACGTTCGGTCGCGTGATTGACCAGGGCCGTGGTCATCGGGCCACTCCGGCGCCCTGTGGCGACCCTGGGCGAACCTGCGCCCCGGCGGGCACGGATATTTCTGGCGAAGATCGGCCGCGTTCACACGATTGGGAGGCGTGGCAGAACGAAGGTCGCCCGGGGTGTAGCGAGCTTAATCGTTGCCCCGGGGCGACAAACGGCCTACAGGCCTAAGTTAGAGGTTACAGTACGTCTCGACGTTCGCCTTGAGCTCCTGATTGCTCAGTCCGTCGAAGTCAGCCCAGTTACCGATTCCCGGGTTTGGGTATATGCCGCCCATACCCTTAACCCATTGCGCGGCCCAGGCCATCGTCTGACCGAGGCAGGTCGCGTCGCCAGGTGTGCCGGGCCCGCGGTCGCTTAGTGGTTGGGCGGCGAAAGCTCCGGCGACTGTGCTCGCGAACAAGCTACCCGCTACGACTGCTGACACAATGTACTTGCGCATTTTGTGTTCTTCTCCTTGGTTAGTGTTGAAAATACGGACCATTGTTCTGGTGGCTCAATTGATACCTATCTCCTCACCCCTTTCGGCCGGACGTTGGTCAACTCGCGTACGTGGCGCCCAAGGCCGACGCACCCCGAGTTGCCGTCTAAGTACGATGGTTCGTTCGGCGATGCCCAGCTTCGTGCGGCACGCCTGACCCCCGCACGGGTCGCCATCAGCAACGGATACACCGGGGTTCCGGGCATGCTGCTCGATACGACTGGCCCCAACCAGATGCTCTTCATGGGAGGCGGAACCGCTGGCTCGTTCTCTGCACAACTGAAATCTGACGACCTGTGATCCATGGTCAACCTCAATCGCCGTAGGGCGGAGCCGAGATAGCCTCGATCTTCCAGACCTCGCCGGAGAGCGTTACGACGTAGGCAGTGTTCTTGATGATCTCGACTGAGGTGGGCCGGTCCAGCCCGCCGACGACGGTCGTCAGGGTGCCGTCCCCGTTGACCCGCACGAGAGCGCCGGTGTTCGGCTCCGCCGGCGCTCCCTCGAACGGACCGTCCCAGAAGCCCTGCGAGAGCGCGAACAGCGTGCGCCCGCGGCCGAACTCCACGTCGACGGCCAGCCTGATGCCGGAGGCTACCTCGGTGGCCGCGCTCGATCCCGGCTCGAACGTCACGACCTTGCCGGTCTCCGGAACGTGGGGAATGGGTCCGGCCTGGGCGAGGTAGATCGTATTGCCCGAGACGGCCAGCCCGGTCGGGACGACGTTGCCGAACGCGATCAACTCGGTAATCTCGCCATCGCGGGTGACCCACAGCACCCGGTTGTGGTGCCCGTCGGTGACGAGGAACCCGCCGCGGTAGGTGTCAATCGAGTACTGGAAGCCGGTGGGGACGAAGAACTCGGGGGTCGGCGGATTCGCCATCGACCACGAGCCGATGTCAGCGATGATGGTGGAGCTGTTCGGGCCGTCCACGCGGTAGATGCCGACGATGTCGTTTCCCCCCAAGTCCTCGCCGACGCCGGTCACCAGCGCGTACGCGGTCCCGCCGATGAAGGCGACGTCGACCACTCCAGCGCCGAGGAAGTCCGGTGCCGGGTTGCGTGCGGGCAGCCCGCTGGCGAAGAGCGTGACGGCGCCGGTTTTCGGGTCAATGCGCCAGATGCTGCCGGTGAGCGGCGCGGTGACGAACAACGCCCCACCGGGGCCGACGGCGCTCCCCTGGAGCTCCTCCAGGCCCGTGACCAGCAGGGTGGCTGTAGGCGCCGCGAGTGGGCTTATCGCTGCGGCCGGTGAGACGCCAATGAACAACATCAAGGCGGCCAGAATATGTACAACAAGCCTGCGAGCAAGGGACATGGGTCTCTCCTTTGTCAATCGCCGATGACGGTCCGGCGCGATCGGGCACGCTCATGGCGTGCCTCCGGTCGCCGAGGTCAGGTCGGTCGGACGCCGGGCGATCCGGTGATGCACCGCCCGCGCCGCGATCAGGGCACGCGATCGGTGCCGAGATCCATCACGGGAGGCTGATGTGGCCTCGGTACGGGTAATCGCCGGTGACGACGTCGTCCTTGAAGTCGACCCGGCCCGTGGCGCCATCGAAGCCGCCGGTGCCGCTGCCCACGATGATCGGGTGCTGGCAACTCCCATGGCGTCGCCGCCGTTCGTGCCGTCTTCTGCTTCATCGGTCTCTGCTCTCCGCCGGTGGACGCCACGGGTCGTCCCGCTGCGTGCGCACCGAAGGCATGTCTGGATGAACATGTCGTAGGTACCGGGCGTCACTGGGTCAAGGTCACCTCCGGACATGGGAACCAGCGGAGCACCCCTCGCGGCGACTCCCACCGGTCGCTCTGCCTCGGCAGCCGCTGGGGTGATCGGGCGTTCTCCGGAACGGGCCGATCTTGCCGCGCCCGCGAGGCGGCGGCATCCGTGAAGTTCACCTATTTTCGAGGCAGGCCCGGCTCAGATCAGCCCGTGGCGAGCGGCCACCGCC
>JANPDO010000407.1:0-20537 GCA_031431535.1 Chloroflexota bacterium
CTGCGCGGCGCAGCGGCTCGCGCGGCGGGCGGCGGCGCGGCGGGCGGCGGTGCGGCGGCGGCCGGCGGAACGGCGACGTCGCAACTCGGCGCCGGAACGGGTCCGCTGGCTCGGCCGATTCGCGAGTCGCTCGGGGATCAGGTCATCTCCGGCCCCTCCGGGACCGCTGCGGGAGGCGGGGCCAGACCCGGCTACACGCCCGGTGGGCAGCGCATCGGGCGCAACGATCCGTGCTGGTGCGGCTCCGGAGCGAAATACAAGAAGTGCCACGGCCGCTGAGCTGAGCCGGTGGCGCGCGACCTGATCCGCCTGGCAGGATCCCTGTGCCTCGGTGCCGCGCTGGTCGGTGGCTACACCACCTGGCGGATCTGGTCTGAGGGCCAGCGCAACGATCTGCGCCCGGCCGACGCCATCGTCGTCATGGGCGCCGCGCAGTACGACGGACGACCGTCGAGGGTCTTCGCCGCACGGCTCGATCATGCAATCTCGCTCTATTTCGCCGGGACGGCGCCTCGCCTGGTCCTGACCGGTGGCAAGGCGGAAGGCGATCGCACGACCGAGGCCGCGGCCGGTCGCGACTACGCCATCGCGCTGGGGGTGCCGGCCGAGGCCATCCTCGTTGAAGACCGCAGCCGGACCACCATCGAGTCAATCCGTGCTGTGGCGGTCCTGCTGGAGGCCAACCAGGCGTTCAGCGCCGTCTTTGTGTCGGATCGGCCGCACATGCTGCGGGTCCTCCGAATCGCGGCCGACGAGAGCATCACCGCGTGGGGATCGCCGACCAGGACCAGCCCGATCGAAGCTGATCTCGTTGGCCAATTGGACGCCATCGTGCACGAACTCGGCGCCCTGGCGCACTACTTCGTGACGGGCGGGTCATCCTGATCTGGATTCCGCTCGAATCCTGCTTGAATCATCCCGATTTCCCTCTTGGCGGCTGAGGGTTGGCCCCGTATACTGTGCCAAAACCCGCCGCTCCGGGCCGCCTCAGGCCCCGGCAACACCAGTGCCCCACGCCCCGTTCACCCTGCCCCGCACCAGAGAGAGGGAGCCCGTGAAGCAGGCCGAGGAAGCATCGTTCGTCGATCTGATTGCCTGTGAGCGTGACTGCCGGACGTGCAGCTACGCCGCAGCCCTCGACTGTGACGGCAACTGTGGCGTTTGCCCACACAACGGCTACTGTCCATGCGTGAACCCCGTCGTCGCCCGAAGCAAGACGGCGCTGCGGCTCATCGAGCTGCGGCCCATCCTGCTCCAGGATCTGCAGGTCCGGAACTAGGTGGAAGCGTCCGCCATCCGCGACCTGGCCGAACGGATCCGGTCGACCTCGGGGCATCTTTGACCTCGAGACCAAGGCCACCCGGGTCGCCGAACTCGAGGCACTGACCCAGGAACCGGGTTTCTGGGATGACCGCCGGCGCGCACAGGGCGTCCTTCGAGAGGCGGACAGCCTCCGCGGCGAGGGGGCGACGTGGGCTGAACTCAACGCTCGGGCCGATGATCTGCTGGCCGCCGTCGAGTTGCTCACCGAAGCTCCCGATGCCGATCTCGATGCCGAGCTGGAGCGGGATGCCGCGTCGCTCGAGATCGACTACCTGCGCGAACGAACCGCGCTCCTGTTCTCGGGCGAGTACGACGAGCGACCGGCGCTCCTCTCGATCAGCGCCGGCGCCGGCGGGACCGAGGCGACGGATTGGACCGAGATGCTGCTGCGGATGTACCTGCGCTGGGCGGAGCGACATCGCTATCCGACGGAGATCCTGGATCAGCAGGAGGGCGAGCAGGCCGGTCTCAAGAGCGTGACGGTGGCGGTGAACGGCAGGCGCGCCTACGGCTGGCTGCGCGCCGAGCGAGGCGTGCATCGGCTGGTCCGGATCAGTCCGTTCGACTCCCAGAACCGCCGCCAGACCACGTTCGCCCTGGTCGAGGTCCTCCCGGAGGCGGACGAGGACGTGGAGATCGAACTCGACTGGGACCAGATCCGGGTGGACACGTTTCGGTCGCAGGGTGCGGGTGGGCAGCACGTCAACAAGACCGACTCAGCCGTACGCCTCACGCATCTTCCCACCGGGATCGTGGCGCAGAGCCAGAACGAACGGTCGCAGACCCAGAACAAGGAGATGGCCATCAAGGTCCTCAAGGCTCGCATGCTGGAGCAGGCCCTCGAGGAGAAGGAGGCTGCGGTTCGCAAGCTCAAGGGGGAGCACGTCGAGGCCGGCTGGGGTAACCAGATCCGCAGCTATGTCCTGCACCCGTACCAGATGGTCAAGGACCTGCGCACCGCGCACGAAACCGGCAATACGAGCGCCGTACTCGACGGCGACCTCGATGCGTTCATGCAGGCTGAGCTGGAGCGGGCCTTGGGCGACGAAGCGGTCGCATGATGCCGGTCATCGATGGGGCAAATGGGCGGGCAAGCACAGCCCGCGCCGATGACCTGGCCTGCCGACCTGCCCGAGCCGACGAGATCGACGCCTGCGCCGGGATCTGGCGAGTGTCGATCAACGACTATGTGGGGCGCCTGGGACAGGACCAGATCCCGCCTGAGATGCACCACCTCGTGCGCCTCTTCACCCACCTCCAGGCCACCGATCCCGAGCGATTCATGGTGGCCACGGCGGCGCAGGGGTCGGCCGATCGCATCGTGGCGTTCGGGTCCGCGATCCTACGGGATCGCCTGTGGTACCTGTCCATGCTGTTCGTCCTGCCCGGGTTCCAGGGCGGGGGCCTTGGCCGCAGGCTCCTGTCGCGTCTCCTTCCATCGGACGATGCCGTGGTCCGAGCCACCGCGACGGACAGCGCGCAGCCCATCGCCAACGCCCTGTATGCCTCGATCGGCATGGCGCCGCGCATGCCGCTGTTCAATCTGACCGGCCTCCCGGAGCGGCCTGTCGCGTTCGGGTCGCTCCCGTCGGGGGTGGTTCCGATCGCGTTCGAGACGATTGCGAGCGGCGCGCCGGATGGAGCTGGTCATCAGGAGCTTGCCGCTGCGATTGATGCCATTGATCGCGAGGTCCTGGGGGCGGCGCATCCGATGGACCATCGCTTCCTGCGGATGGAGCAACGATCCGGCTGGCTCTATCGCGGACCCGACGGGGTGCCTCTCGGCTACGGGTATGCCGGCGAGGCGGGTCGGCTGGGTCCAGTGGCGGTTCGAGACGAAGCCCTGGTGGCGCCGATTCTCGGGCATCTCACCTCCGCCGTCGTGCCGCGCGGCGCCTTCGCGACGTGGATCGGGGGGGCGGCGGATCGTGCGCTCGCGGCCACCCTCGGCGCTGGCTTCAGGCTTGATCGCTTCCCGGTCCTGCTGTGCTGGGATCGGCCGTTCGCCGACTTCGGTCGGTATCTGCCCATCTCTCCAGGGCTCCTGTGAGTCCGCGGGCGTTTCGCCCACCGGTGGTAGCCTCCGCCTCGATGTGGCCTCTCCTGCGGCGCCCGGGCCCGCCCACGAGCTCTGAGCAGAACGCCGGTCGCGCGCCGACTCGATCCGGACGCCGTACGCAGAGGCGTGGGTGAGCACGGCCAATCCACCGGTCGCCACCCGCCCCATTCGGACGACCCGGCGCCGGATCCTGGGTGACGGTCCTGACCAGGCCACGCCGGATCGGCCGCTCCTGGTGCTGCACGACGTCACGATGCGCTATCCGAATGGCAAGCTGGCGCTGCGCGATGTGGACCTGGTGATCCCGGAAGGCGACTTCGTCTTCCTGGTCGGGCCGTCGGGCGCGGGAAAATCCACCTTGAGCAAGCTGCTGATCCGCGACGAGGTAGCAACGCGCGGCGAGGTGGTCCTTGACGGCCAGGACCTCGCCCGGCTGCCGCGCCGCCAGGTGCCGCGGCTCCGGCGCAAGATCGGGATCGTCTTCCAGGACTTCAAGCTGCTGCCATCCAAGACGGTCTGGGAGAACGTGGCGTTTGCGCTCGAGGTGACCGGAACGCCGCGCCGCCACATCGCCCCGGCCGTCGATCGAGTCCTGGCCCTGGTCGGCCTGACCGCCCAGGCGGCGCAGGTCCCGGCACAACTTTCTGGGGGTGAGCAGCAGCGCACGGCGATCGCCCGGGCGCTCGTGCACGACCCACGCCTGATCATCGCGGACGAACCGACCGGCAATCTCGACCCCCTGATCAGCTGGGAGATCCTCCAGTTGCTGCTCCGGATCAACGAGCTGGGCGTTACGGTCCTGATGGCCACCCACAACGCGGAGGTCGTCACCGCACTACGCCGTCGGGTCGTGGCGCTCGAGGAGGGCCGGATCATCCGCGACGAGATCGGTGGCGCCTACCACCGCGAGGACTGACGGATGCTCTCGTTCGTTGCCTTCAGCCTGAGCCGCGCCTGGCAGGGATTCTGGCGGAACGCGATGATGAGCCTGGCGGCCACGGCCACCATGGTGCTCATGCTCCTGTTGCTGGCAGGTTTCTGGATCATGCAGACCGGCCTGCTGGCCGGCCTCCAATTCACCGAGCAGAAGGTCGAGGTCGTCGGCTACCTCCAGCCCAACGCCCAGGTGAACCAGGTCGACGCGCTGCGTGGCCGACTCCTTGCCATGCCCCAGGTGGCAGCCGTTGCCTATGTGGATCGCGAGACGGCGCTGCTGCGATTCCGTGCCTCGATGGCGGCACAGGGCCGTGAGGACCTGACCCGCTATCTCGACTCCAACCCGCTGTACGCGAGTCTGGAGGTGAAGCTCGTGGACCCGAGCGATCTCGGGACCGTCGCGGACGCGCTGCGCGCCGAACCGATCGTCCGCAATGTCATCAACATCGAGGACCTCGTCGAGCGTGTCCTCACGGTCACGAACATCCTGCGGACCGCGGGGACCGTGGTCCTGCTGATCGTCGCGATCATCGTGCTGTTCATCATCGTCAACACGATCCGGCTCGCCGTGCTGGCGCGGGCCGAGGAGATCGAGATCATGCGCCTGGTCGGCGCCTCGGACGCGTTCATTCGCTGGCCGTTCGTGTTCGAGGGCGCGTTTGTGGGACTGCTCGGCGCGCTGTTCGCCCTGGGCCTGCTGGCCGCCGTGGCGGATCCGATCAGCGGTTTCCTGGTCGACTTCTTCCGCGTTCTGCCCCTCCAGTTCGGATCCCTCCGCCGGGATCTCGTGGTGCTGGTCACCGGCGCGGGGGTCGGCCTCGGGGTCCTTGGGTCGTGGCTGTCCATTCGGACCTATCTGATCCGCTGACCCGCGCTACGTCCCGCGGGCGGAGCGCCGCCCAGTCGCCGGTTGGGCTCAAATCGCGGAGCCTGTGTACCCTAGGCCAGCCATGGACACCCCCGACTCCGAACCGGGCCCCGGTATCGGCACGACCAACGCGGCCGGCACGACTGCGGCAGGCGCGCTCGCCGATTCCGAGCCACTCCGCCCTGAGCCGTCCCGCCCTGAGCCGTCCGGGCCGATCGGCCGAAGGATCCGGGCACTTCCGCTGGCGATTGCGGTCGTCGTCGTGCTCGCAGGCTCGGCGCTGTTCATGTCCGGCTATTCGATGGGCCGCCAGTCGGCGGTGCAGCCGGGCACGCCCGCTCTCGAGGACGAGGCCTGGGTCCCGTTCTGGGATACCTACGACACGATCAATCGCCGATATGCCGGTCACGAGATTGAACGGGATGCGCTGATCCAGGGCTCGATCCGCGGCATGATCAACGCCCTTGACGACCCGTATTCCGCCTACATGACCTCCGACGAGTACCGCCGGAGTCTCCAGGATATCAGCGGCCAATTCGAGGGGATCGGGGCGGAGATCGCGACCCAGGCACCCGACGGCTCACAGGGCTGCGCCACGCTCGGCCCCGAGTGCCGACTCCTCGTCGTCAGCCCGATCAAGGGATCGCCGGCAGAGGCCGCAGGCCTGCTCGCGGGTGACCTGGTCCTCGCGGCGGACGGCGCGTCCCTGGATGGGCTGAGCGTGGACGCCGCACGCGACCGGATTCGTGGCCCAAAGGGTTCCGTGGTCACGCTGACCATCGAACGCGGCAGTGCGACACCGTTTGACCTGGCGATCACGCGGGACGTCGTGCAGTCCATCGAGATCGAGAGCCGGGTGCTCGCCGATGGAGCGGTCGGGTATCTCCGGGTGGCCGGGTTCTCGGACGGGGCCACCGAGCAATTCGTGGAGGCCCTGACGGTCCACCTCGACGCCGGGCGAACGCGTCTGATCCTGGATCTCCGGGGTAATCTGGGCGGCTATGTCACCGCCGCGCGCACGATCGCCAGCCAGTTCATCGGGTCGGGCGTCATCTTCTGGGAGCAGGATGCGGCAGGTGAGCAGGTCGCAACGCCAGCTCTGCCCGGCGGTCTCGCCACGGATCCGGCGCTCCAGATCGTCTGCCTGATCGACGCCGGGAGCGCATCCGCGAGCGAGATCGTGGCTGGAGCGCTCCAGGACAGCGGTCGCGCGACGCTGGTCGGCCAGACCTCATACGGCAAGGGCACCGTCCAGCAGTGGCAGGAGTTGTCCGGCGAGGGTGGCGCATTCCGTCTCACGATTGCCCGCTGGCTGACACCGGCCAAGCGTTGGATCGATGAGGTGGGCCTCGTCCCAGACGAGGTCGTCACGTTGCCCGATCCAGTCGTAGCCGGGACCGACCCGACCATCGATCGCGCCCTCGAGATCCTGGCGGGTGCGGCTGCGACCGAGGCCCACCGGTACGCAGCCTGACGACCCCGAGGACCGGGTCTCGGGCAGGGAAGCACCCCACGCTCTGTGCTGGATCAGGCCGATGAGCCAACAACGGGGCCGGGCGGCCCCCGATGTCGCTGTCAGGCGCACATTGGCGACAGATCTCTCGTGGACCGGTGCGAGTTCCTACAGATCCGGCAGGAAGTCGCGGACCGTCACGCTGATATACGTAGGAGTGGGTCGATGATGGTGTCGACCACGGGGAAGACCGGCGCCACGCTGTCCGGCATCTGACCGTTGAGCTGAGTATCCGGCCCCCGTCCTTCGACCACGAGCGGTGATCGGGATCCTGCGGCAGCGACCGGTGATGGGACGATCAGCGGACGCCCGGACGACGGACACGGGGATCCCAGCGGTCTGAAGGGAGTGACCCGATTGGCGCCTAGGGCTGTGCGTGTCGACGCGCCGTTTGACCGTACCGGATGAGGAGCCGTACAATCCAATCTCTGCGCTCGGGTCCCCGTGCGCTTCTTCCTGTCCGCCGTCGCGGTCTTGCCGCCCGGTCGCTGCCTGAGCAACGTTTGAGGATCCATGTACGCAGTCATCGAGACCGGCGGAAAGCAATACCGCGTCGAGGTCGGCACAGAACTCCAGGTCGAACTCCTCGACGTTGAGCCCGGCAAGACGATCACCCTCGAGCGCGTCCTGCTCGTGACGGACGGCGATCAATCGTCGATCGGGCGCCCGGTCGTCCCCGATGCGGCGGTCAGCGCGGAAGTCGTCCGCCAGATCCGCGGCGAGAAGCTGATTTCGTTCAAATACCGGCCCAAGGCCCGCAGCCGGGTCAAGAAGGGCCATCGGCAGGAGCTGACTGTCCTGCGGATCAGCGATATCACTCTGAACGGCAAGAGCGCCGCGAAATCGGCGGAGAAGGCCGAGCAGGACGCCAAGACGGAGCGGCAGCGGCTCGAGGAAGTCGCCGTGGCCCAGGCGGCCCGTGATGCGGAACTCGCGGCCAAGCTGGCCGTGGGCGCCGCAACGCCGGAAGCGACACCTGCCCGGACCAAGGCCAGCGCGACCGCCAGGACCGGCTCCGCGGCCACGAAGGCGAAAGCCGCGTCCGCGACAGACAAGGCGGCGGGGAAGACCCGGGCGAAGGCCAAGGCTGCGACCACCGAAGCTGCTCCCGCAGAGGCCCCCGCAAAACGCCGCGCCGAGGCCCCCGCGGACGCGGCCACGCCGAAGCGACCGCGCACGACCAGGAAGGACGAGTAGACGAGATGGCTCACAAGAAAGCCGGCGGGAGCGTCAAGAACGGACGCGACAGCGTTGGCCAGCGATTGGGCGTCAAGGCCGGTGACGGGCAGCTCGTCAGCGCCGGGTCGATCATCGTTCGCCAGCGTGGCATGACCTTCCTGGCGGGCCCCGGCACCGGTCTCGGTAGGGACTACACGGTCTTCGCCACGGTCGCCGGCAAGGTCAGGTTCGAACACGCGACACGCCTCAAGAAGCGCATTCGGGTCGAAGCGGCCGAGCCGGCCACCACGAGCGCCTGACCTACCCGAGCAGAGCCGACGACCACCGGCTGGGCACTGGCCCGGTACGGACGGCGCGGAGGAGATGATCCCGTGAAACCCGATATCCACCCCAAATACCATCAGGCCAAGGTTCACTGCGGCTCGTGCGGGACCGAATGGATCGTTGGGTCCACACGCCCGGAGCTGCGTGCGGACGTGTGTTCCAGCTGCCACCCGTTCTTCACCGGTACACAGAACATCATCGACACGGCCGGCCAGGTCGAGCGCTTCCAGAAGCGCCTGGAGCGCCAGGTCCGCGGCTGATCGCCAGACCCGGCAAACACACCCGGCTGACACGCCCGGCCGGCGGGCCGTGGGTGCTGATCGCCGGAGCCGCTAGACTGCCCGTCATGCCCAGCTATTCGTATGGCGGTCAGGCCCTGATAGAGGGCGTCCTGATGCGCGGTCGCGATGCGATCGCGGTCGCCCTCCGCCACCCGGACGGACACATCGTCTACGCGACGGAGCGACTCGACTCCGGCTTCCACGGCACCCGCGGGTCGAAATGGCCCTTCGTGCGCGGCCTGGTCGTGCTCTACGAAACCCTGGTCGTCGGCACGCGCTGGCTGGTCCGCAGCGCCAACGTCCAGGCGCAGGAGGAAGGCGTGGAGCTCGGCAAGGGCTCCATCGTGCTGATGCTCGGGATCACCCTGCTGGCTGGGATCGGCATCTTCTTTCTGCTGCCGCTCTTCGTCGCGTCGGTCACGACCGCGAACATCGAGAACGGGCTGATTCAACACCTGGTCGAAGGGCTCGTCCGCGTCGCGATCTTCCTGGGCTACCTGGCCCTGATCGGCCGCGCGCCCGACATTGCCCGGGTGTTCCAGTACCACGGCGCCGAGCACATGACCATCCACGCCCTCGAGGCCGGCGACCCGCTGACCGTCGCCGACGTCCGCAAGTATCCGACCGCTCACCAGCGTTGTGGCACGGAGTTCCTCGTCGTGGTGATCCTCCTGTCGATCGTCGCCTTCTCGCTGGTTGGCCGGCAGGAGCCCCTGGTCATGGTCGCCAGTCGGATCGTGCTGATCCCGGTCATCGCCTCGCTGGGCTACGAGATCCTCAGGTTCGGGGCACGCCACCGGTCCAACCGGCTGGTCAAGGTGCTGCTGTATCCAGGACTACTCGTCCAGATGATTACCACCAAGCAACCGAGCGACGACATGATCGAAGTCGCGATCGTGTCGATGGAGCAGGCGCTTCTGGCCGATGGCGAGACGGTTCCGGCAGGTTCCGGCGCATTCGAGTGTCAGCCCCTGGACCTCGCCGCGGTTCCCGTGGACGCCACCGCGGCCAGCGCCGCCACGGTCGCGACCGTCACGATCGACCCACCGCCTGGGTCGTGAGCGACCTCGACGCCAAGCTGGCCGAGGTCGCCCATCAATACGACGAACTCGCGGCCGAGCTGGCCCGCCCAGAAGTCTCGTCGAACCCCGCCGACCTGCGCCGGCTTGGCCAGGAGATGGCCCGCCTGGAGCCAGCCGTCGCCGCCTTTCGCCGACTTGAGGCCACCCGCCTCGAATTGGCCGGCGCGCGTGAACTCCGCGGATCCGCCGATGCCGACGACGAGTTGCGGGCTATGGCCCGCGAGGAGGTCGACCGGCTCGAGACCGACGAGGCGCGCTTGCTCGACGAACTCAAGGTCCTGCTCCTGCCACGCGATCCGAACGACGATCGCGACGTCATTCTCGAGATCCGGGCCGGTGCGGGAGGAGAGGAGGCCGCGCTGTTCGCGGCGGAGCTCTACCGCATGTATTGCCGTTACGCGGAACGCCACCGGTTCAAGCCGGAGGTGCTCAGCCTCAATGAGACAGGAATCGGTGGCCTCAAGGAGGCGATCATCCAGGTCCATGGTGACGGGGCGTACAGCCGCCTGAAGTTCGAAGGTGGCGTCCATCGCGTCCAGCGCATCCCGGCGACCGAATCGTCCGGCCGGATCCACACCTCGACGGTGACGGTCGTCGTCCTGCCCGAGGTTGATGAGGTCGAGGTCGCGATCGACGAGGATCGCGACCTGCGAATCGACGTCAAGCGCTCGTCCGGGCCCGGCGGCCAGTCGGTCAATACGACCGACTCGGCGGTCCGCATCACCCACCTGCCAAGCGGCCTGGTGGTCGAGATCCAGGACGAGAAGAGCCAGCACAAGAACAAGGCCAAGGCCCTGGCGGTCCTGCGATCCCGCCTGTTCGACCTTGAGATGCGCAAGCAACGCGAGGCGGATTCGGCGGCCCGGCGCTCGATGGTCGGATCGGGTGATCGATCGGACAAGATCCGGACCTACAACTTCCCGCAGGACCGGATCACCGACCACCGGATCGGCAAGACGGTCCACAACCTGCCGGGCGTGCTCGAGGGTGACCTGGACGACATGATTGATGCCCTGGTGATGGCCGACCAGGCCGACCGGCTGGCGACGCTCACGGACGGCGACGGGTCCTGACCGGGCCCGCGTTCGATGCATGCGGCCGAGCCCGAACTGGCGGGCGTGCTTCTGCGAGAAGGGGTCGAGGCGCTGCGCCTGGCCGGCAGCGAGACAGCGCGACTCGATGCCCAGGTGCTGCTCGGCGATGCGATCGGGCTCGATCGGACGGCGGTCCTGGCCCATCCGGAGTTGCTCGTTGAGGTCGATGCAGCCGCCCGCTATCGCGCCGCTGTCCGGCGCAGGGAAGCCGGCGAGCCGGTGGCGTACATCCGGGGACGGAAGGAGTTCTACGGGCTCACGCTGTCAGTCGACCGGCGGGCGCTGATCCCGCGACCCGAGACGGAGCGGCTGGTGGAGCTCGCGCAGGAGGAGGTCCGCCGGCGTCGATCTCAAGCAGGAAGCCGGAGCCAGCTGCCGATCCAGGTCGTTGACGTCGGTACTGGCAGCGGGGCGATCGCCGTGGCACTCGCCGTCGCATGTCGCGACCTGGGCGGGTCGACCGCGATCCGCTTGCTCGGTCTCGACGTCTCGGCGGACGCCCTGGAGCTGGCCCGCGCCAATGCCCGCTCGCTTGGCGTCCTCGATGTCTTGACGTTTGCTCGCTCCGACCTGCTGGCCCTCGACGCGAAGGCGAGCGACGGCGGACCGCAGTTCGACCTGGTCCTTGCCAACCTGCCGTACGTTCGAAGCGACGCCATGGCTGGGTTGCCCATCGCCACCTCGTTCGAGCCCCTCCTGGCGCTCGACGGCGGGGCGGATGGCCTGGACGTGATCGAGCGGCTGCTGGGTCAGCTCGCGGAGCACCTGGCGGACGGAGGGCTCGCACTGCTGGAGATCGGCGCGGATCAGGCCGACCTGATCGTCGAGCGCTGCGCTCGGGTCCTGCCGAGCTGGGCGTGCCGCGTGAAGGCGGACCTCGCGGGGCTCCCGCGCGTTGCCATGATCGAGCGTGCCTGACGAAGTTGTGGGGCTGGGGCATCATTTCGGAGTGCTAGGTCTCACCACCCCGCAACCAATCCTGCCCATCGAGCTGATCGCCCTCGATATCGACGGGACGTTGGTCGGCGACGACCTGGTCATTGGACCGGACACGCGGCGAGCTGTCCGGGCCGCCTTGGCGCGCGGGGTGTTTGTCAGCATCGTCACCGGGCGCATGGTGTCGAGCGCCATGCGCTTTGCCCTGGAACTCGGCCTGAGCGCACCAGTGGTTGGCTACCAGGGCGGGCTGATCCGGGCCATGCCCGAACCGGCGTCAGCGCGGATCGGTCGCCTGCTGCTGCACCGCCCGCTGGGTCCAGTGGCCGCCCGGGCCGTCGTCGAATGGACGCGCGACCAGGGACTCGACCCGCACATCAATCATCTCGAGCGGTTCATCCTGCGCGCGGACGACCCGAGGGCCGAGGACTACAGCGCCTTCATGGGCGCCCGTGCGGAGTTGGTCGAGGACCTCCCCGCATCGATCGTGCATCCAGTGACCAAGGTGCTCGCGGTGGGCGTTCCGCCGCTCCCGGTGGAGATCGCCCCGGTCGCGCGGGCTCGCTTCAAGGGCGTCGCGGATGTGACGATCAGCCACCCTAAATTCCTCGAGTTCGTGGCCCCGGGCGTCTCCAAGGGGCACGCAGTTCGATGGCTGGCCCGCCGGCTTGGCGTCCGGCTCGGCGCGACCCTCGCGATCGGTGACCAGTGGAATGACCTGGAGATGCTCGCGGCAGTTGGGCATGGAGCCGCGATGCCAAGCGCTCCAGCGGCGGTCCAGGCGGTCGCGCGGTACATCGCGCCGCCAGTCTCAGAGGAGGGGGTGGCGAAGATGATCGAGGCACTCGTGCTGGTCCGCCCAGCCGCTGCCGCGAATGCGTCGCGTCGCCTCGCCGACGCAGCGGCGGCGCGCGCGGCAGATTTGCGAAGCACGTCTCGCGAGACCTCGGACCGGCGCATCCCGGCGTGACCGCCCGGATCGTTCCGGACGGCCCGGACGGCTGGGCGGTCGCTGTTGCAGTCCTCAGGGCCGGTGGCGTGGTCGCGCTCCCGACCGACACGGTCTACGGCATCTGCATCGCGCTTGATACGCCCAGCGGGGTGGGGCGGCTTTTCGTGGTCAAGCGCAGGGCTCCGGACAAGGGGATCGCTCTGCTGCTCGACAGCTTTGAACAGGCGGACCGGATCGGCGTCATGACGCCGGCCGCGGCGGCCCTCGCGCGGGCGTGCTGGCCCGGTGGGCTCACGATCGTCGTGCAGCAGCGCCCGGATCAGGACCTCCCGGCCGCCCTCACGGGCGGCGCGCCGACGATCGGCCTGCGCGTCCCCGACCACGCCACGCCGCGGGCGTTGGCGAGAGCTGTGGGGTCGCTCCCGACCACGTCCGCCAATGTGTCCGGTCTTCCGGAGGCGCGCGACGCGTACGAGATCCGGGCGCAACTGGGCGACGTGATCGACCTGATCCTCGACGGCGGGCCCGCTCGCGGAGGTCCGGCCTCCACGGTCATCGAGTGCGTGGAGGCGACGCCCAGGCTGCTGCGGGCGGGCGCGATTACCGCCGAGCGGATGGCCGCCATCCTGGATGCGGCCGGCTTGGCCCACGACCCCTGGGCCGAGGCAGCGCCTGGCTGAATCGGCGGCCGACGGGCGGAGTGGGCACCGGGCCGTTCGTGGGAAGATAGTTGCGGGGAGGCTCGACAGAGCGTGAAGGGCACCCGCCCGGGCGTACGGAAGGGAGTCGGCGACAGCATGACCATATCGCCCTCGACGGGTCTGGCGCTCGAGTCGATCGCCGAGGTGGACCCGCTGCTCTGGGAGGCCATGCTCGGCGAGCGCCGCCGCCAGCACGACAAGATCGAGTTGATCGCCAGCGAGAACTACGTCTCCGCGGCGGTGATGGAAGCGCAGGGCTCGTGGCTGACCAACAAATACGCCGAGGGTCTTCCCGGGAAGCGCTACTACGGTGGCTGCGAGTACGTTGACATCGCCGAGCGGCTGGCCCAGGAGCGCGCCCTCGCGCTGTTTCCCGGTGCAGAGCACGTCAATGTCCAGCCACATTCCGGCGCCCAGGCCAACATGGCCGCCTACTTCAGCGTCCTCCAGCCGGGCGACCGGATCATGGGCATGAACCTGGCCCATGGCGGCCACCTGACGCACGGGATGGCGCTCAACTTTTCTGGTCGCCTCTACGAAGTGCATGCCTACGGCGTCAGGCAGGACACCGAACGGATCGACTACGACGCGATGGAGGCGCAGGCCCACGAGGCCCGCCCGAAGCTGATCGTTGGAGGGGCTTCGGCCTACCCGCGAATCTGGGACTTCGAGCGGATGGGGGCGATCGCCCGCGCCGTCGGCGCGATCCTGTTCATCGACATGGCCCACGTCGCCGGTCTGGTCGCGGCCGGGGTTCACCCGAGTCCTTTCCCATACGCGGACCTGGTCACGACGACCACCCACAAGACCCTGCGCGGTCCGCGAGGCGGCATGCTGTTCAGCCGGCGGACCCTGCCGCCTGCCGTGGACGCCGCCGACTTCCCGGCGGTGAAGGGCGGCGCCGCGGAAGGATCGCTGGCCGCGTCGGTCGACCGCAACGTCTTCCCTGGGACCCAGGGCGGGCCGCTGATGCAGGTCATCGCCGGAAAGGCGATCGCCTTCAAGCTGGCTGCCGAGGAGACGTTCCGCGAGGATCAGCGGCGCACCGTGGAGAACGCACAGGTCATGGCCGAGACGGTGGCCGAGCTCGGTGCCCGGGTCGTCTCGGGCGGCACCGACAACCACTTGCTGTTGGTCGACGTGACGCCGCTGGGCGTGACCGGGAAGGAGGCCGAGCACCTGCTCGACGAGATCGGGATCACCGTCAACAAGAACGCGATCCCGTTTGACAGGCTGCCGCCCAACACCGCCTCCGGGATCCGGATCGGGACACCCGCCACCACGTCGCGCGGCTTCGGACCGGACGAGATGCGGGCGGTTGGGCGAATCATTGTGGAGGCGATCCGCCAGCGCGACGACGCGGCCGTCCAGACCCGGCTGGCGGCCGACGTTCACGCGATCGTCAAGCGGTTCCCGGTTCCGGGCCTGCCCGCCGAGTGACCCTTATCGCGGGCATCGGCACTGCCCTTGGGCCGATCGTCACCGTGTTTCTCGGGGCGGCCCTGCTCTCCATCGTCCTGACGCCCCTGGTTCGCCGTCTGGCACTGCGCTACCGGATCGTCGATCGGCCCGGAGCGCGTCGGGTTCACGTGACGCCGATCCCTCGAAGCGGCGGGCTAGGCGTGGCGGCGGCGTTTCTCGGCATTGCGGGCGGGTTCCTCATCGTGAATGAACGCCTCGGGCTGATTGCCGTGCCGCCGTCATTGCGTCCGCTTGACATCGTGGCACTGTTGCTGGGCGGCGCCGTGGCTGCCGCGCTTGGCGCCATCGATGACCTCCTGGACCTGCGGGCGCGCTGGCAGATTCTCGGCCAGGTTGGCCTTGCCACCGGAGCCGTGGCCCTCGGCGTCGGGGTCGACTTCGTCAACAACCCATTCGGAGCCGGCGTGATCGCCTTCCCTGCACTCGCGGCCGCGGCGTTCACGATCTTCTGGATCGTGGGCATGATCAACAGCATCAACTGGATCGATGGCCTGGACGGCCTGTCCTCCGGCGTCGCGATCATCGCAGCGGTGACCCTCGGCCTGATCAGCCTGTCCACGAGGTTCAACCAGCCGCTCATCGCAGTGCTGTGTTTTGTCCTGGCGGGAGCATTGCTGGGTTTCTTGCGCTGGAATTTCCACCCAGCTTCCATCTTCGCCGGGACGAGCGGCGTGCAGTTCGTGGGCTACACCCTGGCCGTGCTGGCCATCCTTGGCACGGCCAAGGTCGCGGTCGCGCTCCTGGTGCTCGGCGTGCCGATCCTCGACACGTTCTGGATCATCGTTCGCCGTCTCTCGCAGCGACGCTCGCCATTCAGCCCGGACCGCCAGCACATCCACCACCGCCTGCTGGACCTTGGGCTGTCTCACCGGCAGACGGTGCTGGTCATCTACGGCCTATGTACCGGGCTGGCGATCCTGGCGCTGATTCTGACCGGTGCGTCGCAGCTCTACGCGTTTCTCGGCGTCTTCATTGCCTCGGGGCTTGTGCTTTTTCTACCGACTCGCGGCGGTTTTGGCCGGCCGGACGACCTGGAAGCCGAGTCATACGAGCAAGAGCCCACCCTCCCCGGAGCGAGCTGAGCGCCGCCAACCCTGCCGGCAAAGCGGAGCGCTTGCTGCCTGGTGCTAGATTCGGGGCAACATGAGCCTCGAACTCCTCGCAATCGGCACGCTCGCAGTCCTGGCGCTCGTTGGGGTCGCGAGCATCGTCCTGCGTCGTCGCAGGATCTCCGTCCAGGATCCCGTCCTGGATTCGGATACCGACCCGGATGCGCTGGCCCCACGTCTACCCGGAGCCGCACTGCTTGGCGCCGTCCGCGACGTTCTGAATCGCTCGACCGGGGCGTACATGATGCGTCAACTCCTTGGCCGACCAGTGGAGACATTCGAGCGCTCAACCTTTCCGGCGCCCCTGACGGCGCGCCAGGTCGCGCGCCGGATCGGCCACGCGGCGCTCACCCAGAAGGCGAACCTGAGTCGAACCGGGGTCGCGCGACCGGGACCTGTCGCCGCGGCGACGACAACCCTGCCGCGACCGCCCCGTCAGCTTCCCGATCCGGCGCCCAAGCGACCCCTGCAGGCGCGCCGGCGCCTCATCGGTGACACAGGCGCCGCTCTCGGCGGTCTCGTCGCGATCGTCCTGCTGTCGTCGGCGGTTGCGGCGCCGAGGCCGGTTGGTGGCGTGCTCGGAGCGAGCGCGAGCCCTATCCCAACGACCGCTCCCACGACTGGCGCCGAGACGACCCCAACGCCGACGCCGTGACGACCGGGGCGCGCCTCCCCATTCGATCGGCTCCCCGACGGCTGGCAGGCTCCCCCAGCTGGCAGGCTCCCCCAATTCGCGCCTGCTATACTCCGCGGGCCTTGTCAGATCGCCAATGATCGAGCCCGGCCGAGGCGGCACGTACGCCATCCTCTTCACGGAGATCGGCCTTTCGCTCCTGGTGACCACCCTGATTGGCGTGCTGGTCGGGTACTGGGCCGACGGGCAACTGGGTACCCTCCCGATCTTCGTGATCGTGGGCTTCCTCGCCGGCGCCGGGGCCGGGACGATGATCATCTACCGCCTGGTCACCAGGTTCCTCAAGACGATCGAGTAACCGGTCGAGCCAACCGGTACGACGGACCCGAGCGCGGCGTCAAAGCCGCGCTCCTGTGTGTGGAGGCAGCGTGTCGAGCGAGCAGGTCGCCGCGGAAGCGCCCGGATCGAGATCCGGTGGCCGCCGCTCACGCTGGCTGCTGTTGATCGGGGCCGTGATCGTGGTCGACATCATCGCGGTCCTGTTGGTTCCGCCGTTTCCCAAGGGTGGCGCACCCGGGGATCCCTGCGACTTCCCGGTCTGCCTCATCGAGAGCACGCTGGAGTTTCCCGCGCCGCACACCCTCATCGATCTCGCGCCCGCGTCCGCGCCAGGCCCCGACGCGCTGGTGACCTTCCACCCGGTCATCAGCAATACGATCTTCACGATGTGGATCGTGATGGCCCTGGTCCTGCTCGGGGCGATCCTGATGACCCGCGGCACACGACTGATCCCGGGTCGCGCCCAGAACCTGTTCGAATGGGCCTACGAGTTCCTGAGCGACTTCGGGATCGGTCTCGCGGGGCCCAAGGCACGCCCCTACATCCCGATCTTCGCGGGCCTCTTCATCCTGACCTTGTTCAGCAACTGGAGCGGGCTCGTGCCGCCGGTCGGCAAGATTGAGTTGCTGCGCGCCCCATCGAGCGACGTCAACATCACGATCGGGATGGCGCTCGTGAGTTTCTCGATCTTCCACATCGAAGGATTTCGGCACCTGGGCGCGCGCGGCTACCTCGGCAAGTTCTTCCCCATCGGCGAGTTCCGCAACGGCGTCGGTGCCGGGTTCATCGCCATGTTCGTCGGCCTCATCGAGCTCATGCTGGAGTTCGTCAAGCCGGTTACGCTGTCGATGCGGTTGTTCGGCAACATCTACGGCGGCGAGGTCGCCCTCGGGGTCATTACCGCCCTCACGATCGCCATCATTCCCGTTGGGCTGATCGGGCTGGAGCTGATGCTCACGGCCATCCAGGCGCTCATCTTCAGCGTGCTGACGCTCATGTTCATCGTGCTCGCGATCGAGAGCCATCATGACGAGGAGGGTCACGTCGAGCAGGAGGCACCAGGCCAGGCCCACGGTTCAGAACCAGCGAGGCTCCAGCCCGCACACTGACGCCACCCCATTCGCGCCCAGAACCCAGGTCCCAATCATCCCGGGTCAACCGCCCGGGGAGCAGGAGGAAACCACAACATGGAGCACATCGGCGCCGGACTCGCCGCACTCGGGGTCTTCGGACCCGGCATCGGCATCGGAATCCTGGCAGGCATGTCCGCACAAGCCATCGGGCGCAACCCCGACGCTGCCGGACAGATCCGCGGCATCGCGATCATCCTCGCGGCATTCGCCGAGGGCCTCGGCGTTCTCGCGATCGTCGTCGGCTTGCTCGCGATCTTCATCAAGTAGCCGACCGGGCAGGGAGAACGCATCGTGGATCTGCTTGCCGTCGCGTCTGGCGTCGGGCGACAGGTCGCCCGCCTGGCCGCGGAGGGCGAGGCCGAGGCCCTGTTCCAGGTCAACCTGTTCTCGGTGATCATCGCCGCGGCCAACGCCGTCTTCTTCCTGGTGATCATCTGGACCTTCGCGTTCAAGCCGGTATCGAAGATGCTGGCTGACCGCAAGGCCCGAATCGAGCAGGGTCTGGCGGACGCCGAACAGGCCCGGCTGGACCGCGCCAATGCGGAGACCGAGCGCGTGGCCACGCTTACCGAGGCGCGGCGCGAGGCAAACGAGATCCTGGCCCGTGCCCAGAAGGTGGCCCAGGAAACGCGGGACGCGGACATCGCGGCCACCAAGGAGGAGCTCGAGCGGTTACATGTTCGGGCCGCTGCGGACATCGAGGCCGAGAAGGTGCGGGCGATCTCCGACGTGCGCGCCGAGGTTGCCGATCTGGCGTTGCTGGCCGCCGGTCGCGTGGTCGGCGAGACCATTTCCACTGAGCGCGAGCGCCGCCTTGTCGAAGAATTCCTGCGCAGCCCCGCCGTCGGCGGCAAGAACGGCTGATGGCACGCCGCGAATCTGCAGCGCGTCGCTATGCCGAGGCCGCCTTTGCGGTGGCCACGCGTGACAACACGGTTGAAACGTGGCGTTTGGAGCTGGACGCGGCGGCGGAGATCGTCGCAGTGGACCGGATCGGGCGCACCCTGGCCAACCCGTCCATTCCGTTCGCGTCGCGAGTGCTCACGGCCGAGGCGACGCTGGGCCAGATCGTTGGGCGACCGGTCCTCAACCTGATCGGACTGATGCTGCGGCGTGGGCGAATCATGGAGCTCCCTCGACTCGCCGCAGAGTTCCGGGCGCTGGACAACCGGCGCAGGGGCATCACCCTCGCCACGGCCACGAGTTCGTCCCCCATCAGCGCCGACGAGCATCGCGCGCTGGTGCAGCGACTCGAACAGTTCACCGGCGGCAGCGTTGAACTCGACACGGCGGTCGATCCCACCCTGCTCGGGGGTCTCGTCGTGCGCGTCGGCGACCGCCTGATCGACGGAAGCGTCCGCAGCCGCCTGGAGCGGTTGCGGGTTCAGCTCGTTTCGGGCGCCATCTAGCGCCATCTGAGGAGAGATAACAGCGATGGCCATCCGTTCCGACGAGATCACCAGCATCATCAAGGCCGCGATCGACGCATTCGATTCGGGGGTCGAGACGCGCAGCGTCGGAACGGTCGTGGAGGTCGGCGACGGGATCGCCCAGATCTACGGCCTCGATGGTGCGCTGGCGTCGGAGATGCTGGAGTTCCCCAACGGGGTCATGGGCATGGCCCTCAACCTCGAGGAGGAGACGGTCGGTGCCGTGCTCCTGGGGAACGCCAGCGCGATCAAGGAAGGCGACACGGTCAAGACGACCGGGCGCGTCGTGGAGGTGCCCGTTGGCAAGGGCCTCCTCGGGCGCGTCGTCGATGCGCTGGGGCGTCCGCTTGATGACAAGGGCCCGATCGCCTCGACAAAAACCCGCCCCGTGGAGCGCATCGCCCCAGGCGTGATCGTCCGCAAGTCGGTCGATACGCCGGTCCAGACCGGGATCAAGGCGATCGATGCCCTGATCCCGATCGGGCGCGGCCAGCGCGAGCTGATCATCGGGGATCGCCAGACCGGCAAGACGGCTCTCGCGATCGACACGATCATCAACCAGAAGGGCAAGGGCCTGGTCTGCATCTACGTGGCGATCGGGCAGAAGCTGTCGACAGTCGCCAACACCGTGGCGATCCTGGAGCAATACGGCGCCATGGATCACACGATCGTGGTCGTGGCCGGTGCCGATGATCCTGCCCCGCTCCAGTACCTCGCGCCATACAGCGGCGTGGCCATGGGCGAGGAGGTCATGGAGAACGGCGTCGAGGTAGCCGGGCAGGGACTCGTCAAGGACGCCCTGTGCGTCTACGACGATCTCAGCAAGCACGCCTGGGCCTATCGCGAGATGTCCCTGCTGCTGCGCCGGCCACCCGGTCGGGAAGCCTACCCGGGCGATGTCTTCTACCTCCACAGCCGGCTCCTGGAGCGGGCCGCGCGGCTCAATGACGAGAACGGGGGTGGGTCGCTGACGGCCCTTCCGATCATCGAGACGCAGGCCGGCGACATCTCCGCCTACATTCCGACGAACGTGATCTCGATCACCGACGGCCAGATCTTCCTCGACATCGACCTCTTCAACTCCGGGGTCCGTCCGGCGATGAACGTCGGCATCTCGGTGAGCCGCGTGGGCTCGGCGGCCCAGGTCAAGGCCATGTCGGCG
>JANPDO010000408.1:0-3802 GCA_031431535.1 Chloroflexota bacterium
CACTTTTGTCAGAAACATTCGGCAGGCGCGGCGCGAGTCGCAAGTGCGGCGCGAGTCGGCGCGCGCCTGCGCACGAAGACTCGCGCGTCGAGCTGAATGCGCGGAAGGCCGAACTGGGGGAACATTCGGCGATGGCTGAGCAGCTTGGTGATTGGGAGCGCCTCCTTGGTGCGGCCGCGCGCCTCCAGGGAATCCTGCCCGATGCCACGCTCGTGGGCGGAACGGCGGCCGCCATCGCGGCGGGCCATCGGCGTTCGATCGACGCGGATCACGTGGTCACCGATCTCATCGGCCGGTTCGATCAGGTCCTTGCGGAGTTGGAGTCCGCAGCAGGATGGAAGACCGCTCGGGTCAGGCGTCCCGTCGTCATCTTCGGAAGTCTCGACGGAATCCTGACCACCGTCCGCAACCAGATTCGGCTGGCGCCTCTCGAGACGACCGAGATCATGGCCGCCGGTCATACGATTCGCGTGCCCACGACCGCCGAGATCCTGCGCATCAAGGGTTGGCTGATCGTCAGGCGGAACGCCACGCGGGACTTCCTTGATGTCGCGGCCATCGCCGTCAGGACGACGGACGCAGCCATTCTCGCCGCGCTCGCGCCGATGGACCAGCTCTACCCACAGGACGACGACCAGGGAGCGGTGCGCTTCCAGATGATGCGTCAGCTGGCGCTGCCCCGGCCATACGATCTGGACTCCGTCGACCTTGCCGAATACAAGGACCTCGTCCCCGCCTGGCACGACTGGACGTCCGTCACGGACCAGTGCCGGCGCGTCGCGAACCTGATGGCCAACGCCGTCGCGACCCAACGTGCCGGGTGGGACGACGTCAAGGAGTAGGCTGCGCGACATGCGTCACCGACATCTGCGTCCCGACCGGCTCACGCTCGCGGCGCTTGACGACATCCTGGAGAACGGCACGCTCGCGGACTGGCGGCCGGTCCTTGCGCGTGTGCGACGGGATCCGCATGGTCCTGTCGCAGCCCGGATCGCCGAACTGCTGGCCGGTCGCGACTACGAGGAGACAGGCGCTCTCTGGCGGTACTTCCTTGAGCACGCTCGCTCGCGGGTGGCGGCTGCACCGGCACCCTCAGCTTGACGCGCAATCTCGCGACCATGGCCTGGGACACGTCGATCCCGTGGACTGGGACGCCGCGCCGCGCGAGCGGAAGCCTATCCGGCTGGTCCCGATCCCGAGCTCGAGCGCCTGGCCGTTCCCGGCGATCTCGGCGATCTCGACCACAGGATCGACCGCCTCCACTTCGAACAATTCGGCTTCCGACTCGTCGTATGTCGCCGCGACGCGCTCATCGAAGTAACCGTCGTCGCCAAGCACCGCGGGATGATCGCCCACACACGGGTCACCACCATCATCCAGTGTCCGCCAGTGTCCCCAGAGAGACTCCCTTGATCAGGGCGTGCATTGGGTTCACGCATTCAGCTCCGATGGCCATCTGGCTATGCGCCCTTCGCGCCCGGAACCGTGAGACCCCCCGTCCACCCAGTATCAGTCAGCGTGCTGTCACCAGAGCCCCGACCAGGGCGGCGACGGCCGCGACGCCGACCGAAAGGTCCGTGCCTGACCAGCGCACATCCCGGTAGCGCGATCGAGTTCTCGAACCGAAGGCCCGGGCATCCATGGCCAGGGCCATCCGATCGCCATGGCGAATGGCGAGGACGAGAAGGCCGACGAGGATCCGTGGGTGCCAGGTGCGGCGCAGGCCGCGGATCCGCCGGGCGGCCCGCAGGTTGGCGAGGTCCTCACCGAACCGCGGGATCGACCCGTAGGCGGCGAGCGCGCCGTATGCGAACCGCTCGGGGACGCGAGCCTGTTGGACGAGGGCGTCGACCAGCCGGGTCGAGTCGGTGGTGAGGGCGAAGACGGCACCGACTGCGCCGATCGCGATGACTCGCAGGCCGAGCCCGATCCCCGCGTCCATCGCCTCAACCGTGACGCGCCAGGGACCCACGGTCAAGACCGTGCTCGACGCCGGGTCCATGTTCGCGATCCCGAAGATCGTGTTGAAGAAGGCGAGGCCGGCCGCCGCGAGCCAGAGGGGAGCCAAGGCCCGGGTCAGGTCGGCGGCAGGCACGCGACCCACGGTCAACGCCGCCAGGACCGCCACGGCTGCGAGCACGATCGGCGGCACCCACGCCGTCGTGGTCGCGAGACCGATCAACCACGCGAGCGCAATACCCAGCTTGAGAACGGGGCTCGCTCGGCCGAGGACGCTGTCGAGCTGGGCCGGTGCGAGGTCGCGCGCCGTGATCACCACCCGAACCAGATCATGACGTCACCACGCCGTCGGCCAGGGTCACGACGCGTGTTGCGACGTCCGCGACGAACCGGCGGTCATGGGTCGCCACGACGAGGGCCATGCCGCCGTCCATCTGCTCGTCGAGGATCCGGATCAGCGCCTCATATCCGAGGCGATCCTGGCCATATGTCGGCTCGTCGAGCACGAGCATGGCCGGCGACCGGACGAGCGCGCAGACGAGCGACAGCCGACGCTTCTCGCCGCCGCTCAGGCGGTACGGGTTCCGGGACCCAAAGGTCTCGAGCGGCAGCCCGAGTCGTTCCATCACCTCAGGCGCCCTGGCGCGCTCGGCAGCGGACAGGCCGAGCATCACCTCATCGAGGACTCCATCCGTGAGAAACCCCGATTCGGGGTCCTGGAATACGTAGCCGGCGCGCCGGGCGAGGACGGCGGGCGGCAACCGGGCCGGGTCGTCACCGCCGAGACGAACGGTTCCATGGTCCGGCCTGAGCAGCCCGACCAGGAGGCGCCCAAGCGTCGACTTGCCACTCCCGTTGGGACCCGTCAGTGCCAGCCGCTCACCGGCCCTGACCGTGACGTCGACGCCGGTCAGGACGGGACCGGAGCGCTCGTAACCGAACCCGACGCCGCTCGCCATCACAACTGGCTCCCCGGGGGTGGGACCGAGTGGCGGGCTCGGGCGCGGTCCCTCACCCGGCAGCCACGTTCCAGCGACCGCCATCCGTTTCCGGGACCGCGCCAGCACGTCGGCCGGCGGTCCGACATCGATGACCGACCCATCGCGATCAAGCGCGAGCACGATGTCTGCCAGGGGCCAGGCCAGGTCCACGTGGTGCTCGATGAGCACGAGGGTCACGTCGCGCGACATATGCAGGTCGGCAAGTCGCGTGAACAACGCCTCCACGCCGCCCGAGTCAAGGTTCGAGGTCGGCTCGTCGAGCACGAGACAGTTCGGCTGAGGCGCCAGCACGCCCGCGAGCGCCAGGCGCTGCTGCTGGCCGCCCGACAGCCGATTGGACCGGCGCCGTTCCAGCCCGGCCAGCCCCGCGTCGGCGATGATCTGGGGCACCCGAACTCGCATCGCCTCGGGAAGCCAACCGCGGTTCTCGAGGCCAAACGCGACCTCGTCCTCGACACGATCCATGACCAACTGGCTGCCCGCATCCTGGAAGACGATCCCCACCTTCGCCGCCAGCACGGAGGGCTCCAGGGCCCGAGTCTCCGAGCCGTCAACGGTCAGCGACCCCGTCATCGCGGAGCGAATTTCGCGCGGAACCAGCCCGGCAAGAGCGAGTCCGAACGTGCTCTTGCCGCTCCCCGACGGCCCGACGATCAGCAGGCATGCCCCGGCGGGCACCTCGACCGAGACGCCCTGGAGGGCCGGTCTCGATGCGCCGGCGTAGGTGATCGTCAGGTCGCGCGCGACGACATCGACAGGCACGACCCAAGACATCGCCGCGATCGAAATCCCGGGGATCAGTCCGGGAAGCCTTCGAGGACGCCGGCCGAGCGGAGCGAACG
>JANPDO010000409.1:0-1956 GCA_031431535.1 Chloroflexota bacterium
CCGGTTCTGGGTGAGGACGGAGATGCCGTCCGCGTTCCAGGCGACCAGGTTGTTGCGGACCTCGACATTGGCCGACGAGCTGATCAGGATCCCGGCTCCCCAGCCCCAGGCGCGTGAGCCCCAGCCGTTCTCCCAGACCACGTTGTCGGCAACCAGCGCGCCGTCGCTGATTTCGAAGAAGATGCCGACCTTGGTGTTGTGGTGGACCCGGTTGCGGGCGTAGGTGACGTTCCTGCAGTCGATGTCACACCACAGCCCTGGACCGTCGTTGTTGTAGACCTCGTTGTCGCTCATCACCAGATTGGTGGAGACCGCCGCCTTGAGGCCGCCAGCCTCCCAGCCGGTCTGGAAGCCCTCGGTGTTGTTGTCGTGGATGCGGTTGCCGGAGATCGTCACGCCCGTCGTGAACGAGCCCCCGATGTGGACGCCGAGCTGACCGCCGCCGCTCACGTCGCTGTCGAGCAGGGAGCTCCCGACGGTGCCCTGGAAGTTCACGACCGCTCCATGGCTGTCCGACAAGACCGAATCGCGGATGATCAGCCGATCCGCGCCCGAGTTCTCCTGGAGGCCGCCGTTCTGCGGCGCACTGGCGGCGTGCCGCATCGTCAGCCCGATGATCGTGACGTCATCAGCACTGACCGTGATCCAGGCCCGACGGACCGTGACTTCGACGGTCTTGCCCGCCGGCGAACTGCCGAGGACCACGTGGCGTCCGGCATCGAGGTTGAACTCACCGGCGACCGGGCTCTCGGCGGTCCCGACCTGGAGCTGCGGGACACCGTCGATGAAGACCTGCTCCGGCCACGCGCAACGGGCGGCCGTGCAATTGCCATTGGTCGGTAGCGACGGGACCGTCGCCTGCGAGACAGTCCCGTTCCAGGCGGTCCAGACGTCCGAGCCCTTGATCGTCGCCGGGCCGCGGAGGGTGAGCGCCTTGGAGATCGTCGCCGCTTCGCGGAAGACGCAGTTCGGGAGCTGCAACACAGAGCCGGCAGGTGCGGCATTGATGAGGCCTTGGAGCGATGACCCGCAGTTGCCGGCGGATGGCGTTGGCGTGGCTGTTGGCGTCGGGGTGGCTGTTGGCGTGGGTGACGCAGCTGACGCGACGGCAGCCGTCCAGCCGACCAGGGCGACCGCCGCCAGCAGGACTGCCGGGATGGACACCCGGTCGAACCGCCGCGTTCGAGCCATGATCGGGATAATCCTCCGTCGGCGTTGGTTGGCCGGCGGCCGCGAGGGAGCGGCGCGCGGCCGACGCGTCGCTATATCGGCCGGGCGGCCGCCGCGCTCGGCCGAACGATGCTAGCAGGGCCGGCGAAGTCTCGAAGTCTTGCAGCCGGGCGGGCGGGTTGTCGCTGTCCGGAGCGAGATGCGCCGTACGCTTGTCAGAGGGGCTACGACGTCCTGGTGAAGGCAACCCCAGTCCATCGTGCTCGGGCGGACCCTGTACCACGCGTCCACCGTGCGACGCAGGCGTCAGTGGGGCAGCTGGTTCAGCGGCACCCCTGCCGCGGACAACAAGGCGTCGCGTTGCGCGAGGGTCAGGTAGGTACCACCCTCGTCGCCCGGTGTCGCATTGAAGTCGGTGAGGCGTGACTTCGTTCCGTTCCAGCCGAACCGGCCGGTCGGCTCCGTCATGGTGTGCCAGTACTTGTTCGAGGCACCGCGGTTGTTCGAGCCCGGGTCGAACAGCACGCCCGCCCAGTCCTGGAGAAAACCGAGCAGGAACTTGTCCGATGTATCCGCGGCGGTCGGGGCGAGGACCATTGTGTTGTCGTGGACGTAGTTGCCGACGATCGCACCGGGCGCATCGCTCCGGTTCTGGGTGAGGACGGAGATGCCGTCCGCGTTCCAGGCGACCAGGTTGTTGCGGACCTCGACATTGGCCGACGAGCTGATCAGGATCCCGGCTCCCCAGCCCCAGGCGCGTGAGCCCCAGCCGTTCTCCCAGACCAC
>JANPDO010000410.1:0-6058 GCA_031431535.1 Chloroflexota bacterium
GGTGACAGCGCTGCGGCCGTCGCGCTGGCGCGGTTGAGCGGGCCGGCTCCGGATCCGCTCGCGATCCGCCCGACGCTTCCGGCGGATCTGGCGGCGATCGCACGGGTGGCGCTCTCGCCGTCCCCGGGCGATCGGTTCTCCTCGGCGGACGTCATGGCGGACGAGCTGGAAGCGACACTGGCGAACCTGTCTGCCACGGTGGGCGGCGCTGCGGCAGGGGCTGACGGCGCGGTCGCGGCGGCGATGGCAGGAACGGCCGGTGCGGTGGAGACGGAGGCGGCGGCCGCTGGCCAGGAGACGGCCGCTGACCTCGTGGTGGCGGAGACTGCGGCGACTGGTGAGATCGCGGCAGGCGAGGACGCGCTCGAGCACTCCGCTTTGACGGAAGAGATCCATCCCCGCGATGCGACCGCAGGTGCCGAGGCCCACGAAGGAACCGGGGCCCAAGAAGGAGCCGGGGCCCCCGAAGTCGACGAGCCAGGGGCCGACTCGCCCGCCAAATCGGCGTCGATCCCACCTGCCCGGGAGCTTATTCGGCCAAACCCGAGCCAGGTCCCGTATCCACCCGAGGCCTACGCTGGCGACGACGCTGGCGACGACGCGGGCGACGAAGTTGGCGATTCCGATGCCCTTGTCGACGAAGGGCCGTCACCCGCGGGACCGCCAGCTCGATCGCGCCGCGAGCGCGACGATGACGACCGGGCGCGGGGCGGTGGGGTCAGCGCGCTGGTGTGGTTGACCGGGATCATCGCGATCGCCCTGCTCGCGGCGATCGCGCTGCTCGTCTACCAGTTCGCGTCTGGCGCGGGATCCGCACCCGATCCGAGCGCGGGTCCCATCAGCGCCCCGAACTTCATCGGTGACCACATCGCCGACGCGACCGTCGAGGCCCGGGCGCTGGGCATCACACTCACCATCACCGAGGTCGAATCGACCTCGGGCCAGGGCACCATCCTCGATCAGGATCCGGTAGCCGGTAACGAGATCCCGGCCGGTGGCGACGTCCGCGTCAGTGTGGCGACGCCGCTGGCGAACGTCCAGATCCCGGACCTGCGGGCCCGGACTGAACGTGACGCGATCACCCTGCTGTTTGCCGCCGGCCTGACCCCGGGACTGGTGACCGAGGCGTTCGATCCGATCGTGCCCGAGGGCCTCATCGTTGGTCAGAGCCCGCCGGCGCTGGCATCGGTGCCGCGCGGGACTGCCGTCGATTACACGATTTCCATGGGCCCCGAGCCGACGCCGTCACCGTCGCCCACCCCCACGCCATCCCCTACGCCGACGCCAACGCCCTCGCCAACGCCGTCCGAACCCACGCCCACACCCACGTTCTCGCCCGAGCCAACCGCCGAACCGACACCCACGCCATCACCGGAACCCACCCCGGAACCTACCCCTGAACCGACCCCGGAACCGACGCCCACCCCGACCTGACCGACGGTCAGCGACGGCGGCGGGTGATCTCGACTCCGGCGTAATCGAGCGGCCCACCAAGCTGGACGCGGGGCTTGCGGACGCGGACGACAACCTCGTCGACCGCTGGATCGGTCAGGACGTCCCGGCTGATCGCCTCGGCCAGCGCCTCGAGCAGGCGGAACGAGCCCGTTTCCACGATCCGACGGACCGCATCGTGGACCTGGCCGTAGTCGACGGACTGGTCCAGATCGTCGTCCACGCCCGCCGGCTGCAGGTTGAGCGCCAGTTCGACATCGATCTCGAACGGCTGCGGGTTCAGCCGCTCGTCGTCGTAATAGCCGTGGCGGCCCTCGAAGCGCATGTTGGCCAGGACGATCCGGTCGCTCAGGCTGGGCCTCCTTCGGTCGGCGTCGGCCGCCAGTTGGCTCGGATGATCGCATCGCTGATTCGCGCGGTACGGACGTTCGCCCGTACATCGTGCACCCGGACCAGGTCAACCCCGCCGGCGATCGCCAGGGCGGTCGTGGCCAGGGTCGCCTCGAGTCGCTCGTCCGGGCCAAGGTCCAGGACGCGACCCAGGGTCGACTTTCGACTGGTGCCAAGGAGGATGGGTCGGCCCAGTTCGCGCAGCCTCGGGAGTTCGCGGATGAGCTCCAGGTTTTGCTCGGGCGTCTTGCCGAACCCGAACCCCGGATCCACGATCAGGTCCACCCAGCGGACACCCAGCGCGAGCGCCCGATCGAGCGCGGCGCGCAGGTCGGCCAGGACTTCGGGGAGTAGCTCCGTGTAGCGCGGCTCCGCCCGGTTGTGCATGACCACGAGGGGCGCCCGGTGGGCAGCAGCCAGCCTGGGGAGCGCGTCGTCCTCGTCCACGCCCCAGACATCGTTGATCAGGTCGGCGCCGGCGGCCAGCGCGGCTTCGGCGACCTCGGGCTTGGTGGTGTCGATGCTCAGAGGGACATCCGGCAGGGCCAGGCGGAGGGCCGTAATGACGGGCACCACACGGCGGCGCTCCTCGTCCGTCGATACGGGCTCATGGCCGGGTCGGGTCGACTCACCGCCGATATCGAGCACGTCGGCGCCATCGGCGATCATCCGGCGGGCGGTCTCGACGGCGATCTCGACGGCGGTCTCGACCAAATCGAGCCCGCGCGAGGATGTCGCCGCCAGGAGGCCGTCGCCGGAGAACGAGTCGGGCGTCACGTTGATGATCCCGACGACGAAGGTCCGCTCGCCCCAGCGGAAGGTCGCCGGGCCGATCTTCGACGGCTCAGGGTGGGTCCACCGACCACGATCCGACGATGGGTTCATGGGGACCCGGTTGGCGACGGGTCGCGCTGGGGGTCCAGCGACGGGTCGCGCAGGGGGTCGCGGAGGTCCGGATCGTCCACCCAGCGAGCGCGCGCCGCTCCGACCAGGTAGAGAGAGCCGGCGACGATCAGCGGCCCGTGGGCCGCTGGCTGGGCGATGGCTCGATCGAGCGCTGCGGCATGGTCCGCCTCCGCGCTGATCCGACCGGCGGGCAGGGCCGCCTTCCACAGACTGGCCAGGTCGGCCGCGGGCATCGAACGGGCGAGGTCCAGGCTGGTGCACACGACCGAAGCCCCGACCAGGGCGGCGGCAGCGGCGAGCGCACGGATCACTCCGGCGACGTCCTTGTCGGCCATCGATGCCGTGACGAGGGTCAGCGGGCCGTCCGTCATGAACGGCCGGAGGTCGTCGAGGGCGATCGCCAATGCCGTCGCTCCGGCCGGGTTGTGGGCGCCGTCGAGCAGGACGTCGCGGCCGTCGATGCGCAACAGTTCGAGACGTCCCGGCCACAGTGCCGAGCCGTACCCGCGCCGGCGCGCGACGGCCCCGGTGTGGGCGATCCCGGCTTCGCCGAGGGCGTCGAGCAGGGCATCGGCGACAGCTACGTTAGCCGCCTGATGGCGGCCTCGAAGCCCGACTCGCGTGCGCCCCAGGCTGGCCAGCTCCACGTCGATCCCGTCGCGGTCCCAGCCATGGAGCGGCGCCGGCTGCACCTCCCGCAGCGGTACCCCGACCCGTCGCGCGCGTCGCCGGATGACCGCCAGACCGTCGCCGCGCGCGCCGGTCACGGCCAGGTCGCCACGCTCGATGATCGCCGC
Source organism: Chloroflexota bacterium (assembly GCA_031431535.1). Classification (GTDB taxonomy): domain Bacteria; phylum Chloroflexota; class Limnocylindria; order Limnocylindrales; family CSP1-4; genus SPCO01. The sequence continues at coordinate 3,546 of JANPDO010000410.1, forward strand.
CTTCTCCCGGGCGATCGCAGTCACCGTGTCGCCCAGCCGATCCATGTGGTCCAGGTCCACATTGGTGATCACCGCGACGCCCCCGTCCCAGGCATGGGTCGCATCCAGCCGCCCGCCGATCCCCACCTCGACGAGGGCCACGTCGGGCCGGACCTCGGCGAGGTGGGCGAAGACGACGGCGGTGAGCAGCTCGAACTCGGTCGCCGGACCATACCGACCGACGACCGCTTCCGCCACCGCGAGCACCCGCTCCATGTGGCGGGCGAAGTCTTCCGCTCGGATCGGTCTGCCGTCGACCGCGATTCGCTCGCGATAGCTGACCAGGTGTGGCTTCGGCGTCGTGCCCACGCGATGGCCGGCCGCCCGAAGCGCGGCGTCGGCGAGGGCCAGGACGCTGCCCTTCCCGTTGGTCCCCCCGATCAGGGCGCCCCGGACATCGTGGTGGGGGTCGCCCATGCCGCGGAGTAGCGCACGCGTCCGGCCGAGCCCAAGGCGCATCCCGAACCGACCTCGTTCGTCGAGCGCCCGGAGCGCCCCGTCGTAGGTCAGGCCGGCCGACGTCCCGATCATCGATGGCCCCGTCACTCGCGGCTGAGCTCTTCCTCGTAGAAGATGCACTGATTGAAGCGCGGGGTGAGGCAGACGTCGTTGACGTAGCCCTGCTCCATGTGGACGCCGCCGCGCAACTGGCAGCGCGAGGTCATGTTGTCCTGGCGGATCAGGGCCTTGAGGAGGTGCGGCGCCTGGATCGGGACGGCGCCACGCGCGCCGGTCATGTAGTAGTGCGGGCAGACGTTCCGGCGCAGATGCGGTACGCCAAAGCCCACGGGCAGGTTGCTCCCCGGACGGGCGGGTTCGGCGAGCCCGGAAGGGATGCCCGTCGAACGGGCGGCAAGCGCAGTAGGCGAAACGCGCGCGATGGGACCCACGCCAAACGCTGGACGGCCGGAAGCGCCCGCAGGCTGCCGACCGGGTCCTGGTTCGCGAGCTCGCACGCCGCTCCTCGTCGAATTGTGGCGCGCGAACTGGGGAATCTGGGGAATATTGACGCGCGACTGGGCCAGAGTACAACGCACCATACCGGTTGGCATGACGCGCCCGGCAGATCCGAGCGCGAAGGTCGCCTGAAGTGTTCTGCCGGCAGACCCGCAGACCTTCCTCGGCGGAGATGCGACAATCGCGCCGATGACGAGCCGGCGCGACGCGAGACAGACCCACGTTCGACCTCGCCCACCGTCGACCGGCCGCCCCGTTCCGGTCAGGGTGCGTCCCCGGACGCCGGCGCCGACCCGACTCGCGCTCCACCGCCCCATCCAGCGGGGCAACCGCCTGCCGATCGTGGCCAAGCTGGGGCTCATCGCGGCGGTCGCGCTCCTGGGGGTCACCGTCCTGTACATCGGCGCGGGCGGGGTGGCGGGTGTTGCCAGCGGGATCAGCGCCTCGCTGGGCGGCTTCATCACCAGCGTCACCGCGTCGCCGACGCCTCGGCCCACCGCCATCCCGATCAGCGATCCGCCGACCCTTGCCCAGCCCGAGGAGCCATACACGGCCGAAGCCACGGTTGACCTGATCGTAAAGGTCCCGTCGGATGTCAGCGGCGACCCCGATTCGGTGATCCGGGTGTATCGGGCGCTTAAGGACGAACTGCCGGTCGCGATCCAGGATGCCCCCCTTGCCGTGACGCTTCAGACGGTCATCCCGGTCGAACTGATCAAGGGGATCAACGACTTCACGGTCACGATCGTGGGCCCCGGTGGCGAGTCGGACCCATCGCCCATGGTGCGCTATGTGCTGGACCAGGCCGGGGCCAAGATCACGATCTACTCACCGGAGGAGAGCGCGGTCGTCAATGGGCCCACGGTCACGATCGAGGGAAAGACGCAGGGACGCGCCACACTGATCGCCAGGAACGCCGCCAACGGATCGTCCATCAGCGGGACGGCCGGCACCGACGGCCTGTTCACCCTCGAACTGGCCATCTCCACGGGCACCAATGAGATCACGATCACCGGGACGGATCCGGCGGGCAATGTCAAGGAGCTCGTCCTGACCGTCCGGCGCGGATCGGGCAGTCTGACCGCTGTCCTCGGCGCCTCCGCCTACAAGTTCTCGATTGCCAGGCTGCCGCAAGACCTGACGCTAACCGCGGCCGCCTCCAACCCCGACGGCAATCCGATCATCGGGGCGAACGTTACGTTCACCCTGAGCATCCCGGGCATCCCCACCGTCACCGCTGACCTGCTGACGGACGATCAGGGCCGGGCCTCGTTCACCACAGCGGTACCGGTCGGCGCGGATCCCGGGCAGGGCAGCGCCGCGATCCTGCTCACGAGCGACGAGTTCGGATCGGCCCAGGACTACACGGTCATCACAATCGTGGAATAGGCGAGGGGGCCGCTCCATTCCCGCGGCGCTCCACCCCTCGCCGCCATCCCTCCCGGACGCCCCTCCTGCGCTACCATGGCCCTCCCCGGCGCTGGCGGCCGGACGGAGGACCCATGGAACGGCTCTTC
>JANPDO010000411.1:0-12518 GCA_031431535.1 Chloroflexota bacterium
GGAATTGGTCGCCGAACTGGACCGCCGCGGCGTCGATACCCTCGTGGATGGGGCACATGCACCCGGCATGGTGCCCGTGGATCTGGACTCACTCGGCGCGGCGTACTGGACGGGAAACGGCCACAAGTGGCTGTGCGGGCCGAAGGGATCAGCGGTCCTGTGGGTCCGGGCTGACCGTCGCGAGCGCATTCACCCGCTGGTCGTGTCGCACGGTGCGAACGAGCCGGCGACCGATCGATCGCGCTTCCGCGTCGAGTTCGACTGGACCGGCACGAGCGACCCGACCGCGTACCTGGCACTCCCGGCCGCGATCGCACTGCTGGGCGCATCCGGCGCGGACGATGGCGGCTGGCTGGCGGTCATGGCCGCCAATCACGCGCTCGCACTGACTGGCCGCGACCGGATCGCGTCGGCGCTGGGGGTCGAACCGCCGGCTCCGGATTCGATGCTCGGATCCATGGCGGCGTTGCCCATTCCCTGCCTCCGCGACGATGCGGAAGCTGAAGCCCTGCGCGCGCAACTTGAGCGGGAGGACGGGATCCAGGTGCCGATTGGCGGCTGGCCGGTTCGCGCCGCCCGGACGGCCGACGACCCCGAGCAGGTCCTGATCCGGATCTCTGCGCAGCTCTACAACGAAGCCGCCGATTACGACCGGTTGGCGGAGGCGCTGGGGCGACGGCTGCGCCGTACGTAGTCCCTCGCCGCTTCCAGGGGTTCGGTGCAGCCCGCTGTCGTCCCCGTTGATGCCGAGGCTCCACGGGGGTCGGTCAAGGCGGACGCGGAGGTCAGTGCAATCCGTGATTCCAACCGGGTTGGTGTAACAGACACGTCACGGGCAGTCGCGGGTCGAGAGCACCAATGAGGTTGGAATCCATGACGTTTCGGCGCCTGATTCGATCGAATGTTCCAGCCGGGTTGGCGACATCGTTCGGTGCGTGTCCCGTTCACCAACCGGGTTGGAATCCGCGAGCCGTACTGGTGCTTCCGCGAGCGGTGCGGCCAGCTGGACCGCCCGGACGCGACCTCCAGCCTCGATCGCCTACCCCGTGCTCTGGAGGCCGGCCGCCACCCCGTTGACCGTCAGCTGGACGAGGCGCAGCACGCGGCCACGCTCCGGTGAGTCTGCGGGGAGGGCCCGCAGCCGGGCCAGCAACCGAACCTGGAGCTCCGAGAGCGAATCCACATACGGGTTCCGCAGCGCCACGGAACGCTGGAGCACTGGCGAGCCATCCAATAGCCTCTCGCGACCCGTCACTCGCAGCAGCAGCCCCACCGTCCGCCGGTACTCGGCTTCAATGGCGTCCCAGCGGCGATCGTCACCCGGGCCCGTGGCCAGCGCCGCATACAGCCGGGCCACGCCCATGTCCGCCTTGGCCAGGCTCATCTCGGCGTTGTCCAGGAGGCTGGACAGGAACGGCCAATCCCGCGCCAGCCGTGCGATCGCGTCCAGTCCGGCGTCCCCGTGGGCGACCCGATACACGTCGAGCGCCGTGCCCAACCCATACCAGCCCGGCAGGTTGATCCGGGCTTGCGCCCAGGCAAACGTCCACGGGATCGCGCGGAGCGAATCGATCGTGGGAGCCTGATCGCGACGGCCTCGGGCGGCCGGCCGCGAACCCAGGCGCAGATCGGACAGTTCGCGGATCGGCGTGACATCGCGAAAGAACGCGGCGAACCCGGGGTCATCGTGGACCAGCGCGCGGTAGGCGGCCCGCGACGTCGCGGCAAGCTCGTCGAGCATCGGTGCGCCGACCGCCAGCGCCCGCTCGAGGCGCGCGGCATGCTCCGGCATGGATGCCAGCAGGACGGCGCCGGTCGCCTGTTCGAGGTGACGGCGCGCGATCGTCGGGTTGGAGTAGTTCGCGGCGATGACCTCGCCCTGTTCGGTGAGCTTGAGCCGACCGTCGACCGAGTCCGGGGCGAGCCCGAGGATCGCCCGGTTGGTCGGGCCTCCACCGCGACCGATGGCCCCACCGCGGCCATGAAAGATGGTCAACTCGACACCGCGCGCCCCGGCCACCTCGACCATCGCCGACTGGGCTCGCTGGAGCATCCACGCGGCGGCCAGCAGACCCGATTCCTTGTTCGAATCCGAGTAGCCGAGCATGACTTCCTGGCGATCGCCGCGACCGGCGAGCCCCGCCCGGTACGGCGGGTCGTCAAGGAGGTCCGCCAGGATCCGCCCGGCCTCCTCCAATGCGGCACTCGACTCGAACAGCGGCACGACATCGAGGGCGGGTGTAGCTCCGCCGTCAATGGCGGCCAGCCGCGCGAGCTCGTGCACGTCGGTCACGTCAGAAGCCGACGCGGAGAAGCTGACGACGTAGCGTCGGCAACTCTCAATGCCAAAGCGGGCCTGGACCGCCGCGATCGCCCGGAACGTGGCCAGGACCTCGTCCATCGTCACGCCCGGCGAGACCTCCACCGAGGCGGGCGCGCCGGCCCGAACGGCAGCCAGCGCGGCCGTGTGGACGGCGGCATGCTGGCGGATCTCTAGCGACGCAAGGTGGAACCCGAACGTGCCCACCTGCCAACGCAGCTCGGCAACCTCACCCCAGGCCACCCGAGCAAGGCCGTCGGCCAGCAGTGCGTCCTGGATCTCCACCAGCTCGGCGTCGAGGCCATCTGGGCCGGTGTAGCGGCCGCTGAGCGGGGACGGGTCGCCCGTCAGCGCGGCCCGGGTACGACGTAGTCGTTCGACGATGAACCCGAAGCGCTGGCGATACGGCTCTTCGGGAAAGCGGCGTCGGAGCAGGCGGTCGGTCTCGGGGAGATCCTCGGCATCGCGGGCGAGGCGCGACGCCAGGGCCCGGGACGCCGGGTCGGCAGATGAAGCGCGGTCACCTGATGACGCCGCAGCCACGGTCTGCATCAACCGGGTGGCCACCGCCTCGTAGCCGCGAAGCACGTGATCCGCGTGGATCCGGAGCGTCTTTTCGGTCACGTCCGACGTCACCCCGGGATTGCCGTCGCGGTCCCCGCCGATCCAGCTGCCCCAGCGCAGGAAGGGTGGGACGCGCGGCGGCCTCGTACCGGTGCGGCCAGAGTCGCTGGCCGGGCCAGCCGCTCGCCCGGACGGCGGATCGAGTGCCGCATCGAGGGCCCGATAGAGCCTCGGCACGACCGTGAACAGCGTGCTGTCGAAAAACACCATCGCCGTGCGAACCTCGTCGAGCGGCGCCGGTGCCACCAGCCGAAGGTCCGAGGTCCGCCAGAGGAGGGTGATCTCCTCGCGCATACGGCGCCTGATGTCGCGATCCTGGGACGGGGTGAGCCTGCTGTCGTCGAGCTGCTCCAGCAGCGCGCCACAGCGACGCAGGGCCAGGAGCGCGGTCCGTCGTCGCGCCTCAGTGGGATGCGCGGTCAGCACCGGCGAGATCACCAGGCGCCCGAGCAGAACGTCAAGGTCGGATTCAGAGCGACCAAGGCGGCGCATTCGACCAACCGCGTCGGCGACCGAATCGTCAAGGATCCCGTCGCGGGCCGCGCGCTCCCGGCGACGGAGTGCCCGCACACGACCCTGGGCCTCGGCCAGGTTGACCAGCCCGAAGTAGAGCGCGAAAGCGGTGATGACCGCCTCGATCGAGCCGAGGTCGAGTGTGGCGAGGTCATCGTCCAGGCGCGCACGTTCGTGCGGGTCGTCGTCGCGGCGAAGGGCGATGGTCCGGCGGCGGATCCGCTCGACGCGAGCGAAGAGTTCCGGGCCAGCCTGTTCCGTGATCACCTGGCCGAGCAACGCGCCCAGCAGCCGCACCTCCACGGCCAGCGGATCGCGCGCACCGGCCGTGCCGATGCCGCCGGGCTCGGCTGCCACGGCTGCCACCGCCGCGGATGCCCGGCTTGGAGCACTCATGAACGGACCTCGGCTCGACCGTTCGGACCCCCAGGCGCGACCTCGCTGCAACCCCCGCGGTCGCGGGGCTTCCGTAGCCTTGTATGGTGTTGACCGTGACCTCGCTTCGCTCGAGCCCGCAATCCCGGCGCGCCCCGGACCAGGCGCTCCCCGCGGCCGTTCGCGCCGTCAAGCCTGCGGCCGTCCCTGCGGCCGCGCGAACGGCCCAGCCTGCGGGCGCCATCGCGGATCCCGACCAGCTCGAGCAGCTCCGCTTCCTCCACGACATCGCCAGGCTCGCCACCACGGCGCGCACATGGGACGAACTCCTCGAGACGGTGGTCGACCGGACCCGTGATGTGCTCCACGCGGATGTTGCCTCGCTCTACCTGCTGGATCGCGACGGAGCGTACCTGACGCTGGCGGAGACCAACGGCCTCGATCGCTTTCAGATCGGCCGTGCCCGCGTACCGTTCGGGGAGGGAGTCACCGGACGCGTCGCCGCCAGCCGCCAGCCGCTGGTCATCCCCGATGTCAAGGCCGATCCCCGGTTCATGTGGGTTCGCGGCATCGACCAGCGCCGCTTCGTGGCGTCCATGCTGTCCGTCCCGCTCACCTGGCACGACCAGATCGTCGGGGTCCTCAATGTCCAGACGGAGCAGCCGCGCGATTTCAACGAGGCGGACGTGGCGCACCTCGGCGCGGTCGCCGACCTGCTCGCGGGGATCATCGAGAAGGGCCGCCAGCAATCCGAAGCGGAGGCTCGAGTCGAGGACCTCAAGGCCATCGACGGGGCCCGCAGCGAGCTGATCGCCCTGGTCACCCATGAACTGCGCACCCCGCTCGCCGTCGTGCGCGCCTATGCCGACCTGCTCGCCGAGGAGCCCCCGCTGCGCGGCGAATCCCGGGACCTGGCCCGCCGGCAGATTCGCGCTGGCTGGCACGACGCCACCCTTGAGCAGATCGAGCGGCTCGACCGCCTGGTCGATTCGATCCTGGCCTCGGTGCGCGTGGTCCCCGAAGCGCCGGCCTCGGTTGTGCCGGTGGACCTCGACGGCCTGGTTGGCGAGGTCGTCGCCTCGCTGCGACCGATCCTGCGAAGCCACCGCATGACGATCGTGCCGGGCGTTCGACTCCACGCCCTCGCCGACCCGCCACGACTCCGCCAGATCGTGGAGCACCTCGTTGAAAATGCCGTGAAGTACGCACCACCGGACACGACGATCACCGTGGACTGGGCGCTCCACGAGGGGGTGGTCCACCTGGGTATTTCGGACGAGGGTCCGGGCATCCCGGACGAGTGGCGCGAACGAATCTTCGAACCGTACGCTCGTCGCGATACGCACACCGCTCGCGGGTCGGGGATCGGCCTGTACGCCGCCAAGCGCCTCGGTGAGTCGATGGGTGCGCGCCTGTGGTGCGAACCCGCGCGCCCGCATGGGGCGCGATTTGTTGTGGCGCTGCCTGCCGTCGTTGCGATCTGACAGCCCCGAACGAGGAGACTCCACATGCCTGGCCGTCCACTCCGCATCCTCGTCGTCGACGACGACCCGGCCATGGTCGGGGCGATCACGGCGCTCGTCGGCACGGAGGGCCACCAGGTCATCACCGCGTACGACGGGCTGACCGCCGTCAAGCGCTTCCGCGAGGAGCATCCCGACCTGGTGCTGCTCGATCTCGCCATGCCCGGTCCCGACGGGTTCAACGTTGCCGGCCAGATGCGGGCCCTCGGGCCCGCACCGATCCTGGTGGTATCCGGGGAGAGCGGTGAGGCCGCAAAGGTCCGGGCCCTGGGCATCGGCGCGGACGACTATCTGACCAAGCCGTTTGGGAAGGCCGAGTTGCTAGCCCGGATCAACGCGGTCATGCGGCGGGTGGACCGTTCGGCTGCGCTGGGGGCGGCAGCGGGCGGACCACTCTCAGCGGGCGATCTCGTCCTTGAGCCCGGTCGCCACGAAGCGCGGGTTGGTGATGTCTTCCTCGCCCTGACCCCAACCGAATATCGATTGCTGGAAGCCTTGGTCCGGGCGGGCGGTGACATCGTCCCCCATCTCCAGCTGGCCCGAGCTGGCTGGCCGGCCGAATCCGATCCCGATCTGCTCTGGCTCAAACCCCACCTCGCCCGCCTGCGATCCAAGGTCGAGTCAGCCGGCGGCCCACTGGTCACGGCCGTGCGTGGAGTCGGCTATCGAATCGTTGCCGGCGAAGAGGCCAGCCCGCCGGATTGATCAGGCGGTGACGGCCACCGCGATCAGACGGTGACGGCGACGGCGATCGGGCGACCCGCGGCGTCGTGGATCGCGTCCGCGCAGGCAATGCGGCACCCGCGGGCGTCACGTCCACCGATCGGGTTGAAGTGGACGAACGCTTCGCCGGAAGCCGCCAGGCGGCAGCCACAGGACGCACACGTGACGGGAGCCCACTGGCCGGCACGAACGACGATCGCGCGAAACTCGGAATCGGATGGCTGGATCATCGTTCCAGCGTAGGGATCACGTGCTCGCTCGTCAGCAGCGGTACGGCAGCAATCAGGTTGCGGTCCGGTTGCGATCGGGTGACATTGCCCAGCGGCGCCGGGACCAGCGAAGGCGGCGCCTCGGTTGGCTCGACCAGCCAGAACGTGGTGGCGAGATCGGCGTCGCGCAGGATCGTGTCGGCCAGTTCCGAGCCGACCGAGCGGTGGGACTCCAGGAGTCGGACCAGCTCGATCAGCCGGGCCTGTCCGTCGGCCCGGTCGGCCAGCACCGTGCCAAGGCGCACGGCCGCCACGCTGCGTTCATCCAGCGCAACGGCATGGCGCCCAGTCGGGTCGTAGAGATACGCCCGACCGCCGGTCATGCCGGCCCCGAAGTTCGCACCGACGGGTCCCAGCACCACGACCGTCCCCCCGGTCATGTACTCGCACCCATGCGGACCGATTCCCTCCACGACCGCCTCGGCGCCGCTATTGCGGATCGCGAAGCGCATCCCTGCCCGGCCGACGAGGAGGAGCCGCCCAGCCGTGGCTCCATACAGGGCCGTGTTCCCGGCGATCGCCTCGCCCGACGGGGTCGCGCCGAGGTCCGGTTCCGGAACGACCGTGATCGAGCCCCCGGATAGCCCCTTGGCCACGTAGTCATTGGCCTGGCCGGTCAGCCGCAGGTCCACACCCGCTCCGGCAAACGCCCCGAATGACTGGCCGGCTGCACCGCGCAATTCCAGGTGGACCGGTCCGCGCAGCTCACCTCGCTCCAGGGCGCCCGTCAGGCTGGCGCCGAAGGACCGATCGGCCGTGGTCAATCGAAGACCGCCCGCGGTGACCGAGGCCTGGCCCCGGAAGGCGGCCACGATCGCCGCTTCGAGATGGGATGCGGGTGCGTGGCTGGCGACCTGATCGGCGCTCGCCGGAACGGCCCGTCGAGCCGCGTCGGCGGTCCAACGACCGCCACCGATCACCGGAGCGAGCTCGGCGCGCGCGGACGCCACGGGGCGTAGGAGTCGGCGGCTCTCGCCGATGATCTCCCCCACCGACCGCGCCCCGATCAGCGCCAACTCGCGGCGCAGATCTTCGGCGATCGCGGTGAAGAAGCGGACGACGTCGTCGGGCGTCCCCTTGAACTTGGCGCGCAGGTCCTCGCGCTGGGTGGCGATACCGGTCGGACATGTATCGAGATGACACTGGCGCGCCATGTCGCACCCGACCGCCACCAGTGCCGCGGTCCCGAATGCGAACTCCTCAGCGCCCAGCAGGGCAGCGACCAGGAGGTCTCGACCGGTCTGCAGACCGCCGTCTGTTCTGAGCGCCACCCGGTCGCGCAGGTCGTTGCGCATCAGCGTCTGGTGGACCTCGGCGAGACCCAGCTCCCACGGCGCGCCGACGTGCTTGATCGAGGAGAGTGGCGAGGCGCCCGTCCCGCCGGAGTGGCCCGACAGGTGGATGTAGGAGGCCCCGGCCTTGGCCACGCCCGCGGCAATCGTGCCGACGCCGCGGCCGGCCACCAGTTTCACGCCGATCCGGGCGGCCGGGTTGATCGCGCGCAGATCCGCGATCAGCTGGGCAAGATCCTCGATCGAGTAGATGTCGTGGTGCGGGGGTGGGCTGATGTAGCTCTGACCGGGTTGGCCGCGGCGAAGCGCGGCGATATAGGCGGTAGCCTTGCGGCCGGGCAACTGACCGCCTTCACCGGGCTTGGAACCCTGGGCGATCTTGATCTCCAGTTGATCCGCGCGAGCCAGATAGGCGGCGGTGACGCCGAAGCGGGCGGAGGCGACCTGCTTGATCCGGGCATCGCGGCGACGACCGTCAGGACCGGGTGCGTACCAAGCCGGATCCTCGCCGCCCTCACCCGTGTTGGCGGAGCCGCCCGCTCGCTGGATCCCGATGGTCAGGGCCTGGTGTGCCTCGGGACTCAGGGCGCCGACGCTCATGGCCGAGACGACGAATCTTCGGACGATGGACGCGGCGTCCTCGACCTGCGACAGCGGCGTGGCCGCGCCGGCCCGCCTGACCCGGAGATCGTCGCGCGGCACGGCTCGATCCGCCGTCGGGCGATCCACAGCGGCCCGATAGCGCGCAAGCTGGCTATCAATATCGCCGACGGCAATGCCATCGGGGCCGCCGACCGCAAGCATGGTGATCTCGCCAGCGACCCGCGGCGAGAAGATGTGGGCCTCGCCATCGGCCCGGAAGCGGGCAAAGCCCGGGTCGGGAAGACGCGGCTCACGACCGGCTGCGGGCTCCGGAATCGCGAGCGCGACCGCCCGACGGCGGATCTGGCGCGCAGCCAGGTCGGCGAGGGTCGTTCGGCCCGGCCAGGCGGCGGCGGACGGGAAGCAGCGCGCGACGACGGACGCGTCGAGGTCGATGACATCGATCAGGGCGCCACCGATGTAGGACGCGACCGCGCTGATCCCCATCCTCGCCAGGGTCTTGCGCAGACCGGTCTCGAAGGCCTCGAGCAGCGACGTGACGGTGACGACGGCCGTCTTTTCCTCGGCGCCACGGGACCCAGCCAGCTCTGCCGCAAGTTCGATGGCCAGCCGTGGCTGGACGACGGTTGCTCCGACCGCGAGCAGCATCGCCATGGCATGAACGTCGAGGACGTCGGCGGCACTGACGGCGATGTCTGTCCGGCCGCGAAGTCCGGCAGCGGTCAGCGCCGTGTGGACGGCGCCGGTGGCCAGAACGGACGGGATCGGCAGGCGGTCGATGGTCGAGGCCGAGTCCGACACGATCAGGACGTCCGTACCACGCCGGGCCAGCGCCACGGCGTCACGGGCCAGCCGGTCGAGGGCCAGTTCCAGGCCGGCTTCGGCGCCGGCGGTTGCGACGGGACCGGCGGGACCAGTGGGACTGGCGGGACCGGCAGCAGGACCGGCGGCAGGCACCCACGTCGCATCGAGTGTCCGAACGCTCGCACCACTCGCCTGAATGGTCGAAACGAGGCCGTCAAGATCGGCGACGATCGGGCGCCCGAGGCGCGCCGTCCGCACGGTGCGCGGCATGCCGCCGAGCAACGCCGGACGCCGCCCGAGTTCGACCCGCAGGTCCATCACGATCCGCTCGCGCTCCGGATCGATCGCCGGGTTCGTCACCTGGGCGAAGGCCTGCCGCAGATGGTCCGCGACCGGCCGATCGACGCGGGCACGGCCGGGAGTCGGCGTGTCGTCGCCCATGCTCCAGAGCGGCTCGTGGCCCTCGAGAGCCATGGTCTTGATGTCCAGCCGCGCGCGTTCCGCGTCCAGGCCCGCCAGGTGACGCATCACATGGTCGGTCGGCCCGGGCCTCGTCCGGAGCGCTGCCGGGATGTCGTCCTGCTGGACGGGTCGTGAGGCATCGTGGATGGCCAGGCCGCGCAGGACCCAATGCTTGGCATCGGTGTCCTCCAGGATCGCGCGGCGACCCGGTTCGACCAGCAGCAGCTCACCGGGACCAAGTCGGCCGCGGCGGGTCGTCTCGGCGGCGCTGAACGGCACGGCGCCCGCCTCGGACGCCACGGCCACCATGCGGTCGCGGGTGACGGAAAAGGCGGCCGGCCGGAGTCCGTTGCGGTCCACCAGGGCGCCCACTCGACGGCCGTCAGCGAACACGATCGCGGCCGGGCCGTCCCATGGCGCCAGGAATCCGGCCGTCCGGCGACGCAACGTGGCCACGTGCGGATGGGGCGCCCGGCGCAGGGCAAGCGCTTCGGGGATCGCGGTCAGCAGTGCCGGGGTCAACTCCCAGCCGGTGACCGTGAGCAGCTCCAGCGCCTCATCGAGCGAGAGGGAATCGGAGCCGTCCGCCGAGAGCAGCGGTCCGGCCGCGAGCAGCTCCCTCGCCAGTGCGGATCCCGCCGCGTCACCGGCCCGCCCGCGAACCTCCTCGCGGTTGCCGCGGACCGTGTTGATCTCGCCGTTGTGAGCGATCGATCGGAACGGCTGGGCCAGTCGCCAGACCGGGTGCGTATTGGTGGCGTAGCGCTGGTGAAACACGGCGTAGCTGACCCCGAGCGGGGCGTGCAGATCCGGGTACAGGTCGGCGAGCCGTCCACCCAGCACCAGGCCCTTGTAGACGATCGTCCGGGCGGAAGCAGACGGCACGGCCAGTTCGGCAAGCGGCCCGCCGGCCGCCCGGGCGGCGGTCTCGAGCCGGCGGCGGGCGACGATCAGCCGCCGCTCGAAGGCATCATCGGTCAGGGGCCGGTCGTCGCCGGCGCTGCGGTCGCCGGCACTTCTGCCAGGGCGTCCGATGATCGCCTGCGCGAATGACGGTCGAGACTCGGCGGCGGCGGCGCCCAGCGCCTCGATACCCGTGGGCACGGTTCGCCAGCTCATCACCGGCAGGTTCGCCGCGGCAAAGGTCCTCTCGACCAGCGCCCGGGCGCGACGCTCGGCGGCTGGGGTACGCGGCAGGAACAGCGAGACGATGCCGGGCCGGTCCGCGGCCGCCTCGCCGGCGATCAGCTCCAGCAGCGACCGATCGAGCGGGAGCGCAACACCGGCGCCGTCACTGGTCTCACCGTCGGCGCCAAAGGCACCCCGATGGGCAAGGGCGGCGAGCGCCGCCAGGGCGAGTGGCAGGACTCGCTCGCGCGAGCGCCCGCCGGCGTCCGCCACAAACCCGACGCCGCACGCATCGTGCTCGTAGCGGGCGTCGTAGAGCGGAGCGTTGGTCGGGCGGGTGCGCCGGTACCTTGTCGAGTCCTTGGTCGAGTCCATGCCGTTCTCTCCGGGGGAGGGGACGCGTCGACCGCCGTCGAGAGGAGCAACGGCGGTCGAAGCGCTGGATGCGACGATCGATGACCGAGTGGGGAGCTCGGGTCGCCGTGGTCGCGTCACACCTGATAGGCAACCTCGCCGTGAACCGAGAGGTCCAGGCCGGCTTCCTCGGACTCCGCGTTGACCCGGATCCCAAGGACCACATCGACAACCTTGACGATGACGAACGTGGCGATAACCGAGTAGACGATCGTGACGCCGACGGCAATCAGCTGGTTGACCAGTTGCTGCCCGTTGCCCTCCAGGAGCCCCGTGTAGGCTGGCTGGATCGCCGCGGTGGCGAAGATGCCCGTAGCCACGGCCCCGAACGTGCCGCCGACCCCGTGGACGGCGAAGACGTCGAGTGCATCGTCGACCTTGATCCGCTCGCGCAGCAGGGTGGCGCTGAAGCACAGTCCGCCCGCAATCAGGCCGATGACCAGAGCACCGCCGACCCCCACGAAGCCCGAGGCGGGAGTGATCGCGACCAGGCCCGCAACCGCGCCGCACGCGGCCCCGATCACGCTGACCTTGCGACCGCGGAGGTAGCTGGCGAGAACCCATGTGATCGTGGCCGCGGCGGCCGCCGTATTCGTGACGATGAACGCGTTGGCGGCCAGGCCATTTGCCGCAACCGCCGAGCCGGCATTGAACCCGAACCAGCCGAACCACAGGAGACCGGCACCCAGCACGGTCATCGGCACGTCGTGCGGCTCCATCCGGTCGCCATTGACGGTTCGATGGCCGATCACCAGGGCGACGATCAGGGCCGAGATGCCCGAGCTGATATGAACCACCGTGCCGCCGGCGAAGTCGAGAGCGCCGAGCTTGAACAGCCAGCCGTCGACGGACCAGACCCAATGCGCCAGCGGGGAGTAGACCAGGATGGACCACAGGATCGTGAACAGGACGAAGGCCCCGAACCGCTTGCGCTCGGCGAAGGCGCCGGTGATGAGGGCCGGGGTGATGGCCGCAAACATCATCTGGAACCCGGCGAACAGGACAAACGGCACGGTCGTGGCATAGACCGTGCTGGGCTCGAGGCCGACGCCGTTGAACAGCGCGAAATCGAGTCCGCCAATCAGCCCGAGCCCGTTGACGTCAGGCCCGAACGCGAGGGTGAACCCGACCACAACCCAGACGACGCTGACCAGGGCCAGGCCGAAGAAGCTGTGCATGATCGTCGACAGGACGTTTTTGCTGCGCACGAGGCCGCCGTAGAACAGCGCGAGGCCTGGCAACATGATCATGACCAGGGCGGTCGACATGAGGAGCCAGGCGGTATCTCCGGTGTTCATCGTTCGGTCGTCCTCCGCGGGTGCCCGGGGCGTCCGTGGGCACGAGGAACAAACTAGGGTGAGCGTAGGCGCGAGTCGGCCCCCTCGAGGGGACGAGAAGGATTCAATTCGGTGCCGAACGCGCCGGAAGCCGCACCCACCGTTGCGAGCCGGGTACGCCCACCGGGAGG
>JANPDO010000412.1:0-19842 GCA_031431535.1 Chloroflexota bacterium
GCGTTGAACAGCGACACCAGCTGCGGCATCGCGGTCATCTTCACGGTCCGCGCGCTGTACAGGCCCGCGCCACCGCCGATGACGATGCCGACCACGATGATCAGCCAACCTACGCTGTTGAAGCCGTCGGCGCCCTCGGCGGGCCGGGCGAGCAGGAAGACGGCCGTCGCGATGATCGCAATGACCATCCCTCCGGCCGACAGCAGGTTGCCATTGCGTGCAGTGGCCGGCGAGTTCATCTGCATCAGCCCGAGGACGAATGCGGAGGCGCCCGCCAGCCAGGCGAGGCGGACGAGAACAGCGATCGTTTCGAAGTCCATCGCTCAGCCCTCCTGCTCGACGGGCTTTGGGGTTGCGGGCTTTCGCTTGAACATCTGGAGCATCCGGTCCGTGACGACGTACCCGCCGACGACATTCATCGTGGCAAAGGCGACCGCGATCAGCGACAGGATCTGGCTTACGGGGTCATGCGCCTCGACCGCGATGAACATCGAGCCGACCAGGACGATGCCGTGGATCGAGTTGGCGCCCGACATCAGGGGCGTATGCAGCGTGGCGGGCACCTTGCTGATGACCGCGAACCCGACCAGGATCGCGAGGACGAAGACCGTCAGGGCGGCCAGCAGTTCGGGGCTCACGCAGGACCTCCGGGTCCGGCCGCCGGGGCCGGTTCGAGCAGCTTCTTGACGGCCTCCGACACCACGGCGCCGCCGTCCGTGATGACGGTGGACCTGGTGACCTCGTCCTCGAAGTCGAGGTTGAGCGCCCCGTCCTTGACCATGCCCAGCAGGAGTGCCGAGATGTTGCGGGCGTAGAAGGCGGACGCGCCAGCCGGCATCGATGCCGGCAGGTTGTCCGGCGCGATGATCGTGACCCCGTTGGGCGACTCGATCGTCAGACCCGCCTGGCTCAGTTCGCAGTTGCCGCCAAGGGCGGACGCCGCCATGTCCACGATGACCGAGCCGGATTTCATTCGTCCCACGGCATCCGCGGTCACGAGGACCGGCGGCTTGCGACCGGGGACCTGGGCCGTGGTGATGACCACGTCCATCCCGCCGATCGCCTCGTTGAGTTCGGCCTGCTGCGACGCTCGTTCTTCGGCGGTCAGTTCGCGGGCGTAGCCGCCGGCGCCGGTCGCATCGATCGTCGTCTTGAGCTTGACGAACTTGGCGCCAAGACTCTCTGCCTGTTCGCGGGTCTCGGGCCTGACGTCGTAAGCATGGACCACGGCGCCAAGCCGTCGCGCCGTGCCGATCGCCTGGAGCCCGGCCACCCCGATCCCGAGGATCAGGACGTTGGCTGGCTTGGCGGTCCCGGCCGCGGTCGTCAGTAGCGGAAAGTAGCGGCCATAGGCATTCGCGGCGAGGAGCACCGCCTTGTAGCCACCAACATTGGCCTGCGAGCTGAGGGCATCCATGGTCTGCGCGCGGCTGAGGGTCCGCGGGATCGCGTCCAGGCTGATCGCCGTGACGCCCTGCGCGGCCAGGGCCTGCGCCGTGGCCGGGTCGATCAGTGGAGCGAGAAAACCGACGACCACCTGGCCGGACCGCAGCGCCTTGATCTCCGCGCCGGAGGGCTTGGCGACCCGCAGGATGACGTCGGACTTCGCGATCAGGTCCCTCGTGGAGACGACCGTGGCGCCGGCATCGACGTAGGCGCTGTCTGGGATCGCGGATCCGGCGCCGGCGCCGGATTCAACGAGAATCTCGAGCCCGGCCGCGGTCAGCTTGCCGAGCACCTCGGGTACCAAGGCGACGCGTCGCTCACCGGACGCGGTCTCCTTGGCGACACCGACTTTCATGGGCACCACCTGTTGCAGAGGATGACGAGGCCGCAGGCGGAGACGCCCGCGGGGACACTGGAGGGTCGCCCAACAGGATAGCGCCTCAGGGGGCCGTCATGGCGCGTCTGGACATTGCGGTCGGGATCCGCTCTGTGGTAACACATCGTAGTCGCTGCCTACAATGGCGAGGAGCGCCCGAGGAGGATGCTGATGACGGCAGGTCAGGTTGAGACACCACCCATCGAGTCGCGCCGCGCCCTCGTGCTTCATGATCGCCCGCTGGTCGTCGACCTCATCGAGCTGACCCTGAACCACGGCCTGTTCGTGGTCCGGCCCGCGCGCAGCCTGGCAGAGGCGGAGGCGATCCTGGCCGAGTGGCGCCCGCACATGACCGTGGTCGACATGGACCACGATGACAGCACCGCGCTGCTCGGGCGGCTCGGCGCCTCGAACACCCTGACGCGCAGCGTCACGCCGGTCCTGGGCCTGACTCGACGCGGCGACCTGAAGACGAAGCTCAAGGCGTTCGATCTCGGGGTCGACGACATCCTGACGGTGCCCTTCTCGCCCGAGGAGCTGCTCGCCCGGTCCATCGTCATCACCCGTCGCGCGTCAGGGACCGATCGACCGATCGTCCCGACGATCACGCTCGGGGAGATGACGATTGACATCCTCAGTCGCGAAGTGCGCGCCGGTAGCTCGGTTGTTCATCTGAGCGGCATCGAGCAGAGCCTGCTGTATCTCCTCGCCAGCCGTGCCGGGCGCGTCGTCACCAGGGAAGAGATCCTGGATGCCGTCTGGGGCACCGATTTCGTGGCTGAGAGCAACATCGTGGACCGCCACATCCGAAGCCTGCGGATCAAGCTGCAGAACGACTATCGACTTCCGCGCTTCATCGCCACGGTCCCCGGCAAAGGCTATCGGTTCGTGCCCACGTTCTCGAATCGGGGGTGGGAATCGGCGCAAGAGCAGGATGCACCCCCTGCTCGCTGACCACCTTTGATGGCGCCGGTCGGCGACCGGCTGGCGGGCCACATGCCGTTACATGTTTCGGCACCACTGAGCCAGAGATGACGCACCGTCATGACGCGGTGACGCGCGAATGATACATTGACCCCGCTTGGCAGCCCCGGGCCAAATTCCTGGGGCGGGGCGCTGGTGAGATCCAGCCGATCTGATGCGCGCGAGGCCCCGGGATCCTGCCGGCTAGCTTCCTCGAACTGAACGACGGAAGGAGAGGACCATGGCGCCTGAGCAAGTTGACCGAACGGTCGTCACCCAGGAACCCACCGTGGCCGGGGGTCAGTCAACGGTGCGCACCGACAGCCGACAGACCACCGGCACGGGTCCGTCGGCTCCCGAGCGGACCCGGCGAATCGTCGTCCTGCTGTTCGGGCTGATCCAGATCGTGATCGGGGCGCGGTTCGTCCTGCTCCTGCTCGACGCGCGGGAGGCAAACGCCCTCGTCTCGGCCATCCTGAGCATCAGCCAGGTGTTCGTCGCGCCCTTCGAGGGGATCCTCCGGACCGACGCCCTCCAGTCGGCGGGTTCGGTGCTGGACATCACCGCCGTCCTGGCCTTCGCCGGCTGGACGATCGTCGAGCTGATCGTCATCTGGGCGGTTGGAGTATTCCGGCGCGAGCCGGTCTGATACCCGAGACGGCCTTGGCGAGCCAGGCCGAGGAGGGCGTGTCCGGCGTCACCGCGGGCCGGATCGCGGTCGCGCAATGAAAGAAAGAGGATGAAATGGGCTTCATCGCATGGATCGTCGTCGGCGCCATCGCCGGCTTTCTCGCCAACCAGGTCATGGGCTCACGCGACGGGCTCCTGATGATGGTCGTCCTCGGCATCGTCGGCGGCCTCGTCGGAGGGTACGTGGCGGCGAGCGTGCTCAATATCGGGTCCGTCGACGGCATCAATGTCGAGAGCATCGCCATCGCGACGGTTGGTGCGATCGCCGTCGTCTTCGTAGCGCGACTCGTCACTGGTTCGCGCGGCCTTCGCCGCAGCTGAGGCTGATCGCGGGCCCTGGACCACGTCTCGCAAGATCGACTCCGGGCATGACCAGCTCCGTGCTGGCCGGTCCGGTCCGAAATCTCTCAGGTGAGGTGTTTCTCATGCGTCGCTCCCTCGCGATCCTCCTCACCGGCGGGCTCCTGCTTCTCGGTTCCATGGCTCTGGCGGGCGGGGCGGCCGGCGCGACGATCGCCCCGACGACCACGTGCAGCAACGGTGTCGACAATACCGGCGGCCTCGGCCTGATCTGCGAGGTCACCGTCGTCAACTCGATCAGCACCGGTGGTGGCACGGCCGTGGTCACGGTCCGGGAGTGCCACGGCGCCGCGGGCGACCCGGCGGCCGCCTGCATGACTACCACAACGTCCCTGAACGGGCCCGTGACTGCCGTCAACCAGTGCAACGACGCGATCAACGGCGGTGGCGGCACGCTGCGCTGCAGTGTCCAGGTCACGAACAACTTCAGTGGCGTCAGTTCCGGCGCCACCAGTGTGACCGTCAACCAATGCGTCGGGTCTGGCGGCGGGATCACGACCGGCTGCAATCCGTTTCCTGCCACTACAACCGGCGCGACGATCACCCAATGCAATGGCTCGGCCAATGGCGGAACCCTGGTCGGCCTGACCTGCACCGCGACCGGCACGCAGTCACCGGCCCACACGATCACGATCAACCAGTGCAATGGCTCGGCCAACGGCGGTGGAGCCCTGGTCATCTGCTCCGCGACAATCACCAACGCCGCGGGCGCAGCCCCGACGCCCACGCCGTCTCCGAGCGCGACTGCCACCGCCGCTCCGAGCGCGACCCCCAGCGCAGCCCCAACCGCAACGCCGGCTTCCAGCCCCACGGCAGCGCCCCAGGTCACCCTCCCCCCGACCGACATCGAGATGACGGCCGGCTTGGGCACGTCGTTGTCATCCTCCTTGCCCCTGGTGCTAACGCTCATGGTCATCGCCCTGCTCGCGCTCGTCGGCGCCTCCGTCCGAGTCTTCAGGCGCGCGACCCGCCCTCGCTGACGGCGGCCGGAAACGCGTCTGCGGCCGTCTCCTTGCCCGTCGGTCGTCGAGCGGCGCGACTTCGCCGCCTGGGGGATCGATCGAACAGCCACCACAGGCCTGCCTCCGGTCGCATACTGTCGGCCGACGCTGACGAGAGGCAATCGAGAGGAGAGGCCCGTGGCGATCCTGATCCGCAAGTGGGCCACCTTTCGCGAGGAAATCATGATCGAAGGTGGCGTCCCGCTTGACCCGCCGCTTCGGCGCGTGGCAGTCGCGGCGGTCTGCTCCAACCCATACGCCGGCCGGATGTCGGTCGATCTCTCGGAACTGATCGACTTCGGCGAATACCTTGGCGACGAGTTGATGCGGCGCTGCCCGGAGGCGCTCGGCGAGCCGGTCGGGGCCTACGGCAAGGGTGGGATCTCGGGCGAGCGCGGCGACCTGGAGCACGTCGCGGCGGTCCTCCACCCCAAGTTCGGGGCGCCAACCCGGGCGCGGGTCGGCGGTGTCTCGATCCTCCCGTCGGTCAAGAAGCGAGGCGGGATCGGTTCGACGCTCGACATCCCGGTCCACCACATCAAGGCGATGCTGGTTCGTTCGCACTTCGATGCCATGGAGATCCGTGTCCCAGATGCGCCCGGCGCCGACGAGTTGCTGCTCGCCATGGCGGTGACAAACCGCGGCCGTCCACATGCCCGGGTCGGCGGACTCCTCGCGGTGGACGCGATCGGCGACGACGGTCTCCACTGAAACGCCGGCGGAGCGTCGCGTGAGGACGTTGATCCGCGGGATCGGGCAGGTCGTCTCGGGCGACATCGAGCGGCCGCTCCTGGATGCCGACTCGATCGTGATCGTCGACGGTCGGATCGAGGCGCTCGGTCGCGGGCTGGACGAACGGCCGGGCGCCACCGCCGCCGACATCGTGATCGATGCGCACGGGACGACCGTTATTCCCGGACTGATCGATTCGCACGCCCACCCGGTCTTCGGCGACTTCACGCCCCGCCAGCGAACCCTCGACTTCATCGAGTCCTCGCTCCACGGCGGCGTGACAACCATGATCTCTGCAGGCGAACCACATCTGCCGGGGCGCCCGAAGGACCTCGTGGGGCTCAAGGCGACCGCGATCGCCGTCAATCACGCGTACGCCAACTTCCGGCCAGGAGGGGTGAAGGTCCACGCCGGAGCTCCGATCCTCGAACTCGGCATGGTCGAGGCGGACTTCGCGGAGATGGCCGGGGCCGGCGTGCGGCTGATCGGCGAGATCGGGCTTGGTTCCGTGAAGACCGGCGCCGACGCCGCCCCGATGGTCGGCTGGGGAAGGGCGCACGGGATGATCTCCACCTTCCACACCGGCGGGCCGTCGTTGCCAGGGTCCGGGGCGATCGGGGCGGACGCGGTGCTGGAGGCGGCACCCCACATCGCGGGCCACATCAACGGCGGAACCACGTCGTTGCCTGAAGCCGATATCGACCGATTGATCGCCTCCGATTCCGGGATCGCCCTGGAGCTGGTCCACTGCGGCAATGGCCGGACCGCCCTGTTCGCCCTCCGTCGGGCCGCGGACGCGGGTGCGCTGGGGCGGGTCATCCTCGGCAATGACGCACCATCCGGGACCGGGGTGGTCCCCCTTGGGATCCTGCGGCTCATCGCCCATCTGGCGTCACTGGGCGGGGTCGCCCCGGAGATCGTGATCTGCCTGGCGACCGGGAACACCGCGCGCGTCCACGGGCTGGACACGGGCATCCTTGCGCCCGGCAAGGCAGCCGACCTGTGCCTCGTCGACGCGCCGGTCGGCTCGGTCGCCGCGACGGCCCTCGCTGCGCTGGCCAATGGGGACCTGCCGGGGATCTCCATGGTCCTGATCGACGGGGTTCCTCTGATCGGCCGAAGCCGCAACACCGCCCCGGCCAGCCGCGCGGCGGAGGTCGTCAAGGGGCCGGCAATCGGCACCGGCGGACACTGACGCCGATGCGTTTCGGGCTCCGACTGCCGAGCTTCGCCCTCGGCGATGACATCGTCAGCCTTGCCGAGATGGGCGCCTACCTGCGTCACGCAGAGGACCTGGGCTTCGAGAGCGCGATGCTGATCGATCACCTGCTCGTGACGCCGCCGGCGTATCGAACGACCTGGCTCGAGCCGATCTCGCTCCTCGCCGCGCTGTCCGGCGTCACTCGCACGATCAAGCTCGGGACCCTGGTCCTGGTCTTGCCGTTCCGCGACCCGGTCGCCTTCGCCAAGGAATGGGCGACGCTCGACGTCCTGTCGGGCGGACGGTCGGTGCTGGGCGTCGGCGTCGGCTGGCACGAGGGCGAGTTCGCGGCCCTGCGGATCCCGTTCCGGGAGCGTGGCCGGCGCATGAACGAGATGCTCGAGGCGATCACCGCGCTGTGGGCCGGCGACCACGTCAGCTACGAGGGCCAGTTCTACCGCTTCTCCGATCTGACGATTGACCCCAAGCCAGTCCAGCGTCCGCACCCGCCCATCTGGATCGGAGGCGGCACGCAGCCGTCGGAGAAGATCTACGGCCAGCAGGTGGATACGGTTCGACCGGTGCTACGGCGGATCGCGAAATACGCGTCCACCTGGGTCCCGCATTCGTCGGCGACAGCCGAGATGGTGGCTGGTGACTGGGCCATCATCGGCGAGGAGATGGCGGGTTTCGGGCGCGATCCGGGCGCGATGACCAAGGTCTACTCGAACTTCATCCACGTGTTGCGGCCGGGGGAGTCGCCCGCCAGCGCCACAGCCCGGTTCCGGACCTTCTCCGGGATGGACCTCGACTACTGGCAGGAGTTCTACCTGCTCGGCGAGGCGGAGGCCCTGGCGGAGCGGATTCGCGGCAAGATCGCCGCGCTTGGCGGGGCAGAACAGGTGATTCTCAACCCGCTCGACTGGAGCCACGAGACGCTCGACCTGATCGCGTCCGACGTGCTGCCGCTGATCGGCGACTGATCCGGGCGATGGGCAGCTACCTGCGTCCGACCCACCTGGATGAGGCACTTGCGGCGCTTGCGGCAATCCCGCGGACGCTCCTGGCCGGCGGCACAGACATCTACCCCGCACGGGTCGGACGGTTCACCGACGACGACGTTCTGGACGTCACCGGGCTGCCGGACCTCCGCGAGATTACCGTGAGCGACGGCGTCTGCCGGATCCCGGCCCTGGCCACCTGGACGGATGTGCTTCGCCACGATCTGCCTCCGTCCTTCGATGGCCTCAAGGCGGCCGCCCGAGCCGTGGGTGGTGTCCAGATCCAGAACCGCGGCACGATCTGCGGCAATGTGTGCAACGCCTCTCCGGCGGCGGATGGGCTGCCGAATCTCATGGCGCTGGACGCCCGTGTGGAGCTCACGTCCGCGTCTGGGCGACGCGAAGTGCCGGTCGGGGAGTTCGTGGTGGGCAACCGGCGGACCGCACGTCGAAGCGATGAGCTGGTCACGGCCATCCTGGTCCCGATGACGCCCGCGGAAGCGCGGTCCACCTTCCTGAAGCTGGGCGCCCGAGCGTATCTCGTGATCGCCATCGCGATGGTGGCGGCCGTAGTCGAGCTTGACGCCGACGGCCGGATCACGGCGGCCCGCCTCGTGGTGGGCGCCTGCTCGGAGGTGCCGCGGCGGCTTCCGGCGGCGGAGGCTCGCCTGATCGGGCACGTGCCGTCACGCGACCTGGGGCACAAGATCGTTAGGGCCGACCTCGCGACCCTGACCCCCATCGATGACGTGCGCGCCCCGGCCGCCTACCGACGCGACGCAGCCCTGGTCCTCGTCCGACGCGCCGTCGCGGAGCTGGCCGCGTGAGCACACTGGCAGCGTCGGCGCCGTCGATCACATTCCGCGTCAACGGCTCGCAGACCACAGTGACCGGTGACCCGATGCAGCGCCTGAGCAGCGTCCTGCGCGACCAGCTCGGCCTGACCGGCACCAAGGTCGGCTGCGATGCCGGGGACTGCGGCGCCTGCACCGTCAGCCTCGACGGCGACCCGGTCTGCGCCTGCCTCGTCCCGCTCGGGCAGATGGCCGGCCGCGACGTCGTGACCGTCGAAGGCCTGGCCGACGGCGACGAGCTGAGCCCGCTCCAGGCGGCATTTCTGTGCGCCGGCGCGGCGCAATGCGGGATCTGCACGCCCGGGATGCTCATGGCGTCGGACGCGCTCCTGGCCGCCGCACCCCACCCGACCGAGGCCCAGGTCATGGAGGCACTGGGCGGCGTCCTCTGCCGCTGCACCGGGTACCGCAAGATCGTCGATGCCGTCCGCCTGGCCGGCCAGGTCGGGACTGCCGGCGACCTTCCCGAAACGCCACGGCCGGGTCCGGGATCCGCGGTCGGAGCCCGCATTTCTCGCCTCGACGGAGTCGACCAGGTGACGGGTGCCACGGTGTTCGGGGCCGACCTCGTCCCGGCCGGCGCGCTGTGCCTGCGCGCGGTCCGCTCGCCGCACGCCCGTGCCCGGTTCAGCATCGGTGACCTGTCGGCGATCCACGCGGCGCATCCGGGGCTGGTCCGTGTCCTGGTCGCGGCCGATATCCCCGGCCAGAACCGGTACGGCGTCTACGCCATTGGGAAGGATCAGCCCGTCCTGGCCGACGGCCACGTTCGCTTTCGGGGCGAAGCGGTCGCCGCGCTCGTGGGCGACCCGGAGACCGTCGGGCGGATCGGCGACGCCGACCTGCCGATCAGCTGGGAGCCGCTTCCGGCGTTGTTCGACCCGGAGACCGCTGCCACGCCCGCCGCGGAGCAGCTCCACGAAGGCTCACCCGGCAACATCCTGGCCGCCGGGCGGGTCGTCCGCGGCGACGCGACGGCCGGCCTCGCAGCCTCCGCTGTCGTCGCCACCGGGACGTTCGAGACCTCGCACGTGGAGCACGCCTATGTCGAGCCGGAGGCCGGCTACGCTCGACGCCAGGGCGATCGAATCGAAGTCTTCGCGACGACCCAGACGCCGTATCTGGACCGCGACGAGCTCGCCTTGATTCTGGGCCTGGCGCCAGCGCAGGTGCGGGTGATCCCGAGCGCGTGTGGCGGCGGCTTTGGCGGGAAGCTCGACCTCTCAGTCCAGCCGCTGGTTGCCCTCGCGGCGTGGCTGCTCGATCGGCCGGTGCGCTGCGTGTACACGCGGCCAGAATCCATGCTGTCAACGACCAAGCGCCACCCGGCGCGGATCACCGCAAGCCTCGGCGCGGACGCGACTGGGCGCCTGACCGCGATCGACTTCCACGGCGACTTCGATACCGGCGCCTACGCGTCCTGGGGACCGACCGTCGCCAATCGCGTGCCGGTCCACGCCAGTGGGCCATACGTCGTCCCGGCCGTTCGCGCCACGACCCGGGCGATCTACACCAACGGACCCATCGGTGGCGCGTTCCGTGGGTTCGGTGTGCCGCAGGCGGCGATCGCCCAGGAGGCCCTGCTGGACGAGGTTGCCGCCCAGCTCGGAATGGATCGCCTCGAGATCCGGCTGCGCAATGCGCTTCGAGCCGGTTCAGTGACGGCGACCGGCCAGGTTCTGGCTGCGAGCGCCGGCCTGGGTGCCTGTCTTGAGGCGCTTCGGCCGGCGTGGGAAGGTGCCATCGCGGAATCGGCCACGTTCAATGCCGCACAGGGCGCCGGCGACATGCCCGCCCGACGCGGGGTCGGGATCGGGGCCATGTGGTACGGCATCGGCAACACCTCGCTGGCCAACCCATCCACGATCCGGATCGGTGTGCGGCGCGATGGCGCCTACGTGTTGTTCAGCGGCGCCCAGGAGATCGGCCAGGGCTCGAACACCGTGATCGCCCAGATCGCCGCGGACGCCCTGGACGCGCCGCTGTCACGAATCGCGTTGGTCACCAGCGACACGGATCGGACGCCCGACGCCGGCAAGTCCTCGGCCTCACGCCAAACCTTCGTGTCCGGCAACGCGACGAAGCTCGCCGCCGAGGCGCTGCTCCGAGCCATCGAGATGGCCGGCCCGGACCTGTCCCTGCTGCCGGAGGACGATGACGGGTGCGTGCTCAGCGCCACCGGCACATACGACCCGCACACCACCCCGCTCGATCCCGACGGCCAGGGCATCCCCTACGAAACCTATGGGTTCGGCGCCCAGATCGCCGTCGTCGACGTGGACATGGACCTGGGGACGACGGTGGTCCGCCGGATCGTGGCCGCCCACGACGTCGGCCGGGCCGTTAACCCGCTTCTCGTCGAGGGGCAGATCCAGGGCGGAATCGCCCAGGGGATTGGCATGGCCCTGATGGAGGAATACCACGCCGGCCGGACGGACAACCTCCACGACTACCTGATCCCGACCATCGGCGACGTGCCCGAGATCGAGTGCATCCTCGTCGAGGATCCGGAACCGGCCGGCCCGTTCGGCGCCAAGGGCGTCGGTGAGCCGGCCCTGATCCCCACCGCACCGGCAATCCTGGGCGCCATCCGCGATGCGACGGGCGCCCGGATCGACCGCACACCGGCAACGCCGGCGCGGGTGCTCGAGGCGATCAGTCGATCTCGAAGACCATCGTGACGGTGGCCTGGACGTCCTGGGTGCCCGCCTGGACCGGGGTCGCCTCATCGCGCACGGCGGCGCCGGCGTAGTAGGCGGGGCCCGGGTAGTAGATCGCTCCCTCCGAGATGGAGACCACCGCGCCAAGGAGCACACCCGCGGCGGACGCCATGGCCTGCGCGCTCGTGCGGGCCTTGCCGATCGCGTCGGCCCGGGCCTGGTCAGTCGCGCCGGCCGGATCGCCAACTTCGAACCAGAGTCCGTTGACATCGGTCGCGCCATTGGCGGTCGCGGCGTCCACGACATCGCCGGCCCTGGCCAGATCGCGCACCGTGACCTGGAGCTGCTGGCTCATTCGGTAGCCGATGATTTTCGGCGTCAGGTCGGTGCTGTACTGGGCGCTCAGGTCGATCGCGACAGTCTTGAGGTCCTTGTCATCGATGCCGAGCGTCTTGATCGCGGCAATCGTGTCTGTCATCGCGGTGCTTGCGGCTTCGCGGGCTTCCTTGACGGTTGGCCGGGTCACGGTGACGCCGACGTTCACGCGGGCGACGTCCGGAACGAGCGTGACGGAGCCGGTTGCGGAAACGGTGATCGTCCGCGGGGCCGGTTCGCCATCCGTCGTCGGCGCCCCGACCGCGGGACCGGGTCGGGCAGCCAGTGCGGCCCCCGCAACAATGAGCGCCCCAAGGGCGAGGGCACCGGCGGTACGGATTGTCTGTGTCATGGTGGAGTCCCCTTCGTGTCAGGCATCTGGCGGCCTCAGTGTGGCCGAGTCAGGCCGAAGACGAGCGCGGCGGGGCTCTGGTTCCGGACGTGGATTTGGCGGCCCCCAGGTGCCCTCGTCGTTCCCCGACACCCGGAGGCCATGGGCGCACGGTCGCAGTGCTCGGCTACGACTGCCATAGGCCCATGGTCATGATCGAGGCCGCTGGATTCATGTTGTCCGCTGCCACCACCACCGCAACGGGCAGCCTTGCCGATACCATGCGCACTCATGAGCGAGCGAGGAGCGGCCCAGGTCGTGACCGAGGAGCGCGGTCGCCACGCGACGAACCTCGAGCTCTTCCTGGATCTTGTCTTCGTTTTTGCGGTGACACAGGTCGCCGGCGTCCTTGGGTCCGACCTTTCGCCCGAAGGGTTTGGTCGGGGGCTGTTGCTCGCCTGGCTCGTCTGGTGGCTCTGGTCGCAGTTCATCTGGCTCGGAACGGCGGTTTGCCTCGAGCACCGATCGATCGCCCAGTTCCAGGTGCTCGCCACGGTCCCACTCACGCTGCTGATGGCGGTTGCCCTGCCAACCGCCTTCGATACCACCGGTGTCCATTTCGCCGGCGCGTATCTCGCCGTCAATCTGTGGGCACTCGGCATCCAGGGTCGAAGCCTGTGGGGCGATCCATTGACTCGAACCGCCTGGCTCCATTACGTGCCGTTGGCAGCGCTGGCGCCATGTTTGCTCTTCGCGGGATCGCTGCTGGATGGAGGCCTGCGCGTTGGCATATGGACGGCGGTGGCCGCGTTTCAGATTGGCAGCGCGCTGGCCGCGGCCCGCAGGGGTCGCGAAGGCAGCAGCGAGTGGTCCATCGACCCGGTTCACTTTGCGGAGCGACACGCCCTGTTCGTCATCATCTCGCTCGGCGAGATCGTGGTGGCGATCGGGACGGCGGGAGCCGCCGTCGAACTTGAACCGGTGATCGGGCTTGGGCTCGTCGCGGCAGTCGCCGTCACCTGTACGTTCTGGTGGACCTACTTTGCATTCGTACCGGCGGTTGCCGAATGGCAGCTCCGCACGGCTCGGGGTGCGCAGCGTGCCAACGTGGCCCGCAACCTCTTCACCTTTGGCCATTTCCCGATCGTCTTTGGCCTGGTGCTGTTCGCCGTGGCTGCCAAGCATGCCGTGGGCCACCCGACCGACCCGCTGGGCACCGGTGACCTGGCGGTCCTGGCCGGCGCCGTGGCCGCATTCGTCGGTGGTCTCCTGGGGCTCCAATGGCAGGTGGTCCGTCGCCTGGCACCGGAACGCGTCGTGGTCGTCGCCGTGGTCGCGCTCGCGTGCTGGGTGATCGGGCCACTCGTGGCAGGCGGGCTATTGCTGGCCGCGGTCGCGATGCTCATCGCGATCATGCAGGCGATCACGGTTCGAAGTTATGAGCGGCGCACGGCGGCATCGCACCCAACGGCGAGCGGGTCCGCAAGCCGTAGGTGACAATCGCCGGCTGACCCCCCACACATATGGGCCTGATCCCAACGCCGGTGGCATCGGGCAGCAGATCGGCAACCAGGTCGTCCAGCAGGGTCGCTTTGCGGGGCTGAGGCCGCCAGCTCGCCCGGGTCCGGAAGGTGGAGCCGATTTCGCCGATCCGGGTGGGCAGATCCTGGTCGAGCCGGTCCCTCACGCCGACTGCGACCGACCCAGCTCACGCCTCAGCCACACACCGAGCGCGAGCGCCCCTACCGCCGGCACGAACGACCATGCCGCGAACATGAGCAGCGCGATGGCGATGACCTGCTGGACCTCGCCGAATGCGTCCTGGCCGACACTCGGGCCCAGGCGGGTGCCGAGCGCCCTGGTGCTGTCGCCCAGCTGGTTGAGCGAGGCCGCGTTGGCGGCCAGCGCGTCCCGGTTTCCCCTGAGATCGATGGCGATCAACGACAGCTGCGTATCGAGGCCTTCCAGGCTGACGGCGATCCGTCCGACCGCGTCCGCCGGCGACAACAATGGCGTCGCCCCGAGGATGTTGACCGAGCGAAGCTGCGCCTCGAGGGCGGACAGGTCGGACCTCGTCTCGGTCATCGTCGGGGCTGCGGCTGACACGGCCTCCGCCGCCTGATCGAGCGTCTCGCTGAACGACCGGGCGGTCGTTGACGCGCCGCGGAGCACCGTCGCGGCGAGCCCCACCGTGGTCGCCAGCCGAGTGGCAGTCACCTCGGCTTCGACGCGCAGGTCGCTGATGCGGCCATTCACCCAGACCATCGCGCCGAACCCGATCGCCGCGACCACGAGCCCGATGATGCCATAGGCGATGAGCCCTCGGCTCAACCGATGCAAACCCCCACGCAGGCTGAGGGGCCGAGACTCCTCCATCATCACGCCTCCCGGGCGGCACGTACTGGACCCCGCCAGAGGCCATCTCGGCGCGATCTGTCCAATCCCCACCAGGGATCGCCATCGACGTGCCGAGCGGGGCCGTACGTATGCTAAACGGGAAGACGAGCCAGCGGAGGCGGGAGGCCACGATGATCAAGATGTGGAGCGAGCTGCCGGTCGCGCGGCGGAAGGAACAGGTCGCGGACGGCGCGGCGCTCCTGTGGTTGGTGTTCTGGGGGAACATCACCTGGCAGCTGTTCCAGTTCCTGTCCGGCTTCGCCGAGGCCGGCCGGACTATCCGCACCGGCGGCCAGACCATGGTCCAGGGAGGGCGCGAGCTGGGCGACTTGCTGGCGGGACTGCCGCTCGTCGGGTCGCAGCTCCGCGCCATTGCTCGTGACGCTTTCGCCGGCGCCGGTCGGCCGCTGTCCGACTTCGGCACGCAGCTGGAGCAGTTCATCGTCGTGGTAGCGGCCGTGCTCGCCCTGCTGCTCGCCCTCGTGACCCTGACGCCATGGCTGACGCGCTATCTCCCCTGGCGCTGGGAGCGGTTGCGGCGGCTCCGAGCCGGCCACCGAGCCATCCGCGCGGCACCCGTCGTCGCCAACGCCCAGATTGAGCGGGCGCTGGCGATGCGGGCCTTCA
Organism: Chloroflexota bacterium; assembly: GCA_031431535.1. GTDB lineage: Bacteria > Chloroflexota > Limnocylindria > Limnocylindrales > CSP1-4 > SPCO01. The sequence goes on from JANPDO010000412.1 coordinate 15,015, forward strand.
GCCGGCTCGACTACTCGACACTGCTCGAGTTCACGCCGGATCCATTCGGCGACTGGGTCGGTGGCCGCCACGATCGGCTCGCCCGGGCGGAGCTTGCCAGCGTGGGGCTCCGCGCCTGAGAGCATCCACAGGCCTTGGATCCCCGGCGCCGTCCGACGACGGCGACGGGGAATGGGACCTCGCAAGCCGGGGTGAGGTCAGGGCGGGATCCCGACGGCGCGGACCAGGCATCAGCCACGATGCGTCGCCTACTCTTCCCTGGTGCCAGCCACCGAGACCCTCGTCCGCCTCGTTGTCTTCTTCCTTGGCCTCGCCCTCGTCGCACGCACGATGCTGGGGGCCATCCGCGGGGTGCTCCTGCCCCGCGGCTCCAATGCCCGCCTGTCCAGGTTCCCGTTCCGGGTCTTCCGCTGGGTCATCGACACGATCGCCCCGCCGAGCAAGCCATATGCGGTCCGTGATCGGCTTCACGCCTACTACGCGCCGACGGCCCTGCTCGTCGTCCTCGTCTACTGGCTGGTCCTGGTAGGCATCGGCTATGCGGCGATGTACTGGGCGATCGGCGTCGGCGCGGGCACCCCTGTCGGCGGTCCACTCCTCGACGGCGACCTCGGACGCGAAATCGGCGAGGCGGTTCGGCTCAGTGGCTCGTCTCTGCTGACGCTGGGCTTCGCCGCGTCCGACGTGCCCGGGGCGACCCTGCTGGTGTTCTCCGAGGCGATCCTCGGCCTGATCCTGATCGCCCTCCTCATCTCGTATCTGCCGACCATCTATTCGGCCTTCTCGCGGCGCGAGCTGCTCGTCAACCTGCTCGAGGTACGCGCGGACACACCGCCGTCCCCGCTGGTCCTGCTGACCCGGTTCGATCGCCTGCGTGGCCTCGACGAGCTCCATGAGATGTGGCTGCGCTGGGAGCAGTGGTTCGCGGAGCTCGAGGAGACGCACACTTCGCTGCCGGTCCTGTCGCTCTATCGATCACAGCGGTCAGAGCTCTCGTGGGTCAACGCGGCGGGCGCGATCATGGATACCGCGGCCCTGACCCGCTCCGTGGTCGAGATGCCTATGGATGTCCAGGCCGACCTGTGCATCCGCGCTGGCTATCTGGCCATGCAGCGCGTGGCCGATTTCTTCCGGATCCCCTATCCGATCAAGCCGAAGCAGGACGACCCGACGAGCATCAGCCGGGCCCGTTTCGACGAGGTCTGCGCCGTCCTGGAGAATGCCGGTATCGAGCTCAGGGCCGACCGCGACCAGGCCTGGCTCGACTTCAACGGCTGGCGGGTGAACTATGACGCCGCCCTGCTCGGTCTGGCGCGCCTGACATGGCGCCGCCGTCCTGGTGGGACCGGCCCATGCGGTCGGCCTACGTGACCGATGAACCGGTGGTCGGACAACCCTTGCCAGATCGGGGCACCTGACCGGGTCGCCGCCCAGGGTCGAGCGGCACCGCCGCCCGCCGCCGTCCGCTCCTGCGGCCGTCCGTCAGCGTGAGAGCACCCGTCGGAACCGCCAGGTCCCAAGTGTCATCAATCCCACCGCGAACACGCCAAGGACGGCGAGCTCGGGCAGGATGCCGGCAACGCCGCCTCCGCGCAACCCGATGGTGCGGAGCCCCTGGATCGCCCAGGCCTGCGGGGTCAGGTAGGCAATCGTGTGCATCGGCTCGGGGAAGATCTCGAGCGGCACCATTGCGCCCCCCAGGGCCCCGAGCAGCATCCCGGCCATGACGCCGAGTGAGCCGGCCTGGTCCACATCGTTCGCGAACACCCCGACGACCATCGCCGCTCCGGTCCCGACCAGCGCGAAAACGATCACGACCATCCCGGCAGCGAGTGGATCGCCCCACGACACGCCGAACACGAGCGCCGACAGGAACACGATGAACAGTCCCTGGACCATCGCCACCCCGAAGCGACCCAGGACCTCGCCGACCACGATCGTGGAGACGCCGATGGGTGCGGCCAGCATCCGCCGCGACACGCCGAGCTGGCGGCTCAGGATGATCTGGGTCGCCGCCGTCATCGACGTCAGGAACATGAACAGCACGAGCTGGCTCTGGGCGCCGGGCGCGAACGCCGTCGTGCCTTCAGGGAAGATGCCCTCACCGATCCGCTCGACGGTCACCTCGATCCCGGGCGTTGAAGCCTGGACGTCGGTGGCGATACCGAGGGCCGCGTCGAACGGGATGCCAGCCTCCGCCTGCACGAGGCGCGCTGCCCGGACCCGGGCCGCCTGCCCGGCGACGGCCGTGTCCACGGCGCGACGGAGGGCTGACAGGGCCGTGGTCGGAAGACCGATGACCCTCACCTCGGCGCGGCCTCCGTCGCGCAGGGCGGCATCGTAGCCCGCCGGCACGACGAGCCCGAGTTCGAGCGAGCCATCCTCGACTGCGGCTTGCAGGCGGGCCTCGTCGGGCGGCGTCCTGACTTCAAGCTTCATTTCGCCCTCGCGGATCGCTTCGACCAGCTCGGTGGCGAGTGGGCCAGCGTCGACGACGAAGATGCCGAGCCGGGGTGCCGTGCGACCGCCGAACACGGTGCCGAGCACGACGATGAGGACGACCGGCAGGACGAAGATGAAGAACAAGCCCATCCGATCGCGGAACAGGCGCCGCAGGTTGACCGCGGCGATCGCGAGAGCTCTCACGGCGTTACCACCCGTCGCGCTCGCATCAGTCCGATCCCACCCGTGACGACACCGACCCCGAGCAGCACGAGGATGGATCCGGCGACGGTCTCGATGCCACCGCCGGCGGCAAGATCGTTGATCCCGCGAATGAACCAGGCGTGCGGCGTCAGCAGGCTGAGCGAGGCGAGGCCTTCGGGCGCCTGGGAAAGCGGGAAGAAGGATCCGCCCAGCACCGCGAGCGTCAGTGCCACGATGGCGATGCCGCCGCCGGCCCGCTCCTCGGTCCTGGCGAACCCCACGAGGAGCGTCGCGATGCCAGTGGCCGCGATCGCCATCGCCAGCACGAGCCCGGCGACGGCCAACGGGTTGCCCCAGCTGGCGCCCAGGAAGAGCGTGGTTGCCGTGACCATGACGCTCATCGAAACGATTGCCAGGACCAGGCTGACGAGCACCTTGCCGAACAGGATCGCGCTCGGTCCGACCGGCGAGGCAAGCATCCGCGCCAGCGTGCCGGTCCGTCGCTCGGCCAGCAGCCCGACGACGCCGAACTGTGCGGCGAAGAAGACGAACAGCACCGCCATCGACGCGCCGTAGTAGGTCGTCCCGGAGGCCTGGCGTTCGGCCGTCGCGTCGGCGGACACGACGATCGGCGCAGGGATCGCCAAGGCGTCCTGGGCGAGGCGCGCCAGGAGCGATGGCTCGGGGGCCGATCCGGTGGCGCCCAGCGCGGCGCGCACGCCAACATGTACAGCGGTGACCTCGCTGCCGAATCCAGCCAGCACCGAGCGGGCGATCTCCACAGACAGGGTCGCGGGACCGCCGATGACCAGGAGCTGCGCCGACTCGCCCGCCTGGATTGCGTCGGAGAAGCCGGCCGGAATGATGATCGCCGCGTCGACATCGCCGGCATCCACCTGCGCCCGGGCCACCGCCTCCGAATCGGCGATCGTGATCGTCGCCACGTCAGCATCGGCGAGGCCCCGGAGTGGACCGGCGCGCAGCCCCTGGGCGATCGGGCCACCGTCGAGGTCGACCACCACATAGGCCGTGTGGAAGCCTTCCTGGCTGGGGATCATGAGGGAGAACAGGAACGCCAGTCCGAGCGGTGCCAGGATCGCCAGGAACAGGGCCGAGCGATCGCCGATCTTCTGACGCAGGTCCTTGACGGCGATGACGATCGCTGCGCGCACGCGTCAGTCCCGCAGGGCCTTGCCGGTCAGGTGGAGGAAGACGGCCTCCAAGTCTGGCTCGACGACCTCGACGCTCTTGATGATCGCGCCCTGGCTCGCAGCCGTCTCGAGGATGCTCGGGAGGTGGTTCCGCGCCTCGTCGACGACGAGCTCGATCGTTCCGTCCCCGCGGGTGGCTCCCTCGACGAAGTCGAGCGCCTCGAGAGCGATGGTCGCCGGCCCCACGGCCCCGCTCGCGACCAGCTCCACGCGGTCCTTCTGACCGACCAGTGCGACCAACTCGCGACGGGTGCCCTCGGCCCTGATCCGGCCCTCGTCGATGATCCCGATGCGGTCGCAGAGCCGCTCCGCCTCCTCCATGTAGTGCGTGGTGTAGAGGACTGCCATCCCCTCGCGGCCGAGATCCGCGACGCTCGAGAGGATCGCATTCCGGCTCTGCGGATCGACGCCGACGGTCGGCTCGTCGAGCACCAGGAGCGCCGGTTTGTGGAGGAGCCCGATGCCGATGTTCAGCCGGCGCTTCATCCCGCCGGAGAAGCTGTCGACGCGGTCCTTGGCGCGGTCGGCCAGATCGGTCAGGGCCAGGATCTCATCGACACGCCGGTCGAGTTCACGACCGCCCAGGCGCTGCAATCGACCGAAGAACTGGAGGTTCTCTCGCGCCGTCAGATCCGGGTAGATCGCCAAGTCCTGCGGGACGTAGCCGATCGAGGCCTTCGCCTCGGTCGCCCCCGTGTCGACCGGGCGGCCGGCCACGAACACCTCGCCGCCGTCGCGGCGAAGCAGCCCGCAGACCATCGAGATCGTCGTGGTCTTGCCCGCGCCGTTTGGACCCAGGAGCCCGTAGGTCTCGCCGGGTGCGATCTCGAAGCTGATGCCGTCGACCGCGGTCCGTTCACCGTACCGCTTACGCAGGTCACGGCACTCGAGCACGGGTCGTATCTCGGCCATCGGTCAGACCTCGACGTGTACGTTCCGTTAGGCGGCGCCTGCGACGGACCGTCCTCCAG